>CALMOM010000202.1:8872-16886 GCA_937873305.1 uncultured Terriglobus sp.
GGCGTGTACTCAGGGGTATCCGCACACCGGTGCAGCGTCATGGCAACCGCACAGTTCTCACACTCGATTCTCTCGCCACAGGCCCGGCAAAGCACCACACGGCTGTAGCCGCGCCTGTTCAGCAGGATGACGGCTTGTTGGTTGGCATGGAGCGTCTCCTGCACCTGCTCCACCAGCTGCCTACTGAACAGGCGTTCCGTGCCGGTTTCGCGAAACTCCGTTCGCATATCTACCAGCTCTACGGTGGGCAAGGGCCGATTGGCCACGCGCTGCCGCATGCGCAGTAATGTGTAGCGGCCGGTCTGGGTGTTATACCAGCTCTCCAGCGAAGGCGTCGCCGAACCCAGCAGGATGGGGATGCCCCGCAACTTTGCGCGCATCACCGCTACATCACGACCGTGGTAGCGAGGGCTCTCCTCCTGCTTGTAGCTGCTATCGTGTTCTTCATCGACGACGATGAGCCCAAGGTTCTGCAATGGCGCAAAGACCGCGGACCGGGTCCCAAGCACCACCCGGGCCTCGCCACTGCGGATACGCTGCCACTGCTGGGCACGATCGCCTGCGGCAAGCTGTGAGTGAAGCAGAGCTACCTCATCGCCAAACCTGGCGTAGAGCTGTGCCGTCATCGCGGGTGTAAGCGTAATTTCTGGTACCAGCAGCAGTGCCGACTTCCCTTGATCCAGGCAAAGCTGCATCGCAGCGAAATACGCTGCGGTCTTGCCACTGCCGGTGACCCCATGCAGCAGAAACGCCTGGAAGCTCTCGCTGGCCAACGCAGCTTCGACACTGGCCACGACCGCAGCCTGTGCCCCGTTCAGGGAGTGGACACTCGGCTGGCCAGCAGCTGGCATTAGACTGCCAGCAGAAGCACCCGTGGCTGGCGTCTCCTCCAGCTTCACCATGCCTCGCCGAACCAGTGTGCTGAGTGTGGTGTGCGGCACCGGCAGTTGCTTGATGTCACGTACGTTCATGCGGCCGCCACGGACGGTTAGCTCCGCGAGTATTGCGGATTGATTCGCCGAAAGTCGAGTCGGCGGTTCCCCACCCGCCAACACCACAGTCATCTCATGCGAGTGCGTGTTTCGCTCGTCCAGCCGCACTTCTCGGGTGATCCAGCGTTTGCGCAGCATGCCGCCGAGCAGCGCCTTTGTTGCTCCACGAGAACGCAGCGCTGCTGCGCCGAGTGTTTGGCCGGATTGCAAAACATTCAGCACGGCATACTCGCTGGCCTGCTCGGCCTGCGGCAAACGGGAACGCCGGGAAGAGCCGCGCTCCGCACCGTCGAAAAGGACGCCCAAGCCCGCGTCTGTGATGCGGTATGTCGCTAGAAGCTTCACAGTGCGGCTGACGGGCAGCATACCCCGCAGGATGTCGCCCAAAGGAGCGACATAGTAGTGCGCCATCCATTCGGCGAGGCGCAGCAACTCGGGCTCGAGCAGCGGGAACTTGTCCAGGATATGTTCAACACGTTTCAGCTTTACGTCGGTAGCCGGTGCAACATTGTGCAGTTTGACAACGACACCCACCAGCTGTTGGCCGCTGAATGAGACCAAAACTCGCGCGCCAACAGCGGGGCTCTCCCCGTTTACCTCATACGTGAAGAAACGATCCAGCGGTACCGGCAGCGCGACTTCAGCATACAAACCCACTCCCCCAAGTGTATGCGCCGGAGCGGATCGCGGCCCACTAGCTCGGCGACGCGGGCTTCTGCTTGAGTTCAACCATGACACGCTGAAGGTCTTTCCACGCTTCACCCTTCATCTTCGGGTCGCGCAAAAGGTACGCAGGATGGTACGTGACGGCGCACCGCGCTCCGCGCACGTTGTGCCACTGGCCGCGCAGCGCTACCAGCGACTGCTTGACGCCTAACAGGTATGTGGCAGCCGTTGAGCCAAGGGCGACGATGACCTCCGGTTGAACCACATCGATCTGTCGCAGCAAGAACTGGGAACACGTATTGGCTTCCACCGGCTCCGGAACGCGGTTCTTAGGAGGGCGGCACATCACGATGTTGGCGATGTAGACCTGTTCGCGCTTCAACCCCATGGCAGTGATCATGTTATTCAGCAGCTGTCCGGCTTTGCCCACAAACGGCAATCCACTGGCGTCCTCATCGGCACCAGGTCCTTCGCCCACAAACATCAGTTTGGCGTTGGGGTTGCCGTCGGCAAATACGATGGAGTGCCTGCCCGCATACGCCAGAGGGCAACGCGTACAGTCGCCAATCTCAGAGCGAAGAGCCTGCAACACAGCTACTTTTTGCGGAGCCTCGACGGAAACAGGCGGTAACGGTGCACGGTTGTTAAAACTAGTAGGTGCCATGAGGGGTGTGAACGGCGCTTCCGCAGACTCGGCTAACAGCGATGCGCTCTCAGCTGAGGCTGACATGGTGGTTGGGGCAGGATGGCGCTGTGGGGCCGGTAGAACGCGTACTGGTTCCTCTGCACTCTTTTGCAAGTCTGTAACCATAGAAGCTTGCTTGCTGATTGGCTTTGTTCTTACGTCTTGCACGACCGGTGCAGGTGCTGCCGCTCCGCGGTATTCGTCGTTCGCCGCCACCGAGGACAGCAGGCCTGCTGCTTGCGGATCTGCCACATCAGAGGTGCGGTACAGGTCGTAGACACCGAGGTCCTGAAGGTACTTCAGATAGCCCCGGAGTGCGTCACCTGTCACCACACTCGATATTGTAGCGGTTCAAGAACACCAAAAACTGCCATGCAAACTCCCTATGAATCAGCGAAGCAACTGAGAACGTCTTGTAAACGCTTCGGCAGATCCTTTGTTGTACAACACGCTGCAAGCGACAGGGTGTCAGGTTCGCCGCGCGCCTGCAGCACAATGGCGCGCAGTTCCGCAGCGGCTGTGTCCAGCACATCGTTCACGATTGCGAACTGATACTTGGAGACATAGGTGAGTTCACTTCGAGCCTGCTTCAGACGCCGCTCAATGACGGCTTCATCCGTCATGTGTTCCGCCGCGCTGCGGGTACGCAGCCGCTTTTCAAGCACCGCCGGGCTGGGTGGCATGATGAAGATGGAGGTTGCGCTGGGAACACGCTGCATGACCTGCATCGCCCCCTGCACATCGATGTCTAGCAGCAGATCGCGTCCATGCTCCGCTGCCAGAGACAACGCTGACCGTGCCGTGCCGTAGTAGTTGCCGAACACCTCCGCCCACTCCAGAAAGGCATCTGCGGCAATCATTCGCTCGAACTCATCCCTGGTCGTGAAGTGGTACTCGCGCCCGTCTTCTTCTGAGCCACGCGGCGTTCGCGTGGTGTACGAAACAGAGAACTCCAGCCGCTCGACAAAGCGACGCAACTCATTGACGAGGGTGGACTTGCCAGACCCACTGGGCGCCGAAATGATGAAGAGTATGCCAGCCATACCGTTGCCGAAGCGATTCTACGTTCCCTGCGGCATGACATCCGCCACACCCAACGCTATCGGCTCGTCCTCGGCAAACTGCATCTCGTAAAGCCTCTGGTAGACACCGCCATTCCATCGGAGCTGCGCATGCGATCCGCTCTCCACAATCCGGCCCTGATCGACGACAAGGATGCGATCAGCTTTTCGCACTGTAGAAAGACGGTGAGCGATCACCAGTACCGTCCGGTCAGCCATGAGATTGGATAGTGCGTGTTGTACCAATGCTTCACTCTCCGCATCCAGTGCTGATGTCGCCTCGTCCAAGATCAGGATAGGCGCATTCTTCAAGATTGCGCGAGCAATGGCGAGTCGTTGCCGTTCGCCCCCGGAAAGCCGGAATCCACGTTCCCCGATGACAGTGTTGTAGCCTTCCGGCAGGCGGACGATGAAGTCGTGCGCCATGGCTGCGCGTGCGGCACTCTCAACGCATTCAAACGCTAGTTCCGGCTGGCCGTAGGCGATGTTGTTGCGCACCGTGTCGTTGAAGAGGATGGTTTCCTGGGTCACCGTACCGATCAGCTTGCGCAGGCTACTGACATTCACTTCCCTTAGGTCCTGGCCATCAAGAGTGATTTTGCCCTCTGTCGGGTCGAAGAATCGAGGAATTAAGCTGACCAGGGTCGACTTGCCCGAGCCGCTAGGCCCAACCAGTGCCACTACTTCGCCCCGCTCAACGCTGAATGAAATATCGCGCAGCACGTGCTTGGTCTGGAGTTCCTCGTCCTCGTCTTGATACGCGAACGCAACATCAGCGAACGTGATCTGCTTCGTGAAGGCCTGGAGGTTGCGCTTCTGCGTAGTCAGAGGCGCCCGATTGGGATCGTCCAGAAATATGAAAATCGTTTCACTCGCGCCCAACGCTTGCTGGAAGCTGTTATAGAAAAGGGCAAATTTACGAACAGGATCGTACAGCGCAAACACAGCGATCAAAAACGCAATAAAGGAGCCAGCCGTCATGCGATGGTGCACAATCTGGTATCGCCCAACAAAAAGCAATAGCGCGATCGCAGCCGCGCCAAGAGCGTCCATCAGCGGAGATGCAATTGCCTGAAGCGTGACAGAGCGCATGTTCGCTCGCAGCAGTTTGCGGGTGGCCTGCCGAAAGCGTTGCATCTCCCACGCTTCCATGTTGAACGCCTTCACGATGCGATTGCCAGTCAAAGTCTCCTGCAAGATGTTTTGAATATCAGAGAGCTTGTCCTGTCCGCCGCGGGTCGTTCTCCTTACACCTCGCCCAATCTTACGAATCGAGAGAAAGATGATCGGGACAAACGCAAGAAGTATCCATGCAAGACGCCCACCGGTTATGACGACGACGAAGACGGTAAACACCAGCGTGAAGAACTGTTGCAGAAAGTCACCAAGAACGGTGGACATCGCAATTTGAACACGCTCGATGTCGTTGATTAACGTCGAAACAAGAGCTCCGGTGGTGTACTTCTGAAAGAAAGAAACAGGCCGCTGAAGAATCGCGCGGTACAGGTCATTTCTAAGATCTGTAATTAGACCGAAGCCAGCGTAGTTAATAAGGTAGGTGCCGGCATAGTCGCACACCGCCTTGATACATGCAGAAAGCACCAGTGCAAACGCAACAACCGTCCACGCATTATGCATGTAGGAGGGGACAAAGCGCTGCAGGTCGATCGCCAACGGAGTATGCGGAATATGGAACTGCAGAATTTCCACCGGCTGCGTGTCAGCCTTCAAGGCGTTGTCAAGAATGGGTTTGACCAGCAGAATACGTACCGCTGCCATGGCTCCCACGACAGACATCAGCACGACGGAAAGAACAAAGTAGCCGAGGTACGGACGAAGGTAGCCGAGCAGGCGAAATACTCGCCTCATGTACCCACCTTTCGAACACACCGCCAAGATGAGTTCCCCATCAATCGGCGACTTACGCTTGCAGCCTCGGTGAAAAGACGAATGAAATCAGGCACACTGAGTCCACTACCTTGGCATGTCACGATGTAAAACCTTGCCACTGTAACCCTTTGACGAAAGGAAGAGCCCCATGTCTTCCGCAAGCGCCACAGAGCGGTGCTGGCCGCCCGTACAGCCAAATGCTACTGTCAGATAGCTCTTACCTTCTTTCTCAAACTGCGGCAGCAGAAAGAGGAGAAGATCGCGAATGCGTTGCTGGAATTCCTGTGTTTGCGGGAAGCTGGTTACGTACTCCGCCACTTGCGAATCCTGTCCAGTGAGCGAACGGAACTCGGGCACAAAATGAGGGTTCGGCAGAAATCGAACATCAAAGACGAGGTCTGCCTCTGGCGGAACACCATTCCGAAAGCCGAAACTCATGGTCGTCAGGGACAGGGTCTGGGATCCCTCAGATTTGCCGAACTGACTGACGAGGTGAGCTCGTAGCTGGTGCACGTTGAAGCGAGACGTGTCCAGCACCACATCCGCCAGGTTGCGCACCACTGCCATGCGCCGACGCTCCGCGGCAATGCTGGCTGTAATCAGTTCATCGGTTCGCGACGGGTGTGGACGCCGCGTCTCAGAGTAGCGCCGGATCAGCACTTCGTCAGAGGCTTCGAGAAACACCACACGCACACTCAACCGGGCTGCAACGTCTTTCAGGATGTTCGGGAAGCGTTCGATTGTCTCCTCGCGCGCGTCCACCACCAGGGCCGCCTTTGTGATGTGTGGTGAGCCGTGGATCAGGTCAGCGAACGGTGGCACCAGCTCCAGCGGTAGGTTGTCGACAGCGTAGTAGCCTAGGTCTTCAAAGGTGCGGAACGCGGATTGTTTACCGGCACCTGACAGACCCGTCAAAACCACAAGTTCGCATCGTTCGGCGCCACAGCCGTCCGTGCGCTGGCGGTCCGGTTGCGAGCGCGAGACCGGATCGGACGACTCAACATCGCCCGCACGCCGATTGTGGAGAGAGACGCTCTCGGCCATGCGGCTTATCCTAGCATCCGCACGGCAGAACTCGCGCGGGTTTACGACGTGGCAACATCCTGCTCCGCGTGCAGTTCACCATCGTCAACACCTGCTATTGCCTTACCGGTGCCCGTCTTTGCATGTTGAAGACGTTCCGACTCTGGGTTGCCCTGTTCGCGAATATCCACATCCTCATCCTGCAACCGGATAGAGCCCTCCGCGGAATTTCCAGGATGGTGTCTGGTGCTGACTACTTTTTTGCGCGCCTTGACTGCCTGCAGTTCCACCTTGTCCAAGGCATCCTTCAGCGCAATCGTAAGCTCCTTCGCCGAGCTGTGGGAGGCAAAGTCGTTCATGGTGTTTCGAACCGTTAGCTCAACCTCGCTGTGCTGCTTTTCCGTATGAAGAACGATCTTCGCGGTGCATTTGGGGCCCAGGACCTTCTCGATGCGCGACAGCCCCTCCTCTGCCTGCTGCCGTAGCGATACCGTTACCTGCGTTCCCCGTCCGGTGATTTCCAGATCCATCGTTCGCGTCCTCCACTCAACAATCACGATACGCCGACGCCGGTTGAGACGCTTTCCTGTCGCTGCCCTCAGCCACGCTGGCGACGTTGGTGCGTGCTCGGAATATTCATATCCTCGCGGTATTTTGCAACTGTGCGGCGCGTCACCCGGATGCCCTGCCGTTGCAGTTCCACCGCAAGCACATCGTCCGTCAGCGGCTTCCGCGGGTTTTCCTCATCGATTAATTTCTTCACTCGCTTCTTCAGCAGCGGCAAGGGCAAGTCGGCACCTTCGGGGCCGTTAACGGCTTCAGAAAAGAAGAAGCGCAATTCGAACACTCCCTGGGGTGTGTGCACATATTTGTTTGCGACGGCCCTGCTGACCGTGGAAGAGTGAACCCCTATTTCTTCCGCAAGATCTTTGATCATCATGGGGCGAAGCCAGTCCGCGCCCTTCTCGAAGAATTGCTCCTGGCGCCGCAAGATGACTTCACACGTGCGCACAATGGTGTTCTTGCGCTGCTCGATGTTGCGCATCAACTGCAACGCAGAACGGTAGCGCTCCTTGACGTACTCTCGAACCTCACTCTCGGTGCGCTTCTCTCGCAACATGCGCCGGTAGCTCTGGTTCAGCCGTAAGGACGGTACGTTTTCGTCATTCATCACCACGAACCAACGATCATTGCGTTTAACAAAGGCCACGTCCGGTTCAATCAGACGGACCTCTGCTGCCTGGTAGCGCAGCCCGGGTTTCGGGTCCAGTGCTCGAATAATATCGAGCGCCTGCTGCACGACGTCTGTGTCCGCTCGAAGCAACCGGCTGAGATCTCGCAGGTCACGCCGCTGCAGCAGCGGCAGGTGTTCCTCGACCATCTTGCAAGCCATAACCACCAAGGCCTTTCGTGGCGTGACCGCGTCTTCATCGCTCGGCTTAACCGTCGATGAGGATGGGTGAGTGCTCAACGCGTTCAGTTGTAAAAGGAGACACTCTTGCAGGTTTCTTGCAGCGATGCCGATCGGGTCCAGCCCCTGCACCATGCGACGCGCCTCTACGATTGCTCCAGGCAGGACGTGCGGAAAGTGACGAACGAGTTCATCATCCTCAATGGGTAAGTAGCCGTCGTGCTCTAAATTACCCAAAACAACATCCAGGGCAGCACGCAGGGGTTCGGCAATGCGCTTCGAAGAG
>CALMOM010000202.1:16896-21026 GCA_937873305.1 uncultured Terriglobus sp.
GAAGAGAGCTGCCACCGTAGGTGATCGTCCAGGTTCGCGGGTTTTGTGAGAAATCTCTCGAATGAGGGAGCGTCTGGATCGTCGATCGCTGCGGAACCACCGGTGCGAAATCCGGGGTCAAGATAATCGTTGAAGTACGCGCCAAAGTCGATTTCGTTGAACGGGTCTCTGTCCTCCCGCTCGCTTTCTGCCGTTCTTTGCTCGGCGGACATCTCCCGCTCTGCTTCGCGTCCCGCAAGCTCTTCCTGGGTAATGGTGCTTTCGTCGATCTCCTCGAGCACGGGGTTGCTGGCGATCTCTGCCTGAATCATGTCGCTCAACTCAAGCTTGTTCAGCGCCAGCACGCTGACCATCTGCACGAGGCCAGGCGTGAGAACTTGCCGCTGTGCAACCCGCAAGTTGAGCTTTGGTTGTAACAGCAAGCGTGTACCCCTGGCGCGACACGGGTACGCCTGAAACGTGTGCCGCGCCGCGTACTGTGAGTTTACTCCGCCGCAATTAACGTCCTGCGGAGCTCGCGCGGTGCCAAACCTGTCGTCCGTTCCAATCACGAACGTGAGGTCAAGCTCCTGGTCAAAGCCGGAAATTCTCGCCCAGGTAAATGCGGCGCACCTCAGGGTCGCGCCCTAGCTCACCCGGTGTGCCCTCACGAAAAATGCGGCCCTCCGCCATGATGTACGCGCGATCGGTGACATTCAGGGTTTCACGCACATTGTGGTCCGTAATGAGAACACCAATGCCGTCCGCCTTGAGGTCGAAGATGATTTGCTGCAGGTCCAGCACAGCGATGGGATCGATCCCGCTAAACGGCTCGTCCAGCAGAATAAACGAGGGCTGGATGCAGAGGCACCGTGCGATTTCGACACGCCGGCGCTCACCGCCAGACAGAGCATAACCCTGAGTCTTCTGTACATGGGTCAAATTCAATCGGCTGAGCAGCGATGCCGTTCGGGTGCGCCTGGCCTCCCAGTTGAGCTGCTGTGTTTCCAGCACGGCCAAGATGTTTTCTTCCACTGTCAGCTTACGAAACACCGAGGGCTCCTGCGGCAGGTAGCTGATGCCGTAATGTCGTGCTCGCAGGTACATCGGCACTCGGCTGATGTCCTGGGCGTCCATAGAGACCCGTCCGGCATCCGGGGCTACCAGGCCGACGATCATGTAAAAGGTCGTGGTTTTACCCGCGCCATTGGGGCCCAGCAGGCCTACTACTTCCCCCTGCGTGATGCTTACACTTACGCCACGCACCACCTCGCGTCCACTGTAACTTTTCGCTACGGCTTCGGTGAGCAGGGTTCTTTTGTTCTCGTCTGGCATGCGGCTTCGAAGCTTAGGATCGGTAAATGCAGTGGCTCTCTCTACAATATCAATGCGCCCGGCCTGTGGGTGCCGGCAGTTCGGTATGGACAGGCCGTGACACTTCGCCCGCTACTTCAGCTCGCTCGTTACCGCCGTGGAACGTCAGCGTCTGGCCGGTGAGGTCTCCGCGCAGGCTGTCGTGCAAAAACGCTGGCTTGCCACTCAGGCGATACTCGTCCTCTTTCGCTGTGTAGAGCAAATCCTGTCCTCGCGCCGTTTTGCCGGGCTGCTGCAGCCTCACATCCCCGGACGCCGCAACCGATTGCAAACTCCCGCCTCCGGGCATCAGGCCTGCAATTGCAGAGGAGGGCGCGGAAACCTTTGCGCCGGGCACTTGCGATGGGTTCATCGTCGCTACTACCCGGTTCGCTCGCACATCGCTGCCCTGGGCCGTGACTCGAACGTCGCCGGAGGTCACGATCCGTGTTGGCATCTGCCCGCTGCCTGCGGTGATCGTCAAGGTCTGTCCATGAACCTGAATCGTACCGTGCCGGTTCGAGTGGCTCGACGGACTGCTGCTCTCCTCGCTCAGCAAGAGGCGTACGCCTGATTGCGATGCCTGTGCAGTGCTATGTGCGACCAGCAGCCCTTCCGCTTTCTTTAGGTCGACCTCTGCCGCCTCCAGCTGCGACGTGCTTGTCCAAAGCCGCACTGGAGACGTGTCGCCAAAGAATTCAGCAAGCCCTGTATCACTGTTGATGCGGCATCGCTCTGCCAGCACCCGGACAGGATCTGAGTTGCTCGTCTCAGTTCGCTGAAACGTCCCTCGCACATGCCCCGCCGCGTCGGTACTGGAGTTCTTTTGTGACAGTTCGATCACATCGGCTGCTAGCTGAATACCGGGCCCGGTAAGAACAGGGAAACCGGTCAGACGAAGGCGCTCATTCACGTTGTCCCACTCCGCTTGCTGAGCTGTGGCGTGATCATCTTCCACCTGAGCGGCTCCATGGCTGCTCTGTGTCGCTGGCAACACCTTGTGCTGCGCTATATTCACGGCACCGGTCTGCACCACCGAGCGCAGCAAGGCTTGCGTCCGCGGCGTGGCGGCTGACGCGGCTGCAGGCAGCAGGGCTGCCTGCAGCGTGTCGCCGCTGCTCACACGCCGATTGCCCAGGCTGTCACTCTGCTCCAGCTTAGTGCCGCCTTTTCCCTCGACCGTTGCGATGTACCGCACTCCATTCGCCACGGCGGTGTCGGCGTGCAGCGAGCGTGCGGTGAGCGTCGTCACTGGCGAGGCGCCACTCTTCTGGAGAGGCGAGCGGTTGGCGACCTGCGCGGCACCCTCTGCTTCGACGGACGAGAGCACTGCTCCCCCATCCGCAGAGAGATCTTTCAGTTCCGTGTGGCTACCGGCGTCCAGCAGGTTGAAGACGGCGTGGGGGGACTTCAGTTCACTACTGCCCTGCCCGGCTTTCCCGGCGACACTCACGTGCACCGCCGTCGTAAGCTCTGCCTGTAGTGGCCGTCCAGCCGCATTCATGTGCAGGAGCGCGCTGCCGGATGTGGCGCTATACCGCTCGTCCTGCAGTACGACGTTGCCCTGTGCGGCAAGCTGCTGCAAGTGCCCACTCCCATCCGTGTTGGCTCGCACATGACTGGCGGAAAGGTGCTCACCGTTCAGGCCATCTAACACCACATTGCCGTCCGCTTCCAACACGCGAGGGCTACCCTCGTTGGCTGCCGTAACGATTACGCGGTCACCTCGCCCCCGGTCCGCAGCAATTTGCAACTCTGCCATGTGCAGCGTGCCTGTTCGCCGGGTGCGATCGAACTCCGCCGCGGCAACTACCATATGCACCGGCTTGCCCTGCTGCAAGCCATCAAGCTGCACATCGCTGCGGAGGCGAAGCAGACCCGTGTCCGTCTCGTAGTCTGCGCCACGTGCACTGCCGTGAAGCTCGCCGTACACGAACTGCAACGGCTGGTCTGTCGCCAGCACTCCCAGCTTTTGCAAGAAAATGAGCCCGCTGGTGGTCACATCAATCCGAGCCGCTCCTGACCGCGGCTCCGCGGCAGAGCTGCGCGGACCCGCCAGGTCCAGGTGCACCACACCCTGGGCCTTGATGACACCGTTCACCTGGTCATATTCAAACTGCTCGCCACGGATGCTGTCGGGCCGATCCGAACCAGGGGTGGGGTGGACGGCAATGGACACATCGTGGAGTGTCGTTTTCCCGTTCTCCCGCTGAATGGCTTTGGCCGCGTGCACTGTGAAGAGCACCCGGCCTTTTATGGATTGGGTGTAGGAAAATCCATTTGTCTCTGATTGGATGTCTAGGCCCAGGCGCCGCGGCAGGTCTGCCAGGACATGCCGTGCCTGGATGCGCTTTAGTCCCAGGACCGTCACCAGCATAGAGGCGAGCACCGCAAAACCCAACAACAACCAGCGGCGAACCACAACCACGCGCCGCGTCGGTGCCCCTCGTTGGCCGCTTTTTTGCAGTCCAGTCGCGCTCACCCAACCACCTCCATAAGGCTACCGCAAACTGGCCGCAGCCGCATCTAAGGTCCATGGCCGATCAGCTTTACCTGAGTCTCTGGTTCCCGAATTTCCGCCTTCTGGCGTTGCCGTCCAAGCTCATCTCCGTGCTGCAGCAGTTTGTGCGCGTGGGTGGCGATGCCCGTGTCACGGCAACGGCTGCGATTCCACTCTCCTGGAGCGAGCCACCCGTCTTTCAGCGCATCTTCGTCAACGACACCCGGTCCGAAGAATCGGATCAAGCACTGCCACAGAACGCAATCGCCGAAGCGACGGAGCAATTGCACGAGGACAC
>CALMOM010000203.1 GCA_937873305.1 uncultured Terriglobus sp.
GCTGACGTGTGTGCACCTGGTAGTGCTTGGCGCTGGTGTAGATCACGTAGGTCTCATAATCATAAAAAAAAAAATTTGCCTCCAACGCGCTACGCGGGGTCAGCATGAAGCGGTAGCTGGCCAATGCTCCTACGCCAATATCCGCATTTACCTGGGAACCCTGTCCATTGACCTGCGGAGGAATGTTTCCAAGCGCACTGATACTGACGTCCTGCCGGCTTTCCTGCGCCCCAGCTGCCGCACTGGCCAGCAACGCGCAGGCCCATATCATCTTCTTCATTCGTTTGCTCAACCTCGATGTCTCCGGGCGCTCGTGCAACCTCTGCGCTGCGCTCCGCAACATCTCCTGTGATTGTACCCGTCTCGAACGGCAGGTGTGTACCTCAGTTCATTCACTGCGCTCTTGAAGGTAGCAATAGGAGCCGCCGGTTGCCTCAGCGAAAGATCGCACGACCTGCAAGAAGCTCACCGCGGCGTGAGACAGGCTTGCATCCCTGCGGTGCACCAGCCGCAGCTTGCGCTCCATCTGCAGCTCTTTTACCAACACACGATGCAGCGCACCACCTTTCAACTCACGTTCCACCGTCAAGGCGGGAACTAATGCCACGCCATTCCCGAGTTCCACAAAGCGTCGCACCGCTTCCAGTGAGGGCAGTTCCACACCGATGCGCAGTTCGGTGCGATGTCGCCGAAACGCCTCAAGAACCTTGGCCCGCTGTGGTGACGGAACATTGTGTGCGACGAACACCTCGTCATGCAGGTCACGAATGGCAACCGACTGCTTACCGGCCATGGGGTGGCGCGGGCCGACCACAAACGCCAGCTCGTCTCGAAACACGACGATGGACCGCAATGCGCGGTCCTGCGGCTTGAAGCTCAGCACACCGATCTCGACGGAGTGGAGCAACAATTCATCCGCAATGCGGCTGGCGAGCGAGCGCTGCACGCTGATTTTGATGAGCGGGTGCATGCGCCGGAACTGATGGAGCACGGGCAGTAGATACAGGCAGGTGTACTCGTTGGCCGCTAAACTTAGGGTTCCGCGATGGAGCAAGCGGAGTTCGCTTAGGGCGTGCGTCGCTTCTGTGCGCAGGTTCAGCAGCTTGTGGGCATACTCCTGCAGCACTTTGCCGGCAGCTGTCAGCGTGGTGTCGCGCGAGGCGCGGTCGAACAGCGCCTCGCCCAGCGAGGCCTCCAGCTTGGCGACCGTCTGGCTGACAGCGGGCTGTGTTCGATGCAGGCGGTGCGCCGCTCGAGAGAAACTGCGCTCCTCTGCCACCGCCAGAAATGTCTCCATCGCAAACAAATCCAAGGTGCACACCTCTACCGGCTAGCCTGCACTGCAACATACTTACTCCGTATGCAGCTAATAAGTATTTCTGATGAGGGTATCAGACACGATAAGCATGCCTTATCGCTATACTTCAGGCAAGAGGACGCATGAGCACGCCACCCGAACAGGTCATCTTCTTTGACACCACGCTGCGCGACGGGGAGCAATCTCCCGGCTGCACCATGCACCATGACGAGAAGGTGCGCTTTGCCCACCAGCTTGCGCTGCTTAACGTGGACGTGATCGAGGCGGGTTTCCCGATCGCGTCGGAGGGAGACTTCGCAGCAGTCAACAGCATTGCGCATGAGGTGGGCCGCTCCGGCAGCAGCCCTCGCATCGCCGGACTCGCACGCTGCCGCCGCGAAGATATTGAGGCTGTCGCACGCGCTGTTTTACCCGCAGTCAAAAACAGGATTCACGTCTTTATTGCCTCGTCGGACCTGCACCTGGAAGTAAAGCTGCGCATCAGTCGGCAGCAGGCGCTGGACCAAACGGGCGAGATGGTGGCGCTGGCCCGTACGCACAGCGACGACATTGAGTTTTCTGCCGAGGATGCGACCCGCTCCGATCCGGACTTTCTAACGCAACTGGTAACAGTGGCTATTCAGGCGGGCGCGACGACGATCAACCTGCCGGATACCGTCGGCTACTCCACGCCCGAGGAGTATCGCGCCATGTTTGAGTCGATTCGCCAGCGCGTACCGGCTGGCGACAACATCGTCTGGTCTACCCACTGTCACGACGACCTTGGCTTGGCCACCATCAACACGATGGCGGGCATCCAGGGCGGAGCGCGGCAGGTAGAAGTGTCCATGCACGGTATCGGGGAGCGTGCGGGAAACGCGGCGTTGGAAGAAGTAGCCGCTATTCTAGCGGTACGCTCGGATGCATATCCCTACGCGAATCAGCTCGACATGAAGCAGATTGGCGCAACCAGCAAGGCGCTGGACGAGATCATCTCCTTCGGTCCTGCGCCCAACAAGGCCGTGGTTGGCAAGAATGCCTTCGCGCACGCCAGCGGCATTCATCAGCACGGCATGCTGGCAAACCCGAAGACGTACGAGATCATGACGCCGAGCATCTTCGGCGTAACTGCGAACACCATTGTTCTGGGCAAGCACAGCGGTCGCCGCGCACTGGAACACCGGCTGAAGGAACTCGGCTTCACTCTCAACCGCGAAGAGCTGGATGAGGTATACGTGCGCTTCACCGCGCTGGCCGACCGAAAAAAGTCAATCTACGACCAGGACGTCGCGGCACTGGTTCCGCAATCCCTGCCTGCGTAACACTTCTCGTTTGTCATCCCGGAGCAAAGCGTAGGGATCTGCATTTGTGCTGGCACTTGCGAGGCAAGCACACGAAAGGCAACACGCACCATGCACCTGAAGATTGCACTCCTCGCCGGTGACGGCATCGGCCCCGAGGTCACGCAGGAAGCCGTAAACGCTCTGAACGCTGTGGCAGAGTTCGGCAGCCATACGTTTGAGTACACGGCGCTGCGCATCGGCGGCGTCGCCATTGACGCGGACGGCACGCCACTGCCCGATGCCACCATCCAGGGCTGCCTCGCGAGCGATGCCGTGCTGCTGGGAGCGGTGGGCGACAACAAGTTCAACACGCTGCCGCCGAGCGAACGGCCCGAGGCGGGCCTGCTGAAGATTCGCGCTGCGCTGGGCGGATTTGCCAACCTGCGCCCCGCCACGGCGTACAAGGCGCTGGCCGACAACAGCCCGCTGCGGCCTGAAATTACCGAGGGTGCCGACATCCTGTTCGTGCGCGAGTTGCTGGGCGGCCTCTACTTCGGCGCGCCGCGCGCATGGGACAAGCAGGCGGGTAGCGCACACAACACGATGGTGTACACCGAGGCAGAGGTGGAGCGCGTCGCACGCATCGCCTTTGACCTTGCAGCAAAACGCCGCAACAGGCTGACCAGCGTGGACAAGGCCAACGTGCTGGAAACGTCGCAGATGTGGCGCTCCATCGTGGAGAAAGTCGCGAAGGACTTCCCTGCTGTCACGCTCGAACACCAGCTGGTCGACAGCATGGCGATCCACTTGATGAACCGCCCGCGCGACTTCGACGTGGTACTGACAGAGAACCTGTTCGGTGACATCCTCTCGGACGAAAGCGGCGTCATCACCGGCTCGCTGGGCATGCTGCCATCGGCCACGCTGGGCGGCAAGGTCAACCTGTACGAACCGGTGCACGGCTCCGCCCCTGACATCGCAGGCCAGGGCAAGGCCAACCCCATCGGTGCCATCCTGACTGCGGCCATGGTGCTGCGCCACTCCGCCGGGCTGGAGCGTGAGGCCAAGATCATCGAAAACGCCGTGGTGCAGGTGCTGGACGCGGGCTATCGCACCACAGACATTGCACGCGGCAACATTGCGGGCCAGCAGACGGTGAGTACGACGAAGATGGGCGAGTTGGTCTTGGATCGCGTGACGGCAGACCTGGGAGCGGCAGCCTCATAGCTATGCACAATCGCTTCCTCATTCCGGCCTCTAGCGTCGCTGCGCTGATTGTTGTTGCCGTAAACGTATGCGCGCAACGGCCTGTTTTAAAATTGCCTGACTTAGCGTGGACGCGCAACTACGCTATTCCCGATGGTTCGGCGCAGAGCGACTCCAAAGCGCCAATTCAGCGGCAGCTGTCTCAGGAACCACGCCTGATGCCAGTTCTGCGAATCGCATTCCCGCAACGGCAATGGATCTGGAAGGATCACGGCAGCTTCTGGTCTTTACCAGAGGTCGCACGAGCATTTCTAGCAAGCGTGAACGCAGGGCATAGCGCGTGGCTTGACGAAGACCGCTACGTGTCGGAAGAAGGTTGCGTGCCGCACGACTGCTTCGACCGCGGTTTGTTGTGGATCGACACCGATTCAGCAGCACCAGTAATGATCTTTGCGCTCACGCAGATCGCACCTGCACCGCAAGGCGACGGGTCACACATGTGGATCTTTCTTAGCCTTAAGAGATTTACCTACCCTCTGCCTGCCGCCTTCCAACACAGTGCTAAACGGTGGTACGACGCGAGCCAAGCACAGGGCTATAAGGAAAATGTTCTCCTCGCTACTGTAGTCACAACAGATGGAGAGCAGCACGATATTTCGTTTGAAGACGTAATCGGCAAGACAGCAGGAGCAGCGCAATGAGCGTACCACGCACGATGTTCGAGAAAGTCTGGCAGCAGCACGTCGTCGCTGAGCCCGCAGGCGAGCCGCCGCTGCTCTACATCGATCTGCAACTAGTTCACGAAGTGACCAGCCCCCAGGCCTTTGAGGGGCTTCGTATCGCAGACCGCAAGCTGCGTCGCCCGGACCGCCACATTGCCACCGTGGACCACAACGTACCCACCACAAGCGCACATGACCGGCTCGTCATTGCCGACCAGGTTAGCGCCACACAGGTGAACGCGCTGCGCAAAAACTGTGCGGAGTTTGGCGTGGAGTTCTTCGACGTGCAGGACGCGTCGCAGGGCATCGTGCACATGATTGGGCCGGAGTTGGGCGCGACCAAGCCGGGCATGACCATCGTCTGCGGCGACTCGCACACCAGCACGCACGGCGCGTTTGGCGCGCTGGCCTTCGGCATCGGCACCAGCGAAGTGGAGCACGTGATGGCCACGCAGACGCTGCCGCAACGCAAGCCCAAAACCTTCTGCATCAACGTGGAAGGCGAGTTGCCCTTCGGCGTAACGGCGAAGGACATCATCCTCGACATCGTTGGCCGCATCGGCACCGACGGTGCGACGGGCTACGCGGTGGAGTATGCGGGCTCGGCCATCCGCGCGCTCAGCATGGAAGGCCGCATGACGGTCTGCAACATGAGCATCGAGGCAGGCGCGCGCGCCGGGATGATCGCGCCGGACGAGACCACCTTTGCGTACCTGAAGGGCCGCCGCTACAGCCCGCAGGGCGCAGCCTGGGACGAAGCCGTAGCCTACTGGCGCACGCTGCCCACCGACACCGGCGCGCAGTTCGACCGCGAACTGCACATCGACGCCGCCACCCTGGCACCCGCCGTCACCTGGGGCACCTCGC
>CALMOM010000204.1:0-1545 GCA_937873305.1 uncultured Terriglobus sp.
CCTCCAGATCGACCTCGACAATCTCAAGCGGCCGCTTGGCCTCGAATGCGACAGAGGCGCGGGTCTTCATTCAATTCTCCGAATTCGTGAAGGTTTTCGGGAAATACGAAATTCGCCGAAGCTCCGTGATGTCGTGTCATTCATGATCGCCGATCACTTTATAGGGCTCTCAGTTCTGCGACGCAATGATTATATGCGGGCCATTAGCCGCACGTTTGAGCCGCCTCGAAAAGAGGCTATCGACCACCTAGCGCCGCAATCGCTCCTGCCGCTAAGACCGCGAAGTAGCCCGGCCCTTCCCTCAGGCTTGATATTTGCGCTAGACACATTGTGTCGGCCCCTTCACTACAATGCTTTGATTACGCCGCCGCCCTCTTCGGCTTCGGTTTTCGTGAAGAGCGAAAGCCGAGTGCGGCCAGACACTCGGCGCTTAAGTCTCAACGACCCTTAAGCTCATCTCTTACCTCCCAGCTGTTGAGATGTTCCATTAACATCGACAAGCTGAACGGTCGTACCTCGTCGTAGCGGCCGTCGCGAATCTTGGTCACGAACCTTGAGTCCGCTATGCTGCTCCGCCCAATTGCTAGAAGATCAAAGTCTCCCGCCTGAAAGCTACGTGAGACCTCTCTTAGACTGTCCAACAAGCGCGGAGCGGAGTCTCGTTGGGTTAGCATATCCGTGATATCACCCTGTATGCCAACACTACCGACGGCAAGAACTGTTGCACCAGTGAGCCGTTTTGCCCATGCAGCGAGACTCAACTCACTTCCCTGCCACTCTGGTTGCCCGAGACGACGGGTCGAGATGTTAAACATGTCAGCGCCGGCGTCTCTAAACGCCGCGAGTACGACCCCAAATTCCGCCGGACTCCCTGCAATGCTCGCTTCGAAGTCAGTCGTCTTCCATTGCGAGAGTCGGACGCTGATAGGGAAGTCGGGGCCTACCGCCTCTCGGACGGCGGCTGTTATATCAGCAGGGAACCGGACGCGGTTTTCAAGACTCGGCCCGCCATAATCATCTTCTCGAACGTTTGTCTGCGCCCATAAGAACTGGTCGAGCAGATAACCATGTGCCGCGTGGATCTCGACGCCACTAAACCCTGCCTCCTGTGCCAAACGCGCAGACCTAACATAGGCAGAGCGGATCGAAGCCAAGTCTTCCTTGGAAGCAGCGCGGCCACTGTAGACCCCCTTCCGAACGATACCTGACGGACTTACGGTCGGGTACTGGGACCAAGCGTCCTCACCCTTGTCCGCGCGCGCAGCACCCTCATGCCAAAGCTGAAGAAACATTTGTCCGCCGGCATCCTTGACTTGTTCGACGCAATGTCGCCAATGGCCTATGGTACTTGGGCGAATCCATGCCGCCGCTGGCTGTCTAGTAGCTGAGTCATGATCAACGGCCGCGGACTCGCTTATTATGAGCCCGAACCCGCCTTCCGCCCGGTCCCTATAGTACCGAGCAAGTATGGGAAGGGGTGACCCTTCGCTGCACATCGCACGCTGCATGGCGGGAACGACAAACCGGTTAGGCAGCGTAATAGAC
>CALMOM010000204.1:1555-6324 GCA_937873305.1 uncultured Terriglobus sp.
TCCCCGCTCGGTTTCCCTGTCCACTCGTCGCCGACCCCGGCAAGGGGCGCACCTAACTATCAACGGCACCAACGTGTCCGGACCACGCCTGAGTGGAGCTATTCACCCTCCAGATGCAGAGCCTCCCGATCCTCGGGATGTCCCTGCAGCACCAGCATTGTTCAGCCTCAAGCGAAGCGAACTCGTCAGGCAGCCGCAGTGACTTGCACCTGGTTCTCCCGCGCCTCGCTACTGCCATTCTGCGGCGGCGACCTCTTCAGAAGCTTGGTCAACGCGCCCTCTAGAGATGCATACGGATCTTCCGTACCCCCCTGAAAGCGACATGCGATGTAGCGGTCAGGGCGCACAAGAAGTGCGCCGTCATCGCCAATCTCGCTCAATTTGGACCACGCGCGAGTCGGATCGCCGAAGTCGCCGCCAGGTGCAATGCGGTAGGCCTTGATCGGCACGCCAGAGACGTCAGATAGCCTCGCGGCTGCGTCGCACCAGTCCGCGCCGTCGCAACCGGTAAGCAAGATGAAGTTACCAATGTCACCGACGTCGTGAGTTGAGAGGCGCTTGCCGCGATTGTTAAGCCAGGCATGTGGTAGCCGATGTCCCGGTCTGGTAGTCGGCGTGTAGACGACGCCCATCGGATCTCTGGCTGGCGGCGCCGATCCGTCAGGAAGCACGATTCCGGTCTCGTAGTGGAAGCCGATTTCACGATCGTGGGGGTCGAGCTCCATACGTCCCGTACCAAACACTTCGGCACCCACCGCACGCCTTGTTCGGCCCATCGGACTGTCTTCAAGGAACTTGAGAAACACCGCCTCTCGCTCCTCGGTCGTTTTGGCATGAGTCAGACCCATGCCAGCTTCATATGCGAATTGGTTCTGGAACGCGAAAAGAGCGTATTCGATATTCTCCTGGATCACCGGCCTGCGCTCGCTCGCATAGGTATCCAGGATAGCCTCATCCGCCCAGCCCTTTATTACGGCCGCGAGCTTCCAGGCGAGATTGTCGGCATCTTGAATCGCCGACTGAAGACCGAGTCCGGACGTAGGCGGCTGTCGATGCGCAGCGTCACCAATGAAGAACACATTGCCCAAAGAACTTTGCTCGATATGGACGGACTCGATATACCAAGGACTCGAGCCCAGGATCTCGGCATCGAGTTCCGGTAGATTCAGAACTGCCCGCAGCCGTGCGAGCGCGCGGTCGTTCGTGAGATCCTGAGCATCGGGATCATCAGGTGGAATCATAAGGTGAATGGTCCAGGTTTCAGAGTGTCGGTCCCATCGAGTTGGCCCAGCTTTGACCAAACATCCACCAGTCCACGATCCGAAACGCGGGCCAACGAGCCAGTGGACCACAACATCGTCGTCAACGAACTCAGACAAGTCGGCCCTAAAGTACAGGCTGGTCATAGTCGCGAGGCCGGTCAACCCAACCATAGGCACGCCAAGCGTCGGCCCGACGGTGCGGCCCCCGTCCGCCGCTATAACGTAGCGAGCGCGAACGTGGTGGGTCTGTCCGTTCTCGCGCTCGAGCAGCTCAGCTACCGACCACTCGCCATCGCGGTTAAGGCTCACCAACTCAAAACCGAAACATACTCTGCCCGGATTGCGCTGCTCGGCGTTTTTCCTCAGGAGCGGCTCGAGGACGTACTGCCCCAAACCAGCGGATAGTTCCGGACTGTCCTTCTCGAAGAGGTCTCGAAAAGCCCCTTCTCCATTTACATCCAGGCTAAAAAGTCGACGTCGGTCGAGTTCATCGTGCCCCCCGAGCGATGTAAGCCAGACGGCGCGGATTCTTGTTTCCGCGGGCATGCCAATCGCCTGGATCTGATCCGCAATGCCATGGCGGCGAAATATCTCCATGGTCCGCTGATTATGGGCGCCCGCCTTAGGCATGTGCGCCGTACTCGAGCGACGCTCGATAAGGAGTGACTCCACACCATGGTCAGAAAGAAAGATAGAGGCCGAAAGGCCACTTCCGCCTCCACCGACGATAAGGACGGGAACTTCTGCGGGCATCATTTTAGTTGTATTCCTTTCCCATGGCTGCAGCAGTGCACTTGAGGACTTCGTGCGCCTAAGCATGTGGGCCGGTGGACTAGCATGTCATAGGCGTGTCGCTACGAACCGTAAGATGCCAGTGACGACGCGCGGATCGCAAAGTGAAATCGCTACTCGCGACGTTCGCCGGTTAGCGGTACCCGAAGCTGGGCCTCTACAGGAGGCAACGCTGAGCTCCGAGCCGTTGCTGGGGTACCGCTATAGTTGCAGGTCGTCGACCGACGGACAGTGTCAAGAGAACGCAAGCCATTAGAGCGAGCTCGCTGTTCCAAGAGAGTCGCGGCCTAGAACTTCGATCCTATCGTAAAGCCATACGTCCTGGGCGGTTGGTATGATGTGGCCGTGCCGACAGGTGACGTCGAGAACTGGGTGTATACCTTAGCCTT
This sequence comes from uncultured Terriglobus sp., assembly GCA_937873305.1. Classification (GTDB taxonomy): domain Bacteria; phylum Acidobacteriota; class Terriglobia; order Terriglobales; family Acidobacteriaceae; genus Terriglobus. The sequence goes on from CALMOM010000204.1 coordinate 3,999, forward strand.
CGTAAGGTTCTTTCCCCAAAGCCTCACGCTCAAGCGTTCGTTATCTGATGTCCATCCAAGCGAGGCACTGACCTGTTCAAACGGGTGCTGCTTCTCTCGATTGTCCGGCTCAAGTCTGTACCCGCTATTGTAATAGACATTGGTGTTCAGACTCAGCCTTCCCGACTTCAGCGGAATGGTATACTCAGCTCCGACGTTCCCCGAAAACTTCGAGGTAAAGGGTATGCGGTTGCCCGACGCGTCCCCGGTTGTCTGGGTGAAGCCCGCTCCGCCCGGGAGCGGGATTGCGACAACGGCGTCAGGAAATTTGCGGAACTCGTTATTTATATAACTCGCCCCTCCAAAAAAGTGGAGCTGTCTAAACGGCACGATTTCTACGTCGAGATCTGCTCCATAGAGGCGCGCCGACGCACCGTTCGCGATCCCAACCTGCCCAAGTGCGTTCGCAAACGGCACCTGCAAGTCCTTATAGTCGTAATAGAATAGTGCGGGATTGATGCGCAGTTTGTGATCGAGAAACTCCGCCTTGGTTCCCACCTCGTAGGCATTGAGCGTCTCCGGCTTGTAACTCGGATCGGCTGGCGAGAGTATGTTGAAGCCGCCACTCTTGAAGCCTCGATTGACCGAGGCATAAAGAAGTACACTCGGGTTGATTCTGTAGTCTAGAGCGGCCCTGAATGTAAGCTTATTGAACGTCGCGTGGGCGGCGCTGACAATAGGAATGTTTATCAGGTTTGATACCGTTAGGGTTTGTGTCGCATCGATGCTCCGCCTCTCAGTCGTATAGCGGAGCCCTCCCGTGATTCTAACCTTTTCGCCTAGCGGAACCGTGACCTGACCAAATCCCGCAAATGACCTACTCTTCACGGCGCCTACCGTAGTTAGCGCCGTTATCGGAAGCATGGGCGATACCAACGGACCAGCTAGATTAACGCGTGAAGGATCAAAATCCCCGTAGGAATCGAAATAGAAGCCACCGATAATCCAGTTAATCCTGCTAGCGGCGCCGGACTCCAGATGGAGTTCTTGACTGAATTGATGATCATGTTCGGTATTAAAGATGCTGCCAAATGGGTTTCTAGTACCGTCAAAGTCGATCTGATAGAAATACCGGGACCTGCGGTAAGCTGTGATACTCACGACTTTGACCGCATCTAGGTCTTGCGTAACGTTTAGGCTGGCGCCCCCTCCTGAGAACCGGCTATAGCCCTGGACGTCATTGTCAGTATCGTAAATACCGCCTGGAACAGCTCCGAAAAGATTGCTTGTGCCGACTTGCGGCCTGACATCAGGGTAGGTGCCGCTTGTCTGCACGTAATCGCCAGCGATCTTGATCGTAGTTTTGTCGGTAGGCTTGAAGACAACCTTTCCCCTGACCCCCTTGTCGTGAGCGAGGCGATTGGTATCGCGATTCAAGACGAGGTCGCGGCCGTACCCGTCGCCTTGATAATTGTAAAAGCCTGTTACGATAGCTGAGATGGCTTCCGACCCGCCATAAAGCGACACATTCGTCCGAACGGCTGAATAATTACCGTAGCTCACGTCGAAGCTGCCCCCGAAGCCCGGCTTCGGGTCGCGTGTAATAAATTGAATGAGACCGCCGGTGGCGTTGCGGCCAAACAGAGTTCCTTGCGGGCCCTTCACGACCTCGACCCGATCCACGTCTTCAAAGTTCAAGAGCGAGGTTTGCGCCAATGCCAGGTAAACACCGTCGATGTAGGTCGCTATTGGATTTTCAATTCCCGGGCCAAAAGCCAAGGTTCCAACTCCGCGAATTCGCGGCTGAAAGTAAGCTTGGGTGGCTGGAACGTTTAGCGAAGGTGTTAGTGCCCCAATATCTACGGCGCTCGTAGCCCCAGCCTGGGTCAACCTCGCGGCCGTGACGGCTGTAACAGAGATCGGAACATCCTGGAGGCGTTCATTGCGCCGCTGCGCTGTAACTACTATCTCCTCCAGGCCACCGGTAACTTGCGATTGAGCTTCCGTGGGCGGTGTGGCCGGGTCGGTCGCGTTGGCTGGCGTCTGCCCCAAGCATATACTCGGCGTTACGACAAGGCCCGCTGAAGCGATTAGAAAACGACACTTTTTCATGACCTAATTCCTCCCCCAAGATTGTTCTCGGCAGCCACTCGCTTTGTTAGTTATCCTGTCGTCAGATGTCGGCCGAGAGCATCGCTCCTCCTGGGCTTAACCAGCATGTGGAAAGAGCAGCACCTAGGCACCGCATCTCACCCGGCAACTGGAGCCGATAGCCAACCAATCTGGAACAGCAGCATCCCATCTCCGCCGTTGCTTACTCTCCCGCTTCGTTCGATCAGCAATGGCG
>CALMOM010000205.1:0-5297 GCA_937873305.1 uncultured Terriglobus sp.
GGCGGTGCTAGCGGGGGTGTTCTACCGCGCAGTGGACGTGGAGGCGATCTGGTCGTTTTCGCCCATGATCGATCTGAGCCTGTACCGCTGGGTTCGCCGCAATCTACGCAGGCCACACCTGGACCGGCAGGTGTTACTGCTGGTCTGCATCATGGCAATGCAGCTGGGTGCCAGCGAGGTGGCGAAGTATGCGCCGCGCCGGTATTTCGCCCTGCACTCCGACTTGTGGCTGTTGCAACTGGCCGTGTGCGCGGCCGCACCGGTCCTGGTGGGCATACCGCTGAAGATTTGGAATGCGATTCGGATTGAGGACAAGCTTGAGCAGCAAGCGCGGCTTTTGCTCGAAGCCAAGCTGGATGCGCTGCAACGGCAGATCAACCCGCACTTCCTGTTCAATACGCTGAACTCCATCGGCTCATTGATCCGGTTGGAGCCGGAGTTGGCGCGCGAAATGGTGGTGCGGCTGGCGCACATTCTGCGCATTCTTCTCAAGCAGCGCGAAGCCTTTGTACCTTTTCGCGATGAAATCGCCTTTACTGACGACTACCTCGCCATTGAGGTGGTGCGCTTTGGCGAAAAGCTGCGCGTGGTGAAGGAGATTGCACCGGAAACGCTGGACATGGTGGTGCCCAGCATGATTCTGCAGCCCATTATCGAAAACAGCATCAAGCATGGGCTAGAGCCGCGCATCGGTGGCGGTACGGTGTGGCTGCGCAGCCGTGTGCAGGGCGGCAGGCTACTGCTGGAGGTGGAAGACGACGGCGTGGGCGTGGCCCCTGGGCGTAGCGTGGCCAATCCGGGCAGCGGCATTGTCCGGCCGGGCACCGGCATCGGCATGCGCAACGTGCGCGAACGCATGGAGGTGTTGTACGGTCCGGATGCGGTCCTGCAAATGGAAAGCCGGCCGGGTCGGGGAACAAAGATCAGCTTGGAGATGCCGATCGTCGACGATGCAGCTGTTGCCGAGGTGCAGCGGCCCGTTACGGTGTAAGTGGATTGCCCTATCGCCGGTCACGGACTAGAAGACGGTACGATACGGAAGTAGCATTGCAGCCGAGCGGTGCGACGTGCATCGCCAGTTCAAAAATAGGGAGATCTACAGCCGCGTATGTCAGTGCTTTTCTCTCAAGACACGGCATGCACGCTGGTGGTGCCGTGCTACAACGAGGCGGAGCGCCTGCGAGCGGAGAGCTATTCCAGCTTTTTGCGGGAGCAATCTGCGGTCAGCTTCTTGTTTGTCAACGACGGCAGTTCTGACGGTACACTGGGTCGCCTGCAGTCGTTTTGCGCGGAGCACCCGGGCCGCGCCGCTGTGCTGGATGTACAACCCAACGGTGGCAAGGGCGAAGCGGTGCGGCGTGGCATGTTGCACGCGTTGGCGACGACGCCGGGCGCATTTACCGGCTTTTGGGACGCTGACCTGGCCACGCCCCTGGATGCGCTGGCCGACTTTCTCAATGTCTTTCAGCAGGAGCCTGCGGTCGACATCATCTTTGGCGCACGTGTTCGGCTGCTGGGCAGGCACGTGAGCCGCAAGCCCGTGCGGCACTATGCAGGCCGCGTCTTTGCCACGGCGGTCTCGCTGTCCCTCGGCATACCCATCTACGACACACAGTGCGGAGCCAAGCTTTTTCGTCCAACGCCGCTTTTGCACAAGGTGTTGGCGCAGCCGTTTGAGTCCAGGTGGATTTTTGACGTAGAGATTTTGGCGCGCTCGCTGGCGGCGTGGAAGCGCAGCGGGCAAAAGCCCGGCGACAAACTATATGAGATGCCCCTGCACACCTGGGTCGATGTTGCTGGTTCGAAGCTGCGGGCGAGCGACTTTAGCCGGTCCTTTACCGACTTACTGAAGATCCGCCGCGAGTACCTTCGCCTGCTGGATACAGGCAGCGCTGGTGCTGCGGGGTGAGTGCTGCCGGAGTCACTGTGCTGCCCCTGAGCGATCCACGTTCTCCCGTCAAAGCGACCGGCTTGCCGCGTCCGCCGGTGCTCGGGGCACTCACATCGCTGCGGTTTCTTATTGCGCTGCACGTCGGCTTCTACCATTTTGTTCGGCCGTTCCGCCTGTGGGGTCCACTGGCATCGTTCTTTGGAGCGGGCTACACAGGAGTGAGCTTCTTTTTCCTGCTCTCCGGGTTCATTCTGACCTACGCCCATGCCAGGGAGTACGAGGCGGGGCGAGGCAGCCCGCGGCGCTTCTGGATCGCTCGATTCGCTCGTATTTACCCTGTGTACCTGTTGGGCGTGCTGTCGGCTACCTATATCTACCGTGGGCTGCTCGCATTCCGAATCGAGCGCGTGGCGCTCATTGCCAACGTCTTCATGGTGCAATCTTGGTCTAGCAGGCTGGTGCGCTACTTTAATGTGCCCGCATGGAGCCTGTCGTGCGAGGCCTTTTTCTACCTGCTGTTCCCGTTTCTTGTGCTTCGGTTGCGGAGGCATGCGCGCTGGGCATCAGTCCTGTCTATTGCGGGGTTTGTGCTGTTGGCCATGGCAGCGCCGGCCTGGGGTCTTCTGCACTACCCCGCGGCTGGAATGCATGAATTGCCAGATGCCCAGGCGGGCTATAGCAATATCCTTCGCATACGACGTATCCCCCTGTTTGCGCTGCCGGAGTTCCTTGCGGGTGTCTCGCTCGGCTGGATGTACGTGCAGCATGGTGTGACGGCGCGCCTGTCGCGGGTGCTGGCGTGGGGTGGCGGCGCGCTGCTGATCGCAGTGCTGTGCGTGGCGGATCGCCTCCCGTATGTCATGCTGCACAACGGTCTGCTGATTCCGCTGCAGTGTGCCGTGATTCTTGGATTGTGCGGCCACCACGGGCTGACCCGGCTGATGTCGCATCGCTGGCTTATGTTGCTGGGCGAGGCGAGCTATTCGTTCTACCTGTTTCATCTGCTTCTTTGGGACGCTACGGTTGGGCGGTTTCACCTGCAGACCAATGTTGCGACCGCAGTCTGTGCGGTAGTCGCGATCCCTGTTGTAGCGCTGTTGTTGTACCGCTTCGTGGAGCGGCCGTGCCGGCGGCTGCTGCTGCAGCGATTCGCCTCTGCGCCCGGAGTCAGGTAGATCTGGCTTGTACAACTGCAGCCGGGCCTAGACTGGCAGCTGTGACCGGCAGATTTTGAATCGCCAGCAGGCGTTTGTTACTCTCACTGACACGCGTGCTGCTTCTCTCCAAAGCGGAAGCTTGTCCGGCCTGTCTGAAGGCTGCGTGCTGTAGCGCGTACTGAGCTGCCGCACCTGCCCCGCGTTCCAGGCAAGATTTCAACCACCGCCTTGCGAGTACCCGTGAAAAGCTTATGACTGAAATCCCAGCCCTGCCGCACCTTGCCGCGACGCTGCCTCCTGCTGCGAACGAGCGGCGGCTCAGCCATCTGCGGCTGCTGGAGGCGGAGAGCATCCACATTCTGCGCGAGGTTGCGGCGGAGTTTGAGCGGCCTGTGATGCTCTACTCCATCGGCAAGGACTCGTCGGTGATGCTGCGGCTAGCGCAGAAGGCGTTCTACCCCGGACCCATTCCGTTTCCGCTGCTGCACATCGACACCGGCTACAAGTTTCGCGAGATGCTCGAGTTCCGCGACAGCCTGGCCAAGAGCATTGGAGCGGAGTTACTGGTGTGGCGCAATGAAGCGGCGCTGGCGAATGGCACCAACCCCATCGCGCTCGACACCAAACGCTGCTGCGGCCTGCTGAAGACGCAGGCGCTGCTGGACGGCCTGCAGCACTACGGTTTTACCGCTGCGTTTGGCGGGGCGCGCCGCGATGAGGAGAAGTCGCGCGCCAAGGAGCGCATCTACTCGTTCCGCGACCGGGCGGGGCAGTGGGATCCCAAAAACCAGCGGCCCGAGCTGTGGAACCTGTACAACAGCCGCATCCACCCGGGTGAAAGCATCCGCGTGTTCCCGCTCAGCAACTGGACGGAGATGGATGTATGGCAGTACATCCACGAGGAGAACATTCCCGTGGTGGATCTGTATTTCGCGCGTGAGCGGCCCATGTACCTGCGTGGTGACGCGCTGCTGCCCACGGAGCAAAACTTTGTGCGTCGTCCCGGTGAGCAGCCCACGATGGTGAAGTGCCGCCTGCGTTCGCTGGGCTGCAGCCCGTGCACGGGCGCCATTCGCAGCGACGCCGACACCATCCCGAAGATCATCGAAGAGATCCTCGGCTTCAGGTCATCGGAGCGAGCGAATCGCGTGATCGACCATGACCAGGAAGGCTCCATGGAGCTCAAGAAGCGCGAGGGGTACTTCTAGCCATGGCGCAAGCGAGCGACGAGTTGGTCGAGTTACACCTGAGCGCGCCGGTAGCTTTGCAGACCGCCACGGACACTACTGCCAACGGTGCACCCGCCGGTGAACCGGAAGCATGGAACGCCAATGTGGATTTGCACACGCCGTTGCGCGGCGAGTTACCCGAAGCCGAGCCGGTAGCTGTTTCACCCATCTTTGCTCAGAACTTCAACGTCGAAGACTACCTGGACGAAGAGCGCTCTAAGGACCTCCTGCGTTTCTCTACGGCGGGTTCGGTGGATGATGGCAAATCCACGCTGATTGGCCGACTGCTCTACGACACACAGAGCGTGTATGACGACCAGCTGCAATCCATTGAAGGCAAGGGCACTACGGCTCCCGGCGTCCTCGACCTGGCGCTACTGACGGATGGCCTACGCGCCGAGCGTGAGCAGGGTATCACCATTGACGTGGCGTACCGCTACTTCTCGACGACAAAGCGCAAGTTCATCATCGCGGACACGCCTGGCCATGAGCAGTACACCCGCAACATGGCCACCGGTGCCAGCACGGCAGACGCTGCGGTGGTGCTGGTGGACGCACGCAAGGGTGTGCTGGTGCAGTCGCGCCGGCACGCCTACATCACCGCGCTGTTGGGTGTGCGCAACGTGATTGTTGCCGTCAACAAAATGGACCTAGTGTGCTACTCAGAAGCGACGTTTGAAGCCATCGTTGCGGACTTTCAGAGCTTCTTCGGCAGCCTGCCGGTGGATGGCCATGAGCGCACCAGCCTGCATTTTGTACCGGTAAGCGCGCTTGAAGGCGACAACGTGGTGCACGCCAGCGCAGCGATGCCGTGGTATACCGGTCCATCGCTGCTGGGCCTGCTGGAGAGCCTGCCATCATCGCAGCTTGACCTTGCGTCGCCCTTCCGGATGGCGGTGCAGCGGGTGGTGCGGCCCGACCTGGACTTCCGCGGCTTTGCCGGGCAGATTGCCTCCGGCGCGGTGCGCGTGGGCGATGAGGTTGTGGCGCTGCCCAGCGGCCGCCGCAGCCGCGTCGCAC
>CALMOM010000205.1:5307-7099 GCA_937873305.1 uncultured Terriglobus sp.
TTCGATGGCGACCTGCAGGAGGCGTTCGCTCCACTCTCTGTGACGCTGACGCTTGCGGATGAAATCGACATCAGCCGCGGGGACCTGCTGACAGGCTCTACGGCACTGCCGTCCGTCGCTGAGCGGTTTCGAGCATCGCTGGTGTGGATGGGCGAGGAGTCATTGCAGATGGGTCGCCGCTACCTGCTAAAGCACGGCAGCCGCCTGCTGCAGAGCAGCGTTGCAGAGCTGCTGTACCGTGTAGACCTGGCGAATGTGTCCGGCGGGAAAGCCGACGGACTCGTCGCCATGAACGCCATTGCCGAGGTCGTGGTGGAGACGCTGCAGCCGCTGGTCTTCGACCCGTACGCGGCCAATCGCCACACCGGCAGCTTTGTGCTCATCGACCTGCAAAGCAATACAACAGTGGCAGCAGGCATGATCCGTCAGGCCCTGGAGGCGGTGAGCACGTCTGCCGTAGAAGCGCACGAGGTCGTGCTCAAAGGTGGCCACCCGCTGCAACTGCAGGGCAGCGCGGAGGCGGTGTCGCTGGCGCTCGCTGCACTGCGTGGTGCAAACCTGCTGAGGGAAGACGCATGAGCGAGTCGCTGCTGCCCACGCTGCCGCCGTCTGGCTTGCTTGGTGCTGACGTCCAGCTCGCCTCTGGCGTGTCAAACCTGGGCGATGAGGCCACGCTGCTGTTCGCCGAGCGCGAAACGGAGAAGGTGGGCGGAGCGCCGCTGCCGGACGCACCCGTTCAAGAGCCGCTGCGGCCCGAGTTGGAAGCACAGCTTGCGCACGTGCGCGGTCTGCTGCGGGATGAGTTTGCAACCGTTGGTGAGGGCGAGGCTTGCCTGACCTGCAGCTTTCAAGCGGAAGACGTGTTGCTGCTGCACCTGGCCATGGAGTTGCGCCCGGGCATCCCCGTGTTGTTTCTCGACACGGGCTACCACTTCCGCGAGACGTACGACTACCGCGACCGGCTGACTGCGGAGTGGCACCTCCATCTCACAAATCTGCTGCCCAGGCTCACAGTACAGGAGCAGGAGTCCGCCTTTGGGCTGCTGTACCAGACCGACCCAAACAAATGCTGCGGCCTGCGCAAGGTGGAGCCGCTGTTTGAGGCAGTGTCGAAGTACCGCATGTGGCTGACCGGGTTGCGGCGAGAGCAGGCACGCAGCCGCACCGCGCTAAAAGAAATCGACGATTTTCTGCTGCCGGGCGGTGTCGTTGTGCGTAAGCTAAGCCCGTTTGCCGACTGGTCTACGCGCGACGTGTGGCAGCTCTGCGCATACTTCGGCATACCCCTGTTGCCGCTGTATGACGCGGGTTACACCAGCATCGGCTGTGAGCCGTGTACCACCCTGCCCACCGACCCGAACGATCCACGGTCGGGCAGGTGGGCAGGCAAGAAGGTGGAGTGTGGCATCCACATCCAAGCTGGGCCGGCTGGCGGTGGAGATCACGCGACAGAGAGCACGTAGTCGCTGGCACAGAGCGGCCGCACTCGACAGACACGCAGCACGAGCCGCACTGAAAGTGACCCATGCACTACCTCATTGGCTTCATCATTGCGATGTTTATCGCGCTTACCGGCGTGGGTGCGGGCACCATCACCGCGCCGTTACTCATTCTGTTTCTGCACGTACCCACGGCTGTGGCGGTTACTACAGGGCTGGTCTTTTCCGCCGCCGTTAAGCTGCTGTTGGTGCCGACACAAATTCTTCGCAAACAGGTGAACTGGCGTGTGCTGGGCTGGATGCTGCTCGGCGGGATGCCGGGTGTGCTCATTGGATCGCTGCTATTGGCGCAC
>CALMOM010000206.1:0-17153 GCA_937873305.1 uncultured Terriglobus sp.
AGTTCAACCCGGGCGCCGTTTCGCGCGCCAACGCCATGGGGCTGATGCAACTGCTGCCAGCAGTGGGCAAGCAGGAGGCCAAACGCGTCGGCATGCGCGGCTTCTCCGCGGGTAGCCTATTGAATCCGTCCGTCAATTTGAAGCTGGGCACGGCAAACCTGCGGCAGGTGCTGGACCGCTACAACGGTACGCCGGAATATGCTCTGGCTGCGTACAACGCAGGCGATGTGCCCATACGAAACTGGATGGCGGAGAACAACTACAAGGACCTGCCAGAATTTGTAGAGTCCATCCCGTATACAGAGACGCGTGAGTATGTGCAGGCCATCCTGCGCAATCGCGAAATGTATCGACAGTTGTACGGCGGCGGGACGGCACAGGCCAGCCGCTAAGGCACCCCAACCCAGCGGGTCGCCAGTGCTGCACGTGAGCATGTATAAGGGTGTGCCCGACATTTTTCCAAACAGGACCTTATGGCCGTACTTGCCTTTGCCGTCTCGCGACAGCTTACTCAACTCCACGGGATCGACATTCTGATCCTGGCGCTTTACTTCGTCATCGTGCTCTTCATTGGGTTCTACGTGAAGGGTTCGACAAACACCAGTGAGGAGTTTTTCCTCGCCGGGCGAGAGATGAGCGCGTGGATTGCTGGCCTGAGCTTCTTGTCGGCCAATCTGGGTTCCCTTGAGTTGATGGGCTGGGCCGGGTCGGCCTACCAGTACGGCATCTTGGCCATGCACTGGTACTGGATCGGAGCCATTCCGGCAATGCTGTTTCTCGGCATCGTTATGATGCCGTTTTATTACATTTCCAAGACGCACTCAGTGCCAGGCTACCTGCAGCTTCGCTACGGCGAAGGTGCGCGCGCGCTGAGCGCGGGCAGCTTTGCGCTAATGACCATCCTGATGAGTGGCGTAAACATGTACGCCATGGCCGTGGTAATGCAAACCGTGCTCGGCTGGAACATGACGTTCTCCATCTGGATCGGCGCGGCGACCGTCGCGGTATACGTCATGCTGGGTGGCCTGCGATCCGCCATCATCAATGAGGTGCTTCAGTTTGTGCTCATCTGGGCGGGTGCCGCGCTCATCCCGATTCTGGGCCTCATCGAGGCCGGCGGCTGGACGAATCTGAAGGCGCAGATCGCTCGCAACGTCGGCTCGAACGATTATGTGCACCTTTGGTCCACCTTGGGCACCTTCAAGGGCAATCCCATGGGCATCCACTGGACGGGCATTGTCTTCGGCTTGGCCGCTGTTCTCTCCTTCGGCTATTGGACCACTGACTTTCTGGTTGTGCAGCGGGTGTTAAGTGCGAACAACCTGCGTGCCGCCAGGCTGGCACCGGTCATTGGTGCGGCGTTCAAGCTAGCCGTGCCGTTGATCGTCATCGTGCCAGGCCTGCTTGCACTGGCAGTGCTGAAGAATGCGGACGGCAGCACCATGCACCTGGTGGCGGGAGATGTAGCCAAGGCCACCGGTCAGCACGCCTACGACGAGGTGCTGCCGCTGATGCTCATCCGCTACTGCGGGCCGGGGCTGCTGGGCCTTGGCATCACTGCGCTGGTTGCCGGCTTTATGAGCGGCATGGCAGGCAATGTAAGTGCATTTTCAACGGTGTGGACGTACGACCTGTACGGCGCTTACATTAACAAACGCGCGAGCGACAAGCATTACGTATCGATGGGGCGTTGGTCCACGATCATCGGCATGCTGATTTCCATTGCCACCGCCTACATCGTGGCACATGCCAACTCCATCATGGATTACGTGCAGGCGTTATTCAGCTTCTTCATCGCTCCACTCTTCGGCACGGTAATTCTGGGCATGCTTTGGAAGCGGGCGACGAAAGAGGGTGGGTTCTGGGGCCTGCTGACAGGAACGGCGAGCTCCATCGCCATGTTTGCCTACGTGCAGACCGGGGGAAAGGCGGCACTGGCCCACATCGCGTTATCGCAGGACGCTAAGCCGATGGCCGAAAACATGTACCGGGCCCTGTGGAGCTGGCTGATCTGCGTCGGCGTCACGATCGCAGTCAGCCTTGCGACCAAAGCCAAGCCGGATGCAGAGCTGGAAGGCCTGGTCTACGGAGCAACTGTTATCCCCGATGACGGCTCTCGTACGCTGTGGCAAAAGCCGGTGTTCTGGGCAGGTGTGGTCACCGTGGTCTTTGTAGCGTTGAATGTAGTCTTCTTTTAGGGTGCGATTATGGCAGAAGGTACGGGACGCGGCGAAACGCTTTCCATCTGGTTCTTCGTCGGCGTCATGACGTTGCTTTATGGCGTCGTGCTGGTGGTATACGGCGCATGGGCGTGGTTCGGTGACCATGAAGTGCCGACAGTTGTGTTCAGCCAGCGATTCCACCCCACCTTCTGGTGGGGAATGCTGCTCACCTTGTTCGGCAGCTTCTACACACTACGTTTTCGGCCCAGGCGCGGCGACGAGTTAAAAGCATAGCGATAGGCTGGTGCCCGGGGCCGGACTCGAACCGGCACGACCGGTTAAGGTCTGCGGATTTTAAGTCCGCTGTGTCTGCCATTTCACCACCCGGGCACTCTGCCATTCTACGGGGTCCTCTCAGCACCCACTTTGCTTATCCTGTGAACAGTGCGCGGCGGTCAGAGTGACAGCAGGTGCTCACGCATCCGCCGCCACGAAGCGTACATCTGAGCGATAAGGCTGACACGCGGGAGAGTAGATGCATATCGTTGTCTTTGGCCTTACAGTGTCCTCATCCTGGGGCAACGGTCACGCAACACTTTGGCGCTCGCTCATTGCGAGCCTTGTCAAGCACGGCCACACGCTGGTGTTCTACGAGCGTGATGTTTCGTACTACGCGACAACACGTGATATCTGGACACTGCCGCAAGGTGCAGACCTCCGCTTCTACGATTCGGCAGATGCAATCCGTGTCGAGGCAGGTGAACAGCTTGCCGTTGCAGATCTGGCGTTATGCACGAGCTTCTGTCCGGATGGCGCGATTGCGGCAGACTGGATACTCGCGTCGCGGGCGGCAGTGCGGGCCTTCTATGATATGGATACACCGGTCACGCTGCAGGCGCTGAACGCGGAGAGCACTCACGCGTACCTGCCGGTCCACGGTCTGCGCGACTTTGACCTTGTGCTGAGCTATACGGGCGGCCGTGCTCTCAGCGAGATGCAAACCCGACTTCAAGCTCGGAATGTAGCCGCGCTATACGGCTGGGTGGATCCAGAGGTAAACCGCCCAGTAGCGATGTCTGAGCACTTTCGTTCAGCATTTTCGTACCTGGGTACCTACGCTGCGGATCGTCAGGCGGTACTCACAGAGCTGTTCCTGAAGCCCGCTCGGGCGCTGCCGCAGAGCCGATTCCTGATTTGTGGTGCACAATATCCTGACACCTTTCCATGGAGCGAAAACCTGTACTTCACGCAACATCTGGAACCAGCACAACACCCGGCATTCTTCTGTTCCAGCCAGGCCACGCTCAATGTCACACGGCAGGCCATGGCAGAGTACGGGTATTGTCCCTCGGGACGCCTGTTTGAGGCGGCAGCCTGCGGTACGCCCCTGTTCAGCGACGTATGGGAGGGCTTGGAACACTTCTTCACGCCTGACGAAGAGATACTTGCGGTACGCAGTTCCGAGGACGTCCTGAACGGGTTGCAGCTCTCAGACGCGGAGTTGACGAGGATGGCTGAAGCGGCAAGAGCGCGCACACTGGAAGAGCACACCGCCGACGTGAGGGTGCGGCAGTTGGAGATGCTCTGTGAGGCTGCACGCGTTGGCCGAGCAGCCACTTATGCTTTAGCTTGAGGAGAAACTCTGATGTGGGGCATCATCCCTGCCGCGGGAGCGGGCAGTCGAATCCAGCCGCTGGCGTTTTCCAAAGAGTTGCTTCCTGTGGGCAGCCGCGTGGAAAACGGCGTGGAGCGGCCCCGTGCGGTGAGTGAGTATCTGGTCGAGCGCATGATTCGTGGCGGTGCGGATAAGCTGTGCTTTGTTATTTCACCTGGAAAAACGGACATTTTGCAGTACTACGGCGCGAGGCTGTGGGGTGCGGACATCGCGTATGTCGTGCAGCCGCAACCGGGCGGCTTGTGCGACGCCCTATTTCGGGCGATTCCGCTGGTTCCACGCGACGAGCCGGTGGTCATCGGATTACCGGATACCGTGTGGTCTCCGGCGGACGCTCTCCTCCAGTTGCCGACGGATCAGCTCGCGTTTCTCACCTTTCCGGTAGAGCGGCCAGAACTGTTCGACGCGGTCGTAACAGACAGCGACCGAAATGTGCTGCACGTCGAGGTAAAGCAACAGAATGCGACTTCGCAGTGGGTGTGGGGTGCTGTCAAGATGCCGGGCCGAGTCTTTCACGAGCTTCACCACCTGTGGTGCAGGCCCGAACGACAGGATGAATACCTGGGCACGCTGGTAAATGCGTGGCTTCAGGGTGGCGGCCGCGCCGTGGGTGTACCGGCAGGCGAACAGTATGTGGATACCGGCACCCTGCATGGCTACCGTGCTGCCATTCGACTGCTGGAAGGTGAGGCGGAAGACGGTATGCTGCTGAAAGCCGCTCCCACTGCGACTATCCAGCCATAGGAGTGACATGACCGTACCTGCCGAACAGGCCATGCTAGAGCGACAGATTCGAGAGCTCGGGCCATGGTTCCACAACATGGTGCTGGCTGGCGTGCGAACCGAGCCCGACCACTTCCTGGGAGACTACCCAGCAGTCAAGTATCGCCACTTTCGAGACGTGCTACCGGCGGATTTAACCGGTAAAACTGTGCTCGACATCGGCTGCAATGCGGGCTTCTACTCGCTGGAGATGAAACGCCGCGGGGCAGAGCGCGTGGTGGGCATCGATACAGATGAGCGCTACCTGCAGCAGGCGCGTTTCGCAGCGCAGGTGAGCGGCTTGGAAGTCGAATTCCGTAACTTGCCGGTTTGGCAAGTAGCCCAGCTTGGCCAGCGCTTTGACCTGGTTATTTTCATGGGTGTGCTCTACCACCTGCGCCACCCGCTGTTGGCGCTGGACCTCATCCATGAGCATGTGGCAAAAGACATGCTGCTCTTCCAAAGCCTGCAGCGTGGCAGCATCGACATTGCCACAGTGGACGAGGATTACGAGTTCACAGCTCCGGCACCATTTGACCAACCCGGCTATCCAAAACTCCACTTTGTAGAGCGGCGCTACTCGCGGGACGAGACCAATTGGTGGATCCCAAACCGTGCCTGTACGGAGGCCATGATCCGTTCGGCAGGCTTTCGGATCGAGTGCCGGCCAGAGGATGAGACCTACTTCTGCCGTTGGCACCCTGTGATGGTGCCACCTGACGGTCCGCACGCGGTGTACCCTGCCGGGCAGGCGCGTTGACCAACTTTAACGAGGCAGACGCTGCGGCTGCCCTGGCGCGAGCCGATGTGCTACTGCAGCAGCGTGACCTGGTGCAGGCAGCGGAGGCTTACCACGAGGCTGTGTGGGTGGGTGCCGCCGCGGACCGCTGCGCCGCAGGCCGTTGGACACTGGCGATGCTAGAAGGCAACTTCGAAGCGGCTTGGCAGCAGAGTGATGCCATTCGGCGGCGTGGCGAACCAGACGCACATCGCTTTTGGAACGGTGAGTCCATCGACGGCAGCCAAGTAATGGTGCGTTGTCTGCATGGACTCGGCGACAGTGTGCAGATGCTGCGTTACCTGCCCGCACTGCAGGAGCGTTGCAGGCAAGTAGTGGTCGAGGTGCCACCCCGACTGTTGCCGTTGGCGCGATGCTTTCAGGGGGTAGACTGCGCAATCACATGGGGAGAGGGTGCACCGGCCAACCCACCTGCCTGGAACGTACAGGTAGAGGTCATGGAGCTGCCTTATCTCTTTCGAAGCACGGTGGCGGACTTGCCGCTGAAGCAGAACTACCTCCAGCCTCCGTTTGCGCTGTGCGACGAGCTAGCCTCTCGCATGGGCACCGCCAAGATGCCTAGAGTGGGTGTCGTGTGGGCGGCTAGCGAGTGGGACGCAACGCGCTGGCTGCCTATGAAGTGTCTCGAACGCCTGCTTGCTGTGCAAGGCGTGGAGTTCTGGAATCTGCAGGGTGGCAAGCAGCATGCAATGGGCAAACAGTCTGCCGCGGTTGCGGGAGTACGGGACGCCGACGACTTTGGCGCTGGTCTACTACCGCTATCGTCCGTAATCGCTAACTTAGACCTCGTCATTACAGTGGACACGCTTGTCGCGCACCTGGCAGGTGCCATAGGAAAGCCTGCATGGATTCTGCTGCAGGCCCAGGCGGACTGGCGTTGGATGCACCTGCGGACTGACACGCCCTGGTATCCGACGCTGCAGCTTTGGCGGCAACCTCTACAGGGTGATTGGGACGCATTGACGACAGAGGTGTGTGCGGCACTTCAGGCGTGGCTTCAGGAGAGATCAGATGTTCGCACCGACTGAATATCGACTTGGCCGCCATGATGTCTATCTCTTCGACATCGACGGTACGTTGCTGAATTGCGCAGACGCGGTGCACTACTTTGCCTTCTGCGACACGCTGAGCGCAGTCGCGGGAAGGCCGATGAACCTGGATGGTGTGGTAGCTCACGGCAACACCGATACCGGGATCCTGTGTGACGCACTTCGCGCAGCCGGTCTGCCGGAAGAAGAGTGGAGGCCACGGCTGCCTGAGGCGTGCCAGGCTCTCTCTGCGTACGTTGCCGCACACAAAGGCGAACTCCGCGCCGCCGCGCTGCCATCCGCAGCCCGTGTGCTGGCTTACCTTCAAGCTGGACCGGCGCTGTTGGGCGTAGCAACGGGTAATCTGGCTGCGATCGGTCGCTTGAAGCTGGCCAGTGCAGGTCTGCCGTCGATTTTTCAGATTGAAGGTTTTAGCGATGGCTTTGAGGTTCGCAGTGACATGGTTGCGTCTGCACTGGCCAAGGCACGCACGCTCGCCGGTACTGAAAGCTCTGTCTGTGTGGTGGGCGACACCCCGGCGGACATTCAGGCGGCGCAACGTAATGGGCTGGACGTGATCGCCGTGGCCACTGGCGTGTATTCCCGCGAAGAGTTGCTAACGCACGAACCGACCCTTTGCGTCTGCTCGCTGACAGAGCTGCTGCCAGCGGAATCTGAACCGCTTCGGGCCTGAAGAGCTAGCTCATTTCACGACTGCCAGCGAGCTGACGACGTGCTCGAACTGCTCCGCGCGATGTGAAGAAGTGTGTGTGTCCAGAATGCGGTCACGCGCTCGCTGCCCCATCGCGATGCGCTCGGCATCCGACCAATCGGAGAGGATCAGGGCAACCTCATCCGCGTCCTTTGGGAGCAGAATGTCGACTCGGGGCTCCAGGAACTCCTCCATACCCACCCATGGATCTGACAACATGGCCGCGCCGCAGGCAGAGGCTTCAAAGAGCCGGACAGACGGTGAGTAGCCAGCAGCGACCATATCATCGCGCGTCAGGTTCAGCGTAAAGCGAGATGATGAGTAGAACGCGGGGTGGTCCGGTGGCGAGAGGTGCATCATGCGCCTGACATTTGGTTGCCAAGGTATGAAGTCCGGGTACTGCGGGCCGGCCACGATAAAGTCAGCAGCAGGCAATAGTTCCGCAGCACCGTTCAACCATTGCATAAGCTTTGGCTGGCGATCGGGAGCATACGTGCCAAGATAGCTCATGTCGCAACGATAGATGTCGCGCACCGGTGTGGGATGGTAGAGTTCCGGATCGACGGAGCAGTAGAAGGGAACAGCGCATGGCGAGCCGAAGCTATTCTCTAACTCATGCAACGCCGGGCCACCGGTAAAGCTGAGATAGGCCGCGTAGTTCGGGATCATTGCGCCATCCAGGTAGTGGCAGCCACCCTGCAGTCGAAGCCATTTCAAAGTGATGGGCGTATCAATGTCGTAGAATACGATCGGACCACATCCGGCTTGTAGTAAGTGTTCTGTGATGAGAATCGCGTCAGGGTAATACGAACCAATGACAATAACGTCGGCATCGCGCGCCAGACCTGCGAGCCATGTTTTGCTCGGTTGCCACTCTTCGTACAGCTGCACCTTGCAATAGCCGGGTTCGGGCAGGTCCCGATTGCTGCGGTACCACTCCACATCTTTCTCAATGAAGTCGATGCTGTGCCCGCGGGCGTGGAGTGCTTTGCAGAGCGACCGGTAGGTGGTGGCGTGCCCATTACCCCAGGACGAGGTAATAGTTAGGCCGAAGATGACGATCTTCATGCGAATGCCTCTTGCAGCTGCAGGCCGTATTTCTCAAACCCGGGCACCTCACGCCAGTCGGCCATGGTTGCCAGCGACTGCGTTTGCGGGCCGATCGCGCCAGCCCGCCGCGCGGCACAGTCTCGAAATGCGTAGTCAGCCTGCGCCGCACGTTGCGCGTAGGTATGGTCGTGTAGACCGCGCGCGCGAAAGGCCGCACCGATCCGCTGTCGAGCCGCGGCATCGTTGGCGCGCAGTGCGGCGACAACGTCCTGTGCAGTGCGGACGACAACTATCTCCAACTCAGGTTCAAAACAATCTGCCATGCCCGGCCAGTCGTCACACAGCATGGCTGTACCTGCGCCCGACACCTCAAAAACACGCGTGGGTGGCGAGAAGCCAAAGTCCGCCATGGAGGCACGATTGATATTCAGCACCATACCTGCGGAGCAGTTCATGCGATTGTGTTCCGCTGTAGGCACGTGGCCAACATAGCGAACATTTGGCGGCATCGGTTTGTCCATCCAGCCCTCACCGCCCAACAGGAAGCTTTGGTCTGGTGCGAGCGCGGCCGCGCGTAAAAACAGTTCGTCCACCCGGGCCTCGCGGTCGGGCAGGCGGTTGCCGAGGAAGCAGAGATCACACGAGAGCGAGGGGTCTGGATCAACAGGGAAGTGCGTCTCCGGATCCAGGCCGTTGTACATGCTGTAATACGCCCGTGCGCCAAACTCGCGAAAGCCATCGCGTGCTTGCGGTCCGCCGCCGTAACTGAGTATGGCATCGTAGCCGGCACATGCCAGCGCCAGTGCGTCGGTCCGGTCTGCCCGCATGCGGTGAATGGTGGCAGGCGAATCTACATCCCAAATGAAGGTCATTGCCGCGTTGCTGCACTCCGCTGGCACGCGCCGCTCCAGTTCGCGATCGTCGCAGCCGATCCCGCTGTGCTTCACCACGATGTCGGCCTCACGAGCCAAGTGCAGCATGCGGTCAAGATCGGCACCGCCATCTGCCTCGCGCGGCTTGTACACCAGCGACTTTACAAAGTTGAAGTCGTCGCTGTCTCGATGCTGCTGTCGTCCATAAGCATCCGGTTCGGCAAAGGTGATCTCATAGCCAAGCCGGCGCAAGTACTTATAGCAGCCGCGGTAGTAAGTGGCCGCACCATTCCAGTACGACGAAACGATGCTGGAGCCGAACGCGAAGATCTTCAAGCGAGCAACTCCTCTGCAATCTGTAGGAACTCCTGTGCACGATGTGCACAGGTATGTCGCTGCATTACCGTCTCAAGCCCGCGCGCAATCTGTTCCTGCGCTGCATCTGCATCCGTCAGTAGATGCTGTATGGCGCTGACCATTTCCCTTGTGTCACGTGCCCACATCAGGTCGCCAGGCCGGAATAGCTTTTCCGTGTCTTGCCAAGGTGCAGACACAAGGGGAATGCCACAGGCCAACGCCTCAAAGACGCGGATCGTGGGAATACCCATCATGGCACCCGAGTACTGCTGGCGAGGCACATGGACCGTCAAGCGCGAGTGCGCATAGGTCTCCGGTGCATCAAGGTTGGGCAGGTAGCCTCCGTAGGAAACACCTGCAGCTTGCAACGCAGCCAGACCGTTCTGCGGGTAGCGCACACCATAGATGCGGTACTCAAACTGGGGCATAGCGGCTGCCGGATCCAGCAAAAAACGTCGTATTTCGTCCGATCGCTCTCCCTCGCCCCAGTTACCAATCCAGACAACATCTTGCTGTTCCTCCGCTTCGGGCATAGGGCGGAATACATGCGTGTCCGCGGCCTCATGGAAGGTCCAGACAGTATCAATACCGAAGCGTTCGCGATAGATCGTGCGCAGCGCTTCGCCAAAGGCCAGCACGCCATCGAACTGATCGATGCCGAAGCGATGTATTTGCTCCGGTGAAGAAGAGGCGCGGTGATGAGTGTCATGGAACACGAGGCGAAAGCCGAGTTCAGCCCTCAACTGAAGCAAGAGATGCGCCAGTTCGGGTGGGTTCCACTCATGCACAACGACAAGGTCATAGTCATAGAGGGTGCGTTGCCAAAGCGCGCTCTCCTGCACCTGATCTGGGCGGTAGAGTTCTACGTCGAGGTCAGGGTAGGTCTCGTCAAACTGTTGAAGGGAGTGCTTGCCAAGTGCCTCCTCGCAGAGGTTGTCGATGGACCATTCATGGTCTGGCTCAAAGATGGTGACCTTCTGACCTGCCACACCTAGCTGGTGCAGCAATCCACGCAAAAAGTGAGCATTGCCGTTGTTCCAATCGGACCGGATGGAGTGTGCGAAGTAGCCGATCCGCAGTTCACGCTGCATGTGCGGCCTCGGTGTGCAAGGACAAGAGATGCTCAACGGCTTGAAGATAGCCTTCGGCCATCGCTGCTGAGGTGTAACGCTGCGCCCGTTCCCCGGACTGCGCCTGTGCAACCCTCAAGAGGGCAGCATCGGAGTTAAGCATGTGCAGCAACGACGACAGCGTGACAGCGTCATGAAAGTAGAGGGCACCGTCGCCCCAAACTTCACGCAGGCTCGGAATGTCGTAGGCCAGCACGGCGCAACCGCAAAGGGCGGCCTCTAGGGCAGCCAACCCAAATGGCTCGTAGAGAGAGCAGCAAATGTAGAGGACGCTTTCGCGAAACAGCCCTAGCAACCCGTCCGTCCCGAGCTGCCCTATCCACCGAAGCTGGTCCGTAGCCACCGCCTCGCTGTCTATTTCACCTGCCACCTCAACCGGAAAGGGCAAGTCAGTCGCGCGCAGCAGCGCAAAGTTTTTTGCAGGATCCCACATACGTCCAGCAGCAACAGCGCGCATTTTGCGCTCGTGGTCGGCAAGCGGCTGGGGTACGCTGCGCCCATTCGCAACGACGCGTTTTGCCACACCAACCTGGAAGTTCTCCTGCAAACAGCGCAGCATCGCAGCCGTCGGCGCTGTCACCAGGTCTGCTCCGTTCAGACCTGTCTGCACGAGCACACGGTAGGTTCGAAGCCAGTCATCGTCTGCAAGCGGTGCGGCACCCACCGCGTCAGCCCAACTAAGCACGTCGCTGTGTGCGATGACTACTTTAGGAGCACTGATAGGCAACGCCCCGAAGCAGAACTGACTCAGCAAAAGGACATCCGGGCGGAACCGCTTAGATAGATCCAGCAGCAGCGATTCTCCCAGAGCATACGCGTCCTGGTTGTCAGGCTGCCACTCCAGTGGAATGTCACTTGCAACATATTCGAACTGAACGCACTTGGTGAGCTGTGCCGCCTCTGCGGTCTGCGTCGGGGAGGGTGCCCGTCCGAAAGACACAAGTAAAACCTGGTGGCCGCGCGCAATCAGCTCCCGGCTGAGCTCACACGAAAATGTCCAAACACCGCCAACTGTGTCCGATGTCAGCAGGAGACGCATGCAGCTTCCGCACACATAGGATATTGTGTCTCCAGTTCAGCGATGCTTAGCGGGCGCTGATCCTGAATGTCGCTGAATCCCTTCTCTGCAAAGAGATCGAGATAGTATTCGTGCGCCCGTTCCCACGCACCCTCGTCCGGTGTGGTGCCAAAGGTTGTCACGTACTCGGGGCTGCCAGGGAATGGAAACATCGGCACCGGCTCTGAAACCCATACGCCGCGAGCTTTTAGGTTGGCCTGCCATGCTGCGACTAATGCAGGGTCATCCTCAGCAGTTTTAATCAGGTTTGCTTGCACCCAGGGTATTTTCGTACGGGCATATAGCAGGATTTCCGTAATACGGTCTGTATCTATTTTGCAGTTCTTGTTGAGCGCGTGGCGGCCCTCGTTGGTAATGCTCTCGATGCGACATTCAACACTCACACAGTGCGCCCGTCCCAGCAGGTCGATGCTTTCCTCATCCCACAGATCGATACGCGTCTGGAAGCCAATTGAAACCGGTCGCTGCGCGAGCGCCTCCAGCAGCTGGCGCACCTGCTTGCCTACACCGAAGATTTCATCAATGAAGTAAATGTAGTCCACACCTCGAGCGATTAACTGATCGATCTCGCGAACGACTTCGTCAAGGTTGCGCTCGCGATATTTGTTACGGAACAGCGTCTTGTTGCAAAAGGTGCAGCTGTATGGGCAGCCGCGGGCGAATTCAACTTCTGCTCCCAATTTGAGGTGGTCTGCTCCATTGCCGGAGAAGACGTGATGCAGGTGATGATGCCGCTCCACCGGGTAGTCCGAGTAATCCAGTTGTGTCACAGCGCGCATGTCTGTAGTGCCGAGACCGGCGGTCATGCGAAAGCGCGCCTGCTCATCGTGCCAGCAGCACCCAGCGATCATCTCCCACGGCAGGGAAGCGAGTTGCGGCAGAGTCTGGTCCGGCTCTCCACGCAGCACTACGTCTGCGCCGGTCTTTGTGAGGGTCGTACGTGGCGTGACAGAACCGTGCGGACCAATGACAACGACCTTGGACCGGTAAGTGCGGTGCTGCCTGAGTGCTTCAATCCACTGCTTTGGCACACGCAACTCTGGCTGCGGGCAACGCCAGAACAGGTAGGAAGGCGCGGTCGGGATAACAAGAAAATCTTCCTCGAAAGCGTTGAGCCGCTGCTGTACCTCCGAGGGCGAAAGTCTCTCCATAAGAGCATCTATTAGGATCACCTGGTGCCCGGCAGCACGCAGGAACTCGCGCGCGGAGAGTAGCTCTAGCGGGAAGTGTGCATCTGCACATCCAAAGTAGGTCGATCCCTCAAAAGTCCACCGCGGATTGACCAGGGCAAACTTCATGCCACACTCCCCACCAGTAATGGTTCGGGCGATGAAAGCCGTCCACTTACTACCTCGTGATTTGCTTTCCAGAAGGTGTGGATGCTGTGCAAGATATCGTCGAGGGTGCGGCGAGCTCGCCAGCCTGTGTCGCCGTGAAGGCGGCTTGTGTCTGAAATGTATAGCGGCTGGTCACCCGGCCGTGTCTCAGCGTATCTCAGGCGAGGCGCTTGGCCGATGCGCTTGCCGATCGATTGCAGCATCTCCTGCACGGAGGCAGTTCGTGTCAACCCGCCGCCCACGTTGTACACCGCACCTTGAGTGCCTCGGATGTTGGTACGAACTAAATGCATGGCATCAAGAAGATCATGCACGTGCAGAATGTCGCGAACCTGCAGTCCATCTCCGTATACGGTGACCGGCCTGCCGGTCAGTACCGAGTACAAGAAATGTGCTACCCAACCCTGATCCTCATTGCCAAACTGACGCGGTCCCGCGATGCAGGACATGCGGAAGACGACGGTAGGCAAGTCGTAAATACGGGCGTAGTCCCGAACGTACTGATCCGCTGCGCCCTTTGAGCAGCCATATGGCGAATGAAAGTCTAGCGGCTCATCCTCGTCAACACCGTTGAACGCTGGGTCTACAGCCTCATAACGAGTTGCGGCACGCTGCACGGCTACACTCTCAAGCGATCCATACACTTTGTTGGTGGAGGTGTAGAGCAGGAAGGGCTTTACGGACTGTCGTCGGACAGCTTCCAGCACATTTAGCGTGCCCGTAGCGTTCGTATGGAAATCGGTTTCCGGGTCTTGCACTGAGGTAGTGACGGCCACCTGCGCCGCAAGGTGGTACACCTCCGCAGTATGCTCGACCGCAGATCGGAGCAGGGCAGCATCGCGTACATCTCCTCGTATAACTTCCAGGGTGCCCGGCGTGTCGAGCTGCTGTAGCCATTGCAGATTGTGCAGCACGCCCGACCGTGAACAATTATCCAGAATGCGAACCGCGGCACCTTCACGCAGCAGCTTTTCTGCCAGGTTCGAGCCCACAAATCCAGCGCCACCGGTAATCAGTACCACCCGATCTCTCTCGGTCTTGCTCAATCTCGTTCCTTCCCGTACACGGCACGTTGACCACCCTAGGCAGTCAGGCCGTAAGCGCTCAATTCCTTCAACATGGTCTCTGCTTTGTCTTCCGCTTCCTGCTTGGCCAGCCATTCTGCCAATGCATGGAAACCGTCATCGTGCGTCACCTGCGGCTTATAGCCGAGCAATTGCTGTGCTTTGGTTAGATCAGCAAAGCAGTGGCGGATATCACCGGCACGATACCTATTACTAATGACTGGGACCAGGTCCTCGCGTTTAAGCGACTTGCACAATATCTCGGCGACACGACGAATCGTGATGGGCACGCCGCCGCCGATGTTGATCACCTGATCATTCGACTCTGGGCGCTCCATGGCCAGCATGTTTGCACGAACGATGTCGTGCACGCTGACGAAGTCACGCATCTGCTCGCCATCTTCGAAGACGATGGGCGGCTTGCCGTTCAGCAGCCGCGCCGCAAACACTGCTGCGACGCCGGTATATGGATTTGAGAGCGCCTGCCGGGTGCCGTAGATGTTGAAGAAGCGCAAGGCAGTAACAGGAAGGCCATAGTTGCGCCCGTAAATCAGGCAAAGCTGCTCCTGGTCGCGCTTGGACAGGGCATAGACAGAGTTGATCTCGGACGGCTTTGTCTCGTCGGTCGGTAGGGGGGTGAGCACTTCGCCGTCCGCGTCACGCACTTCCCACTCCCCGGCGCGCAGCTGGCTCACGGGCCTAACCGGCGGGGCAACTGCTTCGCCCGTGCTGGGCTTCGTGTACCGTCCCTCGCCATAGATGGACATGGACGATGCCACAATCAGTTTTTCCGGTGTGTGCTTCACATCCAGCATGGCCTGCAGCAGCTCCGCTGTGCCCTGCGTGTTGACGCTCATGTAGCGGCTGATCTCGTACATGGACTGACCTACACCAACCGTGGCGGCGAAGTGGTAGACCACGTCAACACCTTGCAACACGTCACGCAGGCGGTTTGGATCCCGCACATCACCGACGATCAACTCCACACCATCGGACAGGTAACTCGGCCTAGTCCCATGCTCGTGCACCTGTGGCGTTAAATCATCCAACACGCGTACGCTGTGACCCGTGGCCAGGAGCCCATCAGCCAAGTGAGAGCCGACGAAACCCGCGCCACCTGTTATCAGAATCTGTTTACTCATCGTGCAAGTACCTGCTCCGCCTGCTCGACCGTCTCCGGTGCTGTTGTTGCCGGTGCTGCGTAGCGGCCGACTGCCCACGCTGCAAACTCTGCGAAGTCTCTGTTGTCTCGCGGTGGACTCGTGTGGTGATCTTCCAAGCCAAGATGGCCCGGCGTAAAGCAGAGCGTCAGCGCCACTTGAAATGGCTCAAGCGCCCTCATCTGCCGGTCAAACCATGCTTCTGCATTGGGACGGTAGAAGTCTGCCCAGCTCAGCCCCGTGCGCAGGTAACGAACTCCCATCTCCTTCATGTGAGCGATGGCATCGTCGAACCGAGGATCTTCGAAGTGAAACCATTGACAGAAGCCGACCGAACCATCGGTAGGGAACTGTTTTGCAGCCAGTTTGGGTTTACCGCTTGCATCGATGAGGCCGAGGTAATAGTGCCGATAGTATGAAGAACCCTCAGCCTCTTTGTGCCGCGTCTCTGCCGGCCATGAGGGCGGTAGATCGAAAAGACTGTACCAATGGATTCGTTCGGTCCGATCTCGTAAAAGCTCGATCGTCCTGCGCAGGCCGAACTCTTGTACCTCTTCTGCACCGAAGGATGAGACACCTACCTCAGTCACCCAGACCGGCTTGCCTGCTACATTGCTGGCCTCGCGCAGCCGTTCAGGCCACTCCGTTAGCTGCCAGTGGTTCCAGTCCAATGGGAAGCCGTGCACACCCACCGCGTCGACAAATGGCATCACCCCGTGCTCTGCCATCTTTTGTAAAAAGTCGCTGTCACATGACGAAACGCCGCCAAGCACCACCTTGAGATCTGGGTTAACGCTGCGAATAGCTCTGGAGGCTTGCTTCACCATGTCGGCAAAGCGTACCCAATCAGGGTCCAGGTGAAAATTCCAATGGGAGAGATTGTTTGGCTCATTCCAGAGCACAACGGCTTCAACCACGCGCGATCCCTTCCTCAGTTGTGCTGCTTACGGCACCGACACAACCTCGAACGCAGCCATGTCACACGGGTACTTACCTTTGCTCAGGTTGTACTACACAGGATGACCGGATGCAAAGGTAAAAAGAAGGTGTGCTCGCAGGAGTGTAAGTAGATGCTTATCTGTTCCGCAGGACGAACGATGGCGCACGGCGGCACCTTACATAACGATTGCGAAAGGAAATGGTGGAGGCGGTGGGAGTTGAACCCACGTCCGAAACTACCGACAACAGAGAGTATTCATGCTTTTTCCGGTTCCGGTTTGTCTCGTACCCGACACTCAGAACGGACAAAGAAGTGCCTGGCACCAGCCCGATTGATCTTATCCGCGGCGTACGAGCAGAACGCGTTGGACCAGCCTGCAGTGCGACGCTCGCCACCGGCCCGCAGGCAAAGCTGATGGAGAACGGCTACTTAATTAATTAAGCAGCAAGTGCGTACTGTGGTTCGGCACTTATAGTGTTGGGCGCGATTACGGGTGTACCCACCCCGGCATGCCTCTCTGCCACAAGCAATCCCGTCGAAGCCGTGACGCCCCCACTCTGGTGCGCCCGCGCTAAAGTCTGATCACATTCGGATTAGGCTTTTGCGCAGCAGACGAGCAATGCAAACAGCATTGCCAAAGAACTACCTCCAGTATAGCCGAATCAGGCCCGCGGCTTAACAATCGCCGATCGGAACAATGAGCGCCGGTACTGAGTACTCTTCGTGGCAATTAGAAACTCAGTTTCAGGCTGAGTTGCAGTTGGCGGGATGTTCCGGCAGAGGTGATGACGCCGGCGCTAGTGTTAGCGAAGATGGCCGCGCCCTGGTTGGCGGGAGTGCCCTGCGTGGGACCGGAGGTGAATATGACAGGGTTGGGTTGGCCCAGGTTGGTATGATTCAGCACGTTGAAGGCTTCAACACGAAATTGGGCGTTCACGTGTTCGGTGACTGCCGTAGTTTTTTTGAGGGAAATGTCCCACGCGACGAAGCCAGGCGCGGTGAGTGTGTTGCGCCCAAGGTTTCCAAC
>CALMOM010000206.1:17163-23429 GCA_937873305.1 uncultured Terriglobus sp.
GTTTCCAACTGTGCCGTAGGCAGGTGCGCTGAATGCCGCCGGGTTAAAGAAGCGCGCAGCACGTTGTGCGGTGCTGCCGCTCGTGTACAGCGAGCCAGTGAAAGTGCGGCTGACGTCTGGCCGTACGGGGTTGCGCGTGTCGCCGCTGCCGGTGGGATTGTAGCCCAACTGCGGTGTCAGCGGCAGGCCGCTTTGCGCGGTCACGATGTTAGAGACAGCCCACCCACCGGCGACACGGTCAAGCAGCGCACCCGCTTCGTGGAACAAGAGATGTCCGTGGCCCAGCGGCAGGTCATACGTGCTGTTGAAGACACCGATGTTGCGCACGTCCGTGGCGGCAAGTCCGTAGTCGAGCGAAGGATTTTTGGGATAACTGACGAAGGCGGGCGTATTCGACGACACGCTGGTGTTCCAGGCGGTGCCGTTGTCCAGGTTTTTGCTCCACGTGTACACCGCGCGGAACTGAAGACCGTGCCGCGTGTTCTGCTTCAGGTCCACTGTGGCAGCGTTGTAGTTGCTGTAGCCGCCAGTAATCCAGCTGACGGTGTTGGCCAGCAACGGCTGTGGTCGCGTCGTTGTCGGGTAGTACAATCTGCCATTCGCCACACCTGTCGGGCAGTTGTTGTTGCACACGATGGAGGCGGGCTCGTTCTGGTTGGCGGACAGGATCTGCTTGTCGCCCTTGGAGCCGATGTAGCCCGCGGTCAATGACAGCCCCGGTGCAAGCTCACGCTCCACACGCGCGGTCCAAGTGTAGACGACTGGCGTGGGCAGATCGTTCTGTACGGTTTGTGGAGACACCAGGCCCGCCGCACCCGCCGTTGGTGTGGCAGTGCCCGTGTTGCTATACGTCAGGATGCTGTTAAAGGGTGGCGACGAATCAAAGCGGTAATCCAGGCTGTCTAGCAGGGAGCGATGCACGCCAAAGCCTGCGCGCACAGACGTTTTGCCGTCGTCCGTGGCTTTCCAAGCCAAGCCCACGCGTGGTTCCCACAGCAGCTTTGCGCGGTTCACCAGCAGGCCGCGCGTGCCCACAGTGGGCGTCGCGTTAATGACGCCGTTGGTGTACTCATACGCGGGAGCCTTGCCGTCCGGCGAGTTCCAGCCGTTCGTTGATTCCGTACGCAGGCCCGCGCTTACCTCCAGCGCGGGTGAGGGTTTCCATTTGTCTTCCAGGTACGTGGCCAGCATGGTAGTTCGGAAACCTAACTGTGTCGGCGTGGGCACGTAGCTAAATGTGCGCACCGCGCCCTGAAGAAACGTTTGCAATGAAGCGAAGTTCGCCTGACCGTTCTGCTGCTGAGCCAGGATGCCGACGGAACGCACCTGCTGCGCCCATACACCTGCTTCGACCTGATGATTACCCCGCGTGTAGAAGATGTGGTCCTCCAACGTGTACAGCGTGCGTGCCAGCGCGTTGTTGCTGCCCACGTTGGTGCCTGCCGCGCTCAGCTGTCCTGTAGCGTTTGAGCCTGTGGACCCGGCGATCACGATGGCTCCCACGGGCCTACCGGGAACGAACGTGCCCGCTGCTGCCTGCACGTCTGCCGGAACAGAGCCGACGAAGTAAAACGCCGCACGCGACCCACCGATACGTGTGGTGTTCAGCAGCCGTGGCGTGAACACGTGCTGCTCTTGCACGCTGACTACCTGTGACCGCAGGCTCTCGTCGATGAGCGAGTTTGGGTTCTGCGTGGGCGTGTGCGCCGTGGAATCGTCCACCGTGTAGACGCCGAAGAGCAGGTCGTTTGCTGACAGGTTGAAGTCGGCGCGTGCCGTGCCAAAGTCTTCGCGGATGCGCTGCGTGGGCGAGGAATATGCCAGCGCGATGCCACCGCCCAGGTCCGGCCCGTTGGCAATGGGCCACAGGTTCAGAAAGGGCCGCACAGCGGGTGCCGCCGCCGCGCGCGAGGCGGCGTTGGGCACGATGGTCACATCGCTCAGGCCCAGGTTCTGTCGATAGCCCTCGTAGTTGCCGAACAGAAATGCTCTGTCGTGTCGCAAAGGGCCGCCCAGCGCCGCGCCGTAGTTGTTGCGCTGGAAACGCGGCTTCTGCGCGAGGTCGAAGTAGTTGCGAGCATCCAGTACCGAGTTGCGCAGGTATTCGTACACCGCGCCATGAACGGTGTTTGTGCCGGAGGCGGTCACGATGCTGATTTGCGCGCCCTGCCGCTTGCCGTAGCTGGCACTGTAGGTGTCGCTCACCACGTTGAACTCGCGCACCGCATCCACACCCAGCAACTGGCCGCTGGTGCCGCCCGGCGTCACGTTGATGAGCGATGCGCCGGTGTACTCCACACCGTTGAGCAGGTAGAGGTTGTCCTGCGGGCGACGTCCGCTCACGGAGAACATATTGCCCACGGACGAGTTTGACGTACCGATGCTGCCGGAACGCTGCGAGGTGTAGTTCACCGTCGCCGGGTTCAGTGTGATGAGCTGGTCGTAGCTGCGGCCGTTCAGCGGCAGATCCTTCACCTGGCGCTCACTCACCAGGCCGGAGACCTGCTCATTCGAGAGATTCACCGTGGGGGCTGCGTCTGACACCGTGACCTCCTGCGCTGACGAGGCGACGCGCAGGTGCAAGTCCAGCACCAACGCTTGCCCCACTGTGAGGTCGATGCCGGTGTGGCGCTCTGGCGCAAAGCCGTCAGCGGTGGCGGAGACGGTGTAGCGGCCTACAGCAACTGACGGCGCGGCGTAGCGACCGGTGTTATCGGTGAGCAGGCGGCGCTCCGTCCCGGTGTCGTCGCTGTGCACGATCACTGATGCACCCGCCACGGCGGCACCGCTGCCATCCGTGACGGTGCCGCTGACAGTGCTGCCCACCACTTGCGCGGCCAGCTCCGTGACTGCTAACAGGGCAAAAGGAAGCACTGCGAGCCGCCCTTTAGCGGGCATAGCGCAAGCTCCTTTTGCTACTGCGTGCCTTGAAACGTTGCAGCCGATCAGCCAGCAGGTTAAGGGTGTAGGAAAAACGTAAGCGCGTCAACAACGATGCCTTCTTCAAAGCGGACCTCCGGGGCACAAGTGGGGGCTAAATGAAAATTGAGCGGCATACGACAGCGCACGTCAGAGAAAGACGGGACTACAACTCTGTATGGGGATGGCCAGAATGCATGCAGTGCCGCTCAACCGGGTTTAGCTACCGGGAGCAACAACAATGCTGGAGCTGGGACGTCATCTGTTGGAAGCGTAACGCGCTGTGCCACCAGCGTCAACCACCAACACGCCTGAAGATGCAGGCAAGTGCCGCCTTTGTGGTGTCGCTGCTCACGCGGCAGAGGAAATCCTTAGCCCAAAGTTACGGATCGACTAGAATTGCGGCGACCACTCAGCGACGGACAAGTCGCTGTATTGGGTTAGGTCCGCGACAGGTCGCATCCCGCATGCTGCCCATTCCCTCGACAAGCCAGCGAGCTTACCGCAGCAGGACTCATTTGCAAGCATCGGGATCTACTGCATTGTAAGAACACGTTCCTTGCGAGGCTTAACTAAGGACATCTCTCGCCTGTGACTGTGGCCACGTTCAAGCGAAGGCATGGGGTAATCGCTACGCGCTGGGAGCGTGAGAAGGCTGATGAACCTTGTGAGCACTGCCTGCTGGCAGTACGACTCTTGTACGCTGAGCCAGCTTTCGTAAGGTCTGACTCGTTGCCATTGCTTTTGGAGGATTACGAGTTGCTAGCCAGCTCTCGTGCTCCATCCGGCTCAGCTTTTCTGCGACCGCCAGGCTTATGAAGTGATTCAGCGAAATACCATCCTGCTTTGCAAGTGCTTCTGCCTGCGCCCTAATGGATGGACAGAGGCGAAGAGGATAAGTTAGCGAACGCTTCAGATCCATGCTTCCTTCTCCTCGACATTCGTCGTGTCTTCGACAACACGCAGTTGTCGAAACTGCGGCTCGCAAGAAATCTATACGTTTCTCTTCAAGGTCCAATACCGGGCGATAGCTTCGTGACTAACCGGGGCAAACCACCGGTTGCAAAACGGGAAGGGCCGGTGGACCCACACTAAAGCTCACCATGGCATGAGAGCAGAGATACTTCTTCTCACGTCGATCTTGCAGTTGTTTGAGCGTGATATCACCGGCGATATCGGATCTCTGAAAAATCGACAGACGCTCGAAAACTTCAATCATTCCTATAGTTCTGCGTGCCATGCTTTCGCGAGCGGATGCTGTGCAGGCCGCACGGCAAGGCTCTCTCGCGGAGATGCGAAGCTTTGCCCCGTGCGGTGATCTGTTGAGGAGAAGGCCATGGGAAGCACGAAGAGTCACAGGATAGATGTCGTCAGCTTGTTTGCGCGGGCGGAGGTTCGCACCACCGCAACATTGCACCAGGTAATCCTTGCGCTCTGCCTTATGCTGTTCAGCATCTTCGTGCAGGGGTGCGCCTCCGGCGGCTATCCTGGGGCAGGCATCACCAGCCTGACTGCTTCCACCATCACCCTGGATGCGGGTCAGTCGGCGGCGATCGGTGCAAACACCAGCGGCAATCTGCCACTCTCCTGGACGTTGAGCGGCACCTGTCCCGGGGTGGGCTGCGGCAGCATTTCCGCTTCAAGCGGAACCAACATCACCTACACAGCACCGTCGCCTGTGTCTGCCTCCTTCCGGTGCAACTGAACGCGACAGTAGCCGGCACCACGAACGCGCGCGCGGTGACCATCAACGTGAATCCCGCACCGGCTCTCACAGGCACGCCCCCGCCGGGTACGGTGGGCGTGGCGTATAGCTATACCTTCGCCACATCGGGCGGCACGTCTCCGCTGAAGCTCAGCCTTCAGAGCGGCACCCTTCCTGCAGGCCTCACCTTTAACGCAACCACCGCAACGGTTTCGGGTACGCCGACAGCTGCGGGTACCTCCTCGTTTGTGCTGCAACTGGTCGACAGCAGTGACGTGCCATTCACCGTCGCGGCTAATAAGACCATTACCATCGTCTCCGCAGGCACAACGACCAGCCTCAGCATCAGTGGTACTCCGCCGAACGGCGTTGTGGGCTCTCCTTACTCGGCTGCACTGCAGGCAACGGGCGGCACTGCACCGTATACCTGGAGCGTTGTCAGCGGTGTACTGCCGGTTGGCCTAAGTCTGAGTTCGACGACCGGCGTGATATCCGGTGTACCCTCAGCGGCGGGCACAACAACGGTAGCAATTCAGGCGCGCGATGCCGCAGGCAATCGCGGCACGGGCATGTACGCCATTGTCATCGGCGGTGCGGCTGCCTCGCCCATCAGCATCGCTAACGGCACGCTGCCGAACGGCACTGTGGGTACGCCTTATACGTCGATGATCGGCGTAGCAGGTGGGACGGCTCCGTATACCTGCGCTTTGGCGGGTAGCACGCTGCCTCTTGGCCTTACGTTAAGTGCGACTTGCAACGTCACCGGCACTCCAACTGCCACCGGCACCAGCACGGTCAACGTGATGGTGACAGACGCAAGCAACCCCACGCAGACGATGACCGTTGCTCAGACGATCACCATCAATCCCGCTCCACAGATGGTCACGATCAGCTCGCCCCCGGCCGCGACAATCAACACGCCGTACACAGGCACCATTCCGGTAACGGGAGGTACGGCTCCTTACACCTGCAGCCTGGCGGGTGGCACGCTTCCAACGGGTCTCACGCTAAGCGCCAGCTGCACCATCACAGGCACCGCCACCGTCGCTGGTTCTTCTACTGTCACGGTGAAAGCGACCGATTCTAGTAGCCCAGCGCAGTCCAGCACTGCCCCCATTACGGTTGCGGTCAATCCTCAAACAGGATCACTCAGCCTCGGCAACCCGCCCTCGGCGACAGTAAACACGCCGTACACAGGCTCCATTCCGGTTCCTGGTGGCACTGCTCCTTACACCTGCAGCCTGGCAGGTGGCACTCTTCCAACTGGGCTTACGCTGGGCGCCAACTGCATCATTACAGGCACGGCCACGGTCGCCGGTTCTTCTACCGTCATGGTGAACGCAACCGATTCAAGCAGCCCATCGCAGTCCAGCACCGGCTCCGTTAGCGTTGCAGTCAATCCTCAGACAGGGTCACTCAGCCTCGGCAACCCGCCCTCGGCGACAATCAACACACCGTATACCGGCACCATTCCGTTTGCGGGTGGTACGGCTCCTTACACCTGCAGCCTGGACCGTGGCACCCTTCCAACTGGTTTAACGCTGGGTACCAACTGCACCATAACAGGCACCGCCACCATCGCTGGGTCATCTACCGTCACGGTGAACGCGACAGACTCAAGTAAACCGGCGCAATCCATTAC
>CALMOM010000207.1:0-5995 GCA_937873305.1 uncultured Terriglobus sp.
CTAAATTGAAGACCACATCTAGGGTGAAGTTACGCCCAGGGGCTGTCCGGCACTCTGGCAAGCAATCTTGCGCAACACTTAGGCTGCAGCAACGCAGCAGCTGTCGTCTCAGGGCCACGGGTACCCGCTCCAAGGTGCGTAGACCCATCTCAGTGCTGCCATCCTCAATGCGGTTGACATGCTCGCGAGTCAGTTCCGCGTGGTCGGCAAGCATCTGCTGCGTCCATCGGCGTGTCTTGCGCGCAACTCGTATGCCCTCGCCAACTCCTCTCAAATGTCCTTTGCCATGTCCCCCATGCTGGTGAGGCAAGGTGATCTAGACATCACTTTCTGGAGCGAGCTTTGGCAAATCGAGTGCATTCTGAGCAATTCTGGAAACGCGATCTTTCTGCTCGGAACACCCGGAGAGCAGCGGGAACTGTACTTGCAATCTGGGCAAGCTATCGTCTGCTGGTGTTCTTAGGCATGGAATATGGCGTCGCTGCAATCGCGACGTTGTGTGTAGCCATCTAAGGGCAAGCCGCACAAAAAAACGAGGTGAACGGCCAGCTAACCGACCTGGTAGTTGATTCGTTACAGGAGTAGCGCAACGAGTGGCGCAGTCGTGGCTAGTAGTAGTGAATGGTCACTGAAGGGCTTTCGGGCGAGTCGGTAGTACAGCCGTCTAATATTCGTTTTGCAAGCGTGCGTTCGAGTTTCTGAATCATGTTCTCCGGCAGAGGTGATAGTTAGTAAAGCAGAGTACGAAAAGGTCAGACAGGCAATATCAGCTACTATCGCCGGAAGCGAAGGAAAGGGTACTGACGGAGTTCAAGCGCCTGCAGATGCCGGTGCAGCCGAACCCGAGTCACAAGCCGCAGTAGAGATGCTTAACAACGAGATCTCCGTTCAGTGGTGATTGCGTCATCTCGACATTCACTGCGAGCGCAGTCGCAATGAAGAAGCCGTTGTCTACGGCAGAATCAGCGACATGTCTACGCTGTGGCTTGCACACCTTATGAAGATCGATGCCTTCCTGCAGGCCTTTAGTCGTGCATCTAGAACGGTGCTGGAGGGACGCACTCGGCAGCAATGCTATTAGTGGCAAGGGGCAATCCTGTCGATCAAGCAGGGTCCTACTTCGCGCCGTAAGACGCATGAACGAAACAATCCCTGTCTATGTGCTAGCTAGATCCGTTGTGCAGCCGGGCACAGAGAATCTTTAACGCTCGAACTATGCGACAAGCTGTTATTCACAGGGCCGGGGTGCTGTATTTTCCCGGTATCATCCCTACGAGCAGCGGCACCTGTTATGCCAGTAAGTGTTATATACATGTGCAATACGCGTGCGCGTGTATCTGCTAGTCCTCGAATACATCTGACTGCAGCAGGTCGGAGAACTCATCCATGGTCGCGTGGCATGTGCGTAGCTGCCTGAACGGAAGTCCACTCCTGCGATTTCTTCCAATCCTGCAGGCAGAAGCAGTCATCTGGATGCCGCTGAGGACTACGTTGAGAAAGAAGGCAATCACGGTGCGTTTCTCCGTGAGTACTTAAGCCCGTAGCTTTGAGCCATGAGCTTTGCAGCTTAGCTTTAACACTGCTTTAGGCTCGACGCTCCAGGCGTATTCGGCTTGGCTTCGATGTCTTAACTGTACTTCTTAGCCAACGTCAGCAGGCCAAAGATCTGCTCTATTGAGCGTCATCGACATGGCCATCAAGTTCTCGCGGTCACACCGCGACCGATGGAGTTGCCGCCGTTGATCAGAAAGGCGGAGCTGCGTTCACCCGGCGCTTGCGGCTTAAAGGTCGCGACCTCGAAGGCCTGGTTGGCGTCCGGATCCATCTTCACCAGTGGCGGTGACGGCTCAAGATCAGCCCACGCAGGATCCTGCGTCGCACGCATGAACACAGCAGCTTTTATTGTCGCCTGCGGCACGGATACCACAGATCGAGTTACCGGCCAGTCCGGCGCATCCGCCAAGCGCAAGAAAGCTGTAAAGGCAGCCCGCGTCAATCAGTGGGTCGTTTGGCTGAAGACTGGAGCCGCTGCGGGATCGTAGGCGATGGGCCAGTCGATGGCGGTATCCCGGTGCGAACGATCAGAGTGCATTTCGCTGGTCTGAACTCCTGCGTTCGGGAAACATCCCAGGCCAAAGACGGATAGGGCTTGAATGCTTTGTGACCAAGGACCATCGAACCTCGCGGGCACGGCAAGGATGCAGCGATTCTGGCAAGGCTTCCAGAAGGGGTATGCGCCACTCAAGTCACGTAGCGGCACCCTTGCTTGCGTCGATCGCACTGGTGCTGACGAGCTGCCGCAGACCCGACAAGCGGTGTTGATGCTAGCGACAGTGGCGTTGAACAAAACCTCCGTTCTTCACGAACGCGTGGCGCTGGTAGTAACGGTGGTTACCACACCTGTCACGGCGGCAGAGGGGCAGCTACAGCACAGCAGCACTCCGGAAGGCAGTAATTCATAGCTTTTGAGCCATTATCCATGTCGCTTAGGAATTTCTCGATTGACAAACATATAGAAGGGGGAAGAGTATCAGGCAAATTTGAGGGTCTCATGTCTAAGCGACTCTTCTTTGCTTGCGCTCTACTGACGCTCAC
Organism: uncultured Terriglobus sp.; assembly: GCA_937873305.1. Classification (GTDB taxonomy): domain Bacteria; phylum Acidobacteriota; class Terriglobia; order Terriglobales; family Acidobacteriaceae; genus Terriglobus. The sequence goes on from CALMOM010000207.1 coordinate 2,596, forward strand.
AAGCACGGCATATGCCGATCCTTTCGTTTCTTTTGCCGTCAACGGAACACTCGCAGACGGCGGTGCAGCGACAGGATCAGTCAACATAAACACAATGAGTGGATATCTGAACACGAACAACATCGTGGTAAGCGACAATGGATCCACCTACACTTTCATAGGTTCGTTTATCGACCTCCAATACTTCAATGGAACGTCCTATGAGCAATACTCCGTCTCATACGACCCGGCGGGAGACAGTCTGCTGCTGGTATTTCCCCAGGCGCTACTCACCGGCTATACCGGTGGCTCACTATGCAGCCTCAATGCGCCATGCCCGGATCATTTATCAGTTCATTCCAAGCGGTGAACGCGTCACCGGTGACCTTCACGAGCCTGACAGTTGGCGCGACGCCAGAACCAGGCACGCTCGGACTTGTGGGTCTCAGTCTCCCTGGTCTCGTGTATGGAGCTCGTCGCAAGTTAAGCTTCAGGGCCTGAACTGCTTCCGCATAAGTCTTGTAAATTGTTCAGGTTCTGACGAGTGATCTAAAAAGCTAGACGTCTAGATTGCTAAGACTCGGACGGACGGCTTGAACATCAGCTATCTGAGAACGAAAAATGCTAGCCACTTAGAGAATGAGACATGCGGAAGCTCATGAAGCAGCCCGCGCCCTAAGACAGAAGATGGTGGATCTGTGGCCACTACGTTCGCCGAGGTGACAAACAGAACCTTGCCGAGCATCTTTGGGCGCAGCCAAACCGACCGGTGCTACCGATGCCGGATGCGGACTACAACGTAGCTCCAACGACATACCAGCCGATCGTCCGGCAAAGCAAGGAGACGGGCGAAAGGGAACTGATCCTGGCACGGGGGGGCTTGGTGCCGTTCTTTACGAAAGACATCAAGGACATCAAAGGCCTGTCCACGATCAACGCGCGTTCGGAAACGCTTACGAAAGCCCCGACCTGGCGCGAACCGTTCAAGAAACGCCGCTGTATCGTGCCTGCCGATTCGTTTTACAAGTGGGTGCGACCTGCAAGTCGTCCCGACGATTGTCCGGCGAGGTCACGCGACCGGACCTGCCGTCCCATCGGCAGTACCCTAGGAGGTTAAGCGGAGCGGTAACGCTCCGTTGAGAAGCCCTCCGACAATGTAGCCGCAGCTCTTAAGGGCTGGTGGACGAACCGCGAGGGGAGTCCACGCCTGCCAGCATCGACGCGGGCCGGAGCTAGGGTTGGTGGCAAGGCCAGCATATGCAAACTCTCGGTAAAGGATCGTCAAGAATACGGAGCCTCAAGATGCTGACAGGCTCTTATGCGCAGCGAGGACGGGAGTTCCATTCTCTTCCGTCATGGGCGAACAGCGCTGCCGGTCTCGAAGAGAGGGCCTAACCCACTGTGTCATCGGAACGGAACAGGGTAAGCCCGTATCGCTCCCGCGAGGGAAATCAGGCCGTGAGGTCTGACCATGGCGGTGCGGGTAAAGGAGGAGAGAACAAGCGAAGGCCGCCCGGTAACAGGGCGGATACGGGCATGGTGCCCGGCGCGAAAGCGAGCCCACTTCTCTCTGGTCTTTCTTCACGAGAGAATCTGACCAACCGGCGTAAGGACGCAGAGCAGATGAAGGTGGAGCAATCCACCGGTGCAGCGTCCAGCGTTTCCGGTCACTGGCGCGAGGTTGACTGGCGCTCGGTGACAGGAGAAGTTCGCCGGCTTCAGGTGCGTATCGTGAAGGCGGTGGAAACGGGGAGATGGGGCAAGGTGAAAGCCTTGCAGCGTCTGCTCACAACCTCGCGGAGTGGCAAGCTGCTAGCCGTCCGGCGAGTGACGGAAAATCAAGGCAGAAAGACGCCCGGAGTGGACGGCGAAAGCTGGGACACTCCGGAGAAGAAGATGGCTGCGGTCGGTACGCTGCGCGGACGAGGCTATCGTCCTCTTCCGCTGCGGCGTATCTACATCCCGAAGCCGAACGGCAAGCGTCGTCCGTTGGGCATCCCCACGATGAAGGACCGGGCCATGCAGGCACTTCACCTGCTCGCGCTCGATCCTGTGGCGGAGACCACGGCGGACGAGAATTCGTACGGATTTCGCCAGAAGCGCCGTTGCGCAGACGCGGTGGACGGGTGCGCCATCGCACTCAGACGCCCGGGTTCTTCGCAATGGATACTGGAAGGCGATATCCGGGGCTGTTTCGACAACATCAGCCACGACTGGCTGTTGGCCCATGTCCCTATGGACCGGGCCATCCTGCGGAAGTGGCCAAAGGCGGGCTACATGGAAAAGCAGGTCCTGCATGCGACCGAGGAAGGCACACCACAGGGCGGGATCATCTCGCCCGTGCTGGCGAACCTTGCTCTCGACGGTCTAGACCGGTGCCTGCGGGAGCGATACCCGCTGCGCGGCAAGGGTTCGGACCGGGGCCGCAAGGCGGGCGTTCATCTGGTCCGCTACGCGGACGACTTCATCGTCACCGGCAAGACGAAAGAACTGCTGGAACATGAGGTGAAGCCGTTGGTGGGGAGCTTCCTGCGCGAACGTGGGCTGGAACTCTCGGCGGAAAAGACGAAGATCACGCACATCGAGGAAGGCTTCGACTTCCTCGGCCAGAATGTGCGCCGCTACAGTCATGGCAAGCTGTGGGTCAAGCCTTCCAAGAAGAACATCCACACGTTCTCGGAAAAGGTACGAACCCTTGTGAAGAAGTCGCAGAATGCTCCGGCATGGCGGTTGGCAACGGAACTTAACCGCATGACTCGCGGCTGGGCGCTGTACCACCGTCACGTCAAGAGCACGCGCATCTTCAGCAGCGTGGACTGCGCCATCTTTAAAGCACTCTGGCGCTGGGCCTTGAGGCGGCATCCACGAAAGGGCAAACGGTGGCTCATGCGAGGTACTTCGCACGCCGCGGAGGCCGCTCGTGGTGCTTCTTCGGCTCCAGACGGAAGCCGGATGGAACCAAGATGGTCGTGTGGCTGTTCCATGCGACTTCCTTGCCGTTCTCCATCTACACCAAGGTGAAACGAACCTCGAACCCATACCACCCGGCATGAGAGATGTACTTCGAGGAGCGCGAAAGCAAACACATGGCCCGCACCCTTGCGGGTCGTGCCGTCCTGCTTCACCTGTGGCGGTCGCAGGGTGGAAAATGCCCTGCGTGCAGTCTCCCGATCTCTCGGGAGACGGGCTGGCACAGCCACCACGTCGTCCCAAAGGTCCTCGGCGGGCACGACGGCGCTACCAACCGCCAGCTTCTGCACCCGGAGTGCCACCGTCAACTGCACAGCCGTCTCGCAAGTCTCCACCGCTGCGTCTTGCAAGAGGCGTTTGGAAGGCTTGAGCCGTGTGAGTTGGAAATTCTCACGCACGGTTCTTAGAGGGGCGGGGGGGGGGGGGGGCGCCCCCCCCCGCCGCCGACCAA
>CALMOM010000207.1:6005-6857 GCA_937873305.1 uncultured Terriglobus sp.
TCTTCTCACGCCCCCCCTGGGGTCCCCCCGCGCCGCCCCCCCCCCCCCCCCCCCCCCCCTACTCGACTCACAAATTCGCAAGCCCGCCGAAGCAGCCCTATGCCCTCGAGCTGAGCAGTGGGGGAACCTTTGCGTTTGCAGGCTTATGAAACGCCTGGAAGGACCGGTAAGGGTACTGGCTGCAGTCCTTCGCCATCGTGACCACTGAGGCGAATAAACTAATGGCATCGATTCACCCGCGCGTATGCCGGTCATCCTACACGCGAGAGACTATGACTGCTGGCTAGACCGGGAAGAGACGGAACGGCTGCCGCTCGACTCTTGCGGCCGTTTGAGTCGGAAGCAATGGAGATGTACGACGCCAATCCGAAGGTTGGAAACGTGCGGAACAACGGGCCGGAGCTGATGCGGGCCGCTGCCCAAGCAGCGGAAGATGGCGAACTGCCACTTTGATTCGATTTTCCCTGATTTAGAGACCAGGACTCGGCAGGAAGGAAAAGGATGCGCATTGCGATTGTCGGCGCGGGGATCATGGGAGCGTCTGTGGCGTACCATCTTTCGCTTCCTGATCGGCAGATCGCTCTCTTCGAGCAGAACTCCGGTCCAGCTCAGGGGGTGACGCAGAACGCTTTCGTATGGATCAACGCTATCAATGCAGACCCAACCGATATCAAAGTGTGTGAGCTGAGAATGCGTGGGATCGACGAGTACGAGAGGCTACTTCGAGAGATGCCCGAAGTGGAAGCTCACGTGAGGCGTGGGTCTCTGGTTTGGAGAAACAGCAGGGCGGCGACCGAAGCGCTTGCGCGAGGATTCGGAGATTCCGCAGGATTTGAGTTGCTAGATGGAAAG
>CALMOM010000207.1:6867-9210 GCA_937873305.1 uncultured Terriglobus sp.
CGCGAGACATCGCTGTGGACCCAACTGCTCTCGGAAAAGCATTCCTAAGTCAGACAACAGCAGACTTGCATTATGGAGCGTTTGTAGACCGCATCGAAATGTCAGGTTCACGTGTTAAAGGCCTGTGGGTTGATGGGCAACTCTTAAACTTCGACCTGATTGTTCTTGCCGCTGGAGTTGGAACGAACCGACTGTTGGGACGCATCGGTGTCCAATCCTCTTTGGCAGCGTCTCCTGTGGTCCTCCTTCGCTATCGAAGTTGTATGCGTTTTGTAGAACACATCTTGTCTTGGCCGGAGTTAGAGATTCGTCAGGCGGCGAACGGCGATGTACTAGTAGTGGAGGAGCATTATCAAAGCTGTGAACAGGATGAATTCCGAGCAATGCGTCAGCGGGTCGAGACCACCATTGGCACATCCTTTAACGCGCCAAGAGACTTGGGATTCCAGCATGGAGCGATTGGCGAAAGGCCGATGTTCTCGGATGGGCGGCCACGTGCGGGCTTTATAGAGGGCATTGCAGGCTTGTATCAAGTCGTAGCTCATCCAGGCGTCATCTTCGCACCCATGCTTGGCAGGCTCGCTGCCCAACACATTCAGGGTATGGAAACGTAGCAGTTCTGTTCGCTTTTCCTTCGCCAATCCTGTTATACCTCGAAAGAGGGCAGACCGCATGAGCTTGGAAGTTGTTGAGTGAACCGCAAGCTGGCCGCTGGTGTTGCCGTATTTCGACGGGAAGGTGCCAGCCGGCTTCCCCAGCCCGGCAGAGGATTACGTTGAGGCCGAGCTAGATATGTCGGAATACCTGGTCGAGAACAAGGCCGCGACGTTCATGATGCGCGTCGATGGCTACTCGATGAAAGATGCGGGCATCCTGGATGGGGATCTCCTCGTGGTGGACCGCGCGGCGAAGCCGGTTAACGGCTCGGTCGTCGTCGTGGCCGTCAATGGTGGGTACACGGTCAAGCGGCTGCGCCGTGGACCGGACTGCGTTTGGCTTGACCCGGCCAATCCGAAGTACCAGCCCCTCTGCGTGTCGATCGGTGAGGAATTGCATGTGTTTGGCGTTGTGCGTCATGCCATCCACACCCTGCGGTAAGTTCGTGGGCGAAACCTTTGGATTGATCGACTGCAACAACTTTTACGTGAGCTGCGAACGTGTCTTCCGGCCTGACTTGGAAGGCAAGCCGGTCATTGTGCTTTCCAATAATGACGGTTGCGCTGTCGCGCGCAGCGCGGAAGCAAAGGCGCTTGGAATCCGCATGGGAGATCCCGAGTTCAAGATTCGGGAGCTGATCCGGCGTGAGAAGGTCCAAGTCTTCAGCTCGAACTATGCTCTCTACGGCGACCTGTCCCGGCGCGTGGGCGACTCCCTGCATTCGCTGGTCCCAACCGTGGAGAACTACTCCATCGACGAGAGCTTTCTGGACCTGGGCGAGTTCAATAGCAGCGAAGTGGAGCCGCTGGCGCGTGAGCTGCGCGACCGGGTCAAGCAGTGGGTGGGCATCCCGACGTGTGTTGGGATCGCGCCGACGAAGACGCTGGCGAAGGTGGCCAACTTAATCGCGAAGAAACGGCCGCAGTACGTCGGCGTCTGCGACCTGCGTTCTGAGTCCGTGCGCCGGGAGTTGCTGCCCACGGTGCCGGTGGAAGAGGTCTGGGGCATCGGTGGAGCCGCGGCCGCCAAGCTCGCGAAGCTTGGAGTGGAGACGGCCGCGGACCTGGCCGCGCTCGAACCGGACGACGCCCGCGCATTGATGACGGTGACGGGTGGCCGCACGGTCTACGAGCTGCGCGGGGTCTCCTGCATGCCCTTGGAACTGGTGGAGCCGACACGGAAGGGAATCGCCGTAACCCGGAGCTTTGGAAACCCGGTCACGACCTGGCTGGAGATGCGCGAAGCGCTGGCCAGCTACGCCACCCGCGCAGCGGAGAAGATGCGCCGGTACAAGGTGGCAGCCGACAACCTGTTCGTCTTCATGCACACCAACACCTTCAACCACGATCCGTTTTACTCGAAAGGTGCCTCGGCCCGGTTCCCGGCGACGACGAACGACACCGGCGAAGTGGTAGCTCTTGCGGTACGCCTGGGCGAACGGCTGTTCCGCGACGGATTTCGATACGCGAAATGCGGCGTCATGATTACGGAGTTGCTGCCCGAGACGGTCCAGCAGCCGGCGTTGTGGAGCGAACTCGACCGCGAACGGAGGGAGCGCGTCTGGAAGACGGTGGACCGGCTCAACGCAGCGCTGGGGCGGGGAACTGTCCGCATCCTGAGCGCCGGGCCGAAGGACGCGGCCTGGAAGCTGCGTGCGGAGTACCTGTCGCCACGGTGGACTACGCG
>CALMOM010000208.1:0-453 GCA_937873305.1 uncultured Terriglobus sp.
ACCCCCGTGAGAACCACCACCACCTCCATGGAATCCACCGCCGCCACCGCCAGAGAAGCCTCGCGCACTACCGCCACCAGAAGGGACGCTGCGCGCTCCACCGACCGAACCACCCTGTGGGGCAAAGCTGCGGCCACCGCCTGCCTGCGCAACGCTGCGGTTTTGGGCATAGCCAACACCGGCCGGGGAAACTCCACGAGCGCCGCCAGCAAGTCCCTGCGCGTTGCTGAAGTTCTGCGCTACGCCGCGGTTGGCTAAACCGTTGCCAAAATTGCCGCGGTTCACAAACCCGGTGCCACCAGAGCCTACGCGGTTGAAGCCGGGAGTGCGGTTGAACGCCACGCCGCCACCACGCAGGTTGCCATGGAAGCCACCATAGCCACCGTTGTAGAAGTGGCCGCCATAGCCATAGCCGAAGCGGCGGAACCCGTAGCCGTAGCCGTAACGCCAGCC
>CALMOM010000208.1:463-1185 GCA_937873305.1 uncultured Terriglobus sp.
TTGTAGAAGTGAGCGCCGTAGAAGCCAGGGCCGAAGTGGTTCAAGCGACGGTTGTAAAAGAAGCTGCCGCCACGCCAGTAGCCACCGAAGTACCCGGTGCCGAAATAGCCAAAGCCGTAGTTGATGCCACCGTAGTAGCCAATATCGTTGCCCCAGTAGCCAGCGTTCCAAAGAAATCCGCCACCGTACCCAGGGCCCCACCAGCCAGGTGTCCACAAGGCGCCGGTATAGGGTGGCAGCACCCAAGCGCCATCGACCCAGTAGTAGTCATTGGCACCGCCATCCCAGGCCCAATAGCCGGGCGTCCAGATGTAGCCATCACCAGGCGCGACGGGCTGATCGTACTCGGGGATGGGCGGTGGTCCGCCGAAGTTCGCGCCGACGCTGACCTGGCCATTCGGCTGCCCGTAGTACGTCTGTGCACCGTAATTGCCGTTGTCGCCATAGTAGGGTTGCGCACCCCCTGCCTGGTCGTCCCCATACGCCTGGGCATGGATGCCCACCGTGGGAAACGCTACCAAAGCAGCCAAAGTCAGTGCTGGTACAGAAGAGAAGACAGAAAGCTTCGCCATGCGGTTACCTCTGCCGTCCGACGTATCCGACCCAGAGCGGGTCAGATCAGGGCGGAACGGCTCAACTGCCATGTGAATGTGCAGTTACTCATTAGAACCCACTCGGTGGCAAGAGGTTGCGGTTCGCCTGGCGGTTGCCGTGTCCCAAAT
>CALMOM010000208.1:1195-4835 GCA_937873305.1 uncultured Terriglobus sp.
TCGCGGTACAGTGTACGTTGGTCGTGGGTACGCTCCAGGCGGCAGGAGAGGGCAGAACGTGTTTGCAGCGGCACAGCGGGTGCACTTCATCGGAATCGGCGGCATCGGGATGAGCGGCATCGCGGAAATCCTTCTTTCCACAGGGTTTCCGGTCAGCGGCTCTGACGTGCGTGCCTCGGCGGTGACGGACCGGCTGCGGAAATTGGGCGCGACCATCTTTATCGGGCATGCCGCGGAGCACGCCCGCCCGGCGGACGTGGTGGTGACCAGTTCCGCCATCAGCCCAGACAATCCAGAGATAGGTGAGGCGCGGGCGCGCAGGATTCCTGTGATCCAGCGCGCAGAAATGCTGGCAGAGCTGATGCGACTCAAGTATGGCGTCGCCATCGCAGGCATGCACGGCAAAACCACGACCACCAGCATGGTGGCGGCGGTGCTACATGCCGGTGGGCTCGACCCGACGGTGGTGGTGGGCGGCCGGGTAGACCTGTTCGGCTCCAACGCGCGCCCTGGCAAATCCAAGTACCTTGTGGCGGAGGCGGACGAGAGCGACAAGAGCTTTCTGAAGCTGTCGCCCATCCTTGCAGTGGTGACCAATCTGGATCGCGAGCACATGGAGAACTACTCTGGCTGGAGCGATGTAGAGCAGTGCTTTGTTGAGTTTATGAGCAAGGTGCCGTTCTACGGCGCGGTGACGGCGTGCATCGATGACCCCATGCTGCGGGCCATCCTGCCACGGGTTACCCGCCGTGTGATGACCTATGGCGAGAGCACGGAAGCCGATTTCCGTACCGTGCTGGTGCCTGCGGAAAAGGGCTTTGCCACCAGTTTTGAGGTGGATGCGCGCGGGCTGCTGATGGGACCGTTCCACCTGCGAGTGCCTGGCCGCCACAATGCGCTGAACGCCACCGCGGCGGTGGCCGTGGCGGTGGAGATGGGCGTGTCACCGAGGCATATTGCCGACGGGCTGAAGAGCTTTACCGGGGTAGATCGCCGTTTTCAGACGCGTGGCGTCGAGCGGGGCGTGACCGTGGTGGACGACTATGGGCACCATCCCACCGAGATCGCCGCGACGCTGGAAGCTGCCCGCGCCTGCGGGTTTAAGCGTGTTCACGTGCTGTTCCAGCCCCATCGGTACTCCCGCACACGCGATCTGATGGCTGACTTTGCCACCGCGTTCCGCCTGGCTGACCGGGTCGAGGTGCTGGACATCTACGCGGCGAGCGAAACTCCCATGGACGGCGTAAGCGCTCAGGCGTTGGTGCGCGCGTTACGGGTGGCGGGTACCGACGCCAACTATGCCGAAAGTTTCGAACAGGGTGCCGAGCGGCTGGCCGAAGTGGCCGCCAAGGGTGAAGCCATTCTGACCCTGGGAGCCGGATCCGTGTCGCAAGCGGCGACGCTGGTGCTCACCGCGCTGAAACGGCCCATTTAGCGGAGACTCTTCGCTTCATCGTGGAGGCTTTGCGCGCTTCCCGTGCCAGCGAAACGTCGCCAATGCCGTACCAAGTTGCCTTCGAGCCCTGAGAGCAGTTTTCATGTCATAAAAACCCACGCCGCGCCTGGTTCCGTTGCGGGTTCCTCGGATTTTTACCAGTTCCGCCTGCACGGTTTAGGGCTGTAGCATTCCTTTAGGCGATTCTCCGCGGCCCTGCTCAGGCATGCGGAAGTTGAAGGAGATGGGAGGCGGTGCAGCTGCGGTGCTACCAGCACAGGCGGAAGCGGAATCGCGCCCGGGGGCCGGTCGCCCCAATACCTCACGTACAGAGCCCTCACGGCCGATTCGGCGCACAGCAGAGCCGCTGCGCGTGCGGCGTGAGATGCAGGAAGACTTCCCCGGCGAGCCCAGCAGCGAGACGCTCCTGCGTCGCAACCGGCGCGTTCGCCGCGGCCTCACTCCACAGACGCGCAACGGCTGGCTGGCCATGGCGGCGGGTGCGCTGACTTCCCTGGCGGTGCTGGCCGCGGGCGGGTACCTGGCGGGCCGCTATGTCATCGGCAGCCCACGCTTTCGCATTCCGTCTTCGGCCAACATTTCTATGGCGGGTAACTCCCATGTGACCCGTGCACAGATGCTTAGCATCTTTGGCGGTGACGTGGACCGCAGCATTTTCCGCGTACCTATGGAGCAGCGTCGCGCCGAATTGGAGGCGATGCCTTGGGTGGAGCATGCCACCGTCATGCGCTTCCTGCCAAATCGCTTGCGCGTGCAGGTAGCGGAGCGGGTGCCGGTCGCCTTTGCGCGGCAGGGTGGCACCATCGGCCTGGTGGACAAGGATGGCGTGCTGCTCGACATTCCCCCGGATGCGGGCAGCGGTACGTACACCTTTCCCGTGGTCACCGGCCTGCGTGCCGACGACTCTGCGGAGGGTCGTGCCGAGCGCATGAAGCTTTACGCGGCCTTCCTAAAGGATCTGGACTCGGACGGCAAGGGCGCCAGCGCGGAACTGAGCGAGATCGACCTTTCGAACCCCGAGGACGCCAAGGCGCTCATCCCCGACCACAACAGCGAAATCCTGGTGCACTTTGGCACGGAGCATTTCCTGGACCGCTATCGCCGCTTTCAGGAGCACGTGACCGAGTGGCGCACCCAATACCCGCGGCTGAGCGGCGTGGACATGCGCTATGATCGGCAGGTCGTGCTGCAAATGCCACCTAAAGATAGCACCGTGCAGCCGGGCATGGCAGCGCAATCCGCGGACAGCCACGAGCCGCCGACAGCAGGGCACAGTGCCGCACACGCTGCCGCCCATTCCTCGACAGCAAGCCATGTGCCCATCGTGAGGAACACGCCAGCGGTGCGATCCGCAACGGCGAAGCCAGCCAGTGCGCCCGACACGGCCAGCACGAGATCGCACTCTGCTGTCAACGAGGCGGCTACGCGTAAGCGGATTGAAGCCATCAAGGCATGGATGGCGCGCCGCGACAAAGCTCGAGCTGCTAAGGGTGAGGCCGCAACCGCGCAATAGATATGGGCAATTCCGCAGCTGCGGCGAATCCACCTGTCATACAGCGTGCGTCCGTGTTGGGCAGTTCACTTGCGCCCGCCAGCGCTGCAGCATCTGTGCTATCGACCAGTTGGGGGTGTGCGCGATGATCGCTCTTCCAACATCGACGGCAAGGCCGATCATCGCAAGCAGCACTATGAGTGCGACCGCGGCAAAGGGAAGTACTTGACCGCACTCACCCGATAACACGTCTATGCTTGCCTAATGCCGACGGCCCCTCATCCTGAGGCCATATCGGCAAGAGACCCGTGAACGCTAGTCCGCGCGTTGCTCAGCTATAGACATGTCAAACGGGGAGGTGCCCGGCGCAAGTAGGGTCACCAGCGCATGTACACCTGCGTTCGGACCGACCGGCTTGCAGGTATGATGCATCGCAGGCGGTGCTCCTCAGGTGGAGAAAACAAGCGATACCCTGATCACGGTGCTGGATGCGGGCAGCTCGAAATGCTGCGTGCTGGTGGCGGAGTTGCACGATGGCGTCTTGCGCTACCGCGGCCACGGCCTGGAAAAGGCCAAGGGCATGCGCAAGGGCGTGATCGCCGACCTGGGCCCAGCGGCGGACAGCATCAACCAGGCTGCGCTGACGGCGGAGCGGCTGACCGACGCCGCGATCGAGACCACCGTGGTGGGCG
>CALMOM010000208.1:4845-10499 GCA_937873305.1 uncultured Terriglobus sp.
GGGCGCACATCAAGGGCATCAACTCGCGCGGCGGCATTTCCATGGGCAGCCGCATGCGCGAGATTACGCGGGAAGAGGTGCGTGCCGCCGTGGACCGTGCCCGCTCCGTGGCCCTGCCCGCTGACCGCGAGATCCTCCACCTGCTGCCGCAGGAGTTCATTCTGGACGACACGGGCGGCATTCACGACCCCATTGGCATGGTGGGCACGCGGCTGGAAGTGAACCTGCACCTGTCCACGTGCAGCGGGGGCGCGGCGCAAAGCGTGGTGACGTGTGCTAACCGCGCCGGGCTTGAGGTCACGGACACCATCTTCGAAGGCATTGCCGCGGCCGAGTCCGTCCTGAGCGCGGACGAGCGCGAACTGGGTGTGTGCGTGGCCGACATTGGAGCCAGCACAACAGAGCTGGCCGTATTTTTCGAGGGTGCCGTGGCGCACACCGCCGTTCTGCCACTGGGTGGCGATCACTTCACCAACGACCTGGCCGTGGGCCTGCACGTGAGCACCGAAGAGGCCGAGCAGCTGAAGCTGAACTATGGCAACTGCGTGGTCACCAGCGTACCCAGCCTGAACGAGGTGGAGGTGGGTAGCGATGGCGACGCTCCGCGGCTGGTGCGGCAGCGCTTTCTGGCAGAAATCCTAGAGCCGCGCGCGCGCGAGCTGTTCACCATGCTGCGCGACAACCTGCGTAGCGGTGGCGTGCTAGAGGCGCTGGGCACAGGGTGCGTGCTGACTGGCGGTGGCAGCAAGCTGCCGGGCATGCTGGAGCACGCGGAAAGCCTGTTGCGGGTACCAGCGCGCGTTGGGTCGCCGGTGCCGCTATCACGCATGCCGGGCGAACTTGCCTCGCCGGAGTTTGCCGCCGTTATCGGCATGTTGCTGTACACGCACAGAACGCAGGTGCGCCGCGCCAATGAGGAAATGGGACTCAAGGACAAACTCAAGAGCATCTTTGCGGGAAGCATTTAGCGACGTACCGGACCTCCACCTAGAGCCCCAGGATCTCAATGCGGCAGCGGTCGTGCCGCAACGCCGTTCGCGGTCATTCGCACTGGCTTAATGTTGCCATCCTTGTCGAACACCATGCGGTCGATGGCCATCACGCGCTGGTTCGCTCCCGTGGTGCCCAGCGGGTGGCGGTGATAGACGATGTACCACTCATCCGTGCCTGGAATCTGCACGACGGAGTGGTGCCCTGGACCATTCGCAATGGCCGGATCTGTGGAAAGAATCTTGCCCGCCCGCAGGAACGGACCAGTGGGGCTACTGCTCCTTGCATAGGCGACGCCGTAGGTGGAATCTTCCCAGCTGCCCTCGGACCACATGAAGTAGTACACGCCCCGGCGCTTGATCATGAACGGGCCTTCGACGTAATGCTCCGGCGTAATCTCCCGGTAGAGGCTGCCGTCCGCCATAGGGATGACCTGCTTCAGGTCCGCCGATAGCTGCGCTACAACGCAGTGGCCCTGCCCTCCAAAGTACAGGTACACCTTGCCATCAGTATCCTGATACACCATGGGATCGATGGGCTGCGCGCCATGGTGAAACTCGCCTACCAGCGGCTTGCCCAACAGGTCTTTGAATGGGCCGCCCGGCTGGTCGCTGACTGCGACGCCGATGCCGCCTGGAAAGGTGTCCGTCTTCTGAATGTCGTTGGCTGCGAAGAAGAGGTAGTATTTGCCATTGAGGTGGATGGCGCTGGGTGCCCATACGGCATACGCCGCCCAGCTGACGTTCTTCACGTCCAGCACGTCGGTGTGCTTCGTCCAGTGGACGAGGTCAGGTGATGAGAAGGCGTCTAGCGACGTGTGCAGCAGGTACACCGGGTGGATGACATTGCCCGCGCGCAGGGTCCGCTGCTGCGGGTTGAAGGTGCTCTCATCGCGCGACCTGGTGCTGGGGTCGGAGGATGTCGGATACACCCAGTACTGCCCGGCAAACACGCGGATTTCCGGGTCGGCGTACCAGCCCTGCTGCTGCAGGTTGGACTGCGCGTGCCCCATACGGACCATGGCGATGAAGGCAAGCAGGGCAGAGCCGAAGAGGGAGCGCAAGGTCATGTCTGCTCGAGTGTAACGGCGCTGGCGACCCGCGCCACTGAAGTTAATCCTCTGCGACCTTCGCGTGCATTTCCTTCGCGCCCGCCGCGTTCTGCTTTATAGCCGTACCGGCACGCCGGAAATGGCAAGCTCGCGCTTGAGCGCCCACGAATCCGTCACACCGAAGTGGAAGATGCTCGCGGCCAACGCGGCGTCGGCCTTGCCCCGTCCGAATACGTCGGCGAAGTGCTGCGCGTTACCCGCGCCACCGCTGGCGATTACGGGGATCTGCACGGCCTGCGAGACGGCTGCGGTCAGCTCATCGTCAAAGCCAGCGCGGGTGCCATCGGCGTCCATGCTGGTCAGCAGGATTTCGCCCGCGCCGCGCTGCTCAGCCTCGCGCGCCCACTCCACGACGCGGAGACCGGTGGGCTTGCGCCCGCCGCTCACGTACACCTCCGCGTCGGCTATGGGGTCGGGTGCCTCTGCGTTGCGACGCGCGTCAATGGCGACAATGACCGCCTGTGCGCCGAAGTTCGCGCCTATTTCACCAATCAACTCGGGTCGTGCAATCGCGCTTGAGTTAATGCTGACCTTGTCCGCGCCCGCCTCAAACACGGCCGCCGCGTCCTCCGCACTGCGGATGCCGCCACCCACGGTGAAGGGAATGAATAACTCCGCCGCCGTGCGCTTGACGGTGTCGATCAGCGTGCCGCGCCCCTCGTGCGTGGCCGTAATGTCCAGCAGCACAATCTCGTCGGCACCCGCGGCGGCATGGCGGTGCGCCAGCTCGGCAGGGTCACCGGCATCGACAATGTCGACAAACTGAATGCCCTTGACGACGCGGCCCCCGCGAACGTCGAGGCAGGCAATGATGCGCTTGGTTAGCATCAGCTACCGCCTCAACGTTGCTGCAAGCAACGCACGCATTTCCTTCTTTTCATCCATGGTTAGGTCGCGCCCAAGACTAGTGCGGCATGAGGCAAGTATGCGTCGGTCGTGGAGTGCAGGCACCGATCGCACGCGCTCTAAGTCGCGCTGAAGCGCAGTAGTTTCCTCTGAAGTCAAGCGATGCAAAACACTATCGATGCCTGCCTGCAATTCTTGATGAATCGGAGAGGTGACTTGCAACGGTGTAGCAGCGGCTGGCGTTTCCAGATTAACGATTGCCATGGCGGGCACCATCTGTGGTGGTGTCGACGGTGCAAGCAACTGCAGAAACTTAACCACTTCTGCAGCCGTAATCTCGTGTTTAGTATCCGCCTCTTGCCGAAGCTGCAGCGACTGCGAACCGCGGCAGGGTTCAATGCCGAGAAGGTGCACGCGAACGCCAAAGCTTTGTGCGATCTGTACACCGATTCGCAGGTCCTCGTCACCGCCGAGCAGAACCGCATCGCATATCGCGCCATTGCGGGAGAGCTCAACAAGGTCTGTGACCAGTAGCGAATCCACTCCCTTCTGCTGACCGACGCTGTTGATAAAGCCAAGGCGCAGCTTTACATTATCGAGGTCGGCTAGGGTGCGATGGTCATGGGTGGGCCCTCGGGAACTGCCGTCATACCAGTAAACGCGTAGCAACGGAGCTTGCGGCTGAATGACCCGAGCTAACTCGATCAGCTTTTGTACGAACAGGTCATGGGTAAGCTGCAGGTTTTCGCGCTTTGCCTTACTGCCCTGCAGGCAAGCAGATCCTTGGGCATAAAGGTATCCTGCATCGACGAAGATGGCTGTACGTTTCACGAGACCTCAATAGTAAAGGGCTCCCGCAGGAGCCCTTATGTAGCTCGGTAGCGCGATAGTGGTGCATAGGCGCATCCCGAGTAGTTACAGTAGCACGGAGCAAATTAAATCTGCACGAAATTGCGTAGTAAGTTAAGCCCAGTCTCACCCGATTTCTCCGGGTGGAACTGCACGCCCATCACGTTGTCGCGTTCGACCGCTGCGGTGAATGGGCCGCCGTAGTGGGTGGTGGCGGCGGTGTCGGCGTCCACGGGGGCGCGCCACGAGTGTGTGTAGTACACAAAGCTGCCGGGGGCAATGCCGCGCAGCAGTCGCGAGTCCGCCCGGATGTCCTCCAGCGAGTTCCAGCCCACGTGCGGGCTCTTCAGATCGGCCCCGTCGTGGGTAGCGGGGAAGCGTTCGCAGCGGCCGCCGTAGTGGCACAGACCGTCGGTGCTTTCTGCCTCGGTGGAGCCCTCGTACAGCCACTGCAGCCCCACGCAGATGCCCAGGAACGGCACGCCGCGCGCAATGGCCTCGCGCGTGGCCTGGGTCAGTTGCAGGTCGTGCAGTAACTGTGTCGCGCGAAAGTGGCCCACGCCGGGCAGCACAATCTTGCTGGCTCCACGCACGTCGCCGGGCGACTGCGTCACATGCGCCTCCGCGCCCAGATAGCGCAGCGCCTTGACGACGCTGGTGAGATTGCCCGCCTTGTAGTCGATGACCTGGATCATGCAGGCTGTGTCCCCTTCCAGTCTTCCACAATGACTTCTTTACCTGCTGGAATCAGCACTGGTCTGACTATCTGAATTCAAGATAAGTCACGAAGACGCCTAGAGAAGCGAGCAGCATCTGGAAAGCTGCAATGGTTAACAGAGCGACTCGCTTAGCTGTGCCCACCTTTGGTAGAGCACGAACTTCAAAGAACAAGGCAAGCGTCAGTAGCAGGACAGCAAGGCACGCCGGGTAAGCAGGACTGTGATCGTGAAAGGCATAGTCACGAACCGCATCGTCTCCTCCTGCGGACACTGCTGCTCTACCCAGAGACAAGAACAAAGAGCCGAAAAGCAGCAAAGTCGCTGCAAACGTCAGCCACCATGCTCCTCGTAAGCCGTTCCTCTCACACGTCACAGCAAGCCCTTCGTGCTTGGCAGCAAATCCTTCATGCGTTCGTCGCGGCTGACGGCGCCGCGCAGGGCTCGGGCGAAGGCCTTGAAGATGGCCTCGATTTTATGGTGATTGCTGCGGCCATACATGGTCTTCACGTGGACGTTGCAGCGGCCGCCGCGGGCGAAGCCGTCGAAGAAGTCGGTGACTAGTTCGGTCTGGAAGTCGCCGACCAGCGGTACGTTCACCTGGTCGTCCACCACATAGCCGGTGCGGCCGCTCAGGTCGATGGCGGCGACGGCCAGCGTCTCGTCCATGGCCATCACGAAGTAGCCCGCGCGCAGGATGCCTTTCTTGTCGCCCAGCGCCTTGTCGAAGGCCTCGCCCAGTGCGATGCCCACGTCTTCCACGGTGTGGTGCTGGTCTACGTCCAAATCGCCGTCGCAGTGGAGGTCCAGGTCGAAGCCGCCGTGCCGTGTGAACAGCTCCAGCATGTGGTCGAAAAAGCGGATGCCGGTGCGGACGTTGTACGTGCCCTGGCCGTCGAGATTAACGGTTAGCTTGATCTTCGTTTCGGTGGTGTTGCGGTCGATGGTGGCGGCGCGGCGTGCGGGAAGGAGGCTGGCGGCGATCCCGGCCAGGGTGAGCGTGAGAGTGATGGCGGCGAGCAGGAGGAGGCCGTGGGCGGGGTGCAGCTCAATGACCGAGGCGAGCACGCGGCGGAGGGCAAGGGTGAGGGCCCAGCCGGCGGTGACGCCAACGAGCATGAGGGTGGCGACGCGGGTGAGGA
>CALMOM010000208.1:10509-14185 GCA_937873305.1 uncultured Terriglobus sp.
ATCTTGGTTGCGGTGGGGTTGCGGTCGTTGGTGCCGGGGCGAGGGCCGTGGTTCGCCGCAGACGTCGGCGGTGCTCCGGGCTGAAATACAGATCCCTCCGCTTCGCTGCGTGATGACAGTTCGGAACGGTTGGCGTTTGCTGGTTCCACGGAAGCGTTGTGCTCGGTACCTGCTTCGAGCGCAGAGGAGCCGGTCTGCATGGAAGTGCCCTCAGAGATCGAGCCGCGGTCCATGCCAGCTTCCAGCTCGTGTGCAACAGGTATGGGCAGGTGGAGGTCGCTGGCGTTTTCGGGATTGTCACTCATACTCGGGGGTCTCCTTAGGCTGCTGCTCGGGCTTGCTGACTTCGGCAGGCGTCCAGCCCATGGCTGCCAGCGAGTCTCGCAGGGCGGCGATGCCGGTGTCCACCTGGTCCTCTACGCCCACGGTGATGCGCACGCAGCCGTCCAGGCCAGGGTCACTGGAGCGATCGCGCAGCAGCACGCCGCGGGCGCGCATGGCTTCGACCAGTTCCTTGTGGCGTGGACCAATGTGCATGAGCACAAAGTTGGCCTGTGAGGGCCAGTGCGGCACGCGCATGTTGTCCAGCGCTTTCTCGATGCGGGCGCGGCCTGTCTTGATCTGGTCTACGTACCAGTCGATGTACTCGGTGTCGTCTACGCAGGCAGCCACCGCGGCCAGCGCAACACCGTTCACGTTGTAAGGCGAACAGGCCTTGCGCATGTGCTGCATAAGGGCTACAGGACCGGCCAGCAGGCCTACGCGAAGGTTTGCCAGGCCGTAGGCTTTGCTGAAGGTGCGGGCGACGATCATATTCTGCGGAGCCCGGTGCTTGGAAGCAGCGGGGGGTCGCGGTACTTGCTTGGTCTGCAGGGATCCTTCGCTTTGCTCAGAATGACGGGTTTGCAGGTCGTCCATCACGGTCTCGCCGAAGAAGTGGTAGTACGCCTCGTCCACCATGATGACAGCGTGCGGCGCGGTCTGCGCGATGCTGTGGATCTGCTCGCGTGTAATGGTTGTGCCGGTCGGGTTGTTAGGGCTGCACAGGATGATGAGCTTTGTCTTTGGCGTGATGGCGGCTAACAGCCGTTCGTAAGGAAAGCTAAGCGTTTCGTCTGCCTGGATGCGGACGGCTGTCGCGCCCATCGCCAGCGTGTTGACGTCGTACATGAAGAAGGACGGCACGGCGAAGAGGCACTCGTCACCTTCTTCCAGAAAGGTGAAGCAGACGATGTGGATGGCCTCGTCCACGGCATTCGTCAGCAACACCTGCTCTGGGGCGAGGCCGAGATGTTTCGCCACGATGGCTTCTACTGGTGCGCGCTCCGGGTAGACGGTGAAGCTTTCAAGGCTAAGTTTGCTAAGGGCTTCACGGACGCGGGGCGAGGGAGCGTGCGTGTTCTCGTTGAAGTCGAGTCGCAGGGCACTGGTGCGGCCTGCGAGTGGTGGGTGGTACTCCGGCATGTTGAGTATTGCGTGGCGTGGTTGCGGGCTTTGTGCTGCTACATCCCAGGTCTCAGATGTGAGACGTGGAGCACCCTTTTCTGCTGTTAAGAGAGCGTCGACTTCGCTCATCGCCTGCCTGCCTTCATGCGCACGCGGACGCTCTCTGCATGCGCGGTTAGGCCTTCGGCTTCGGCGAGTGCGATGGTTTTTGGGCCCAGTGTCGCGAGGCCAGCGGCAGTGTAGTTCTGTACTGTGATGACCTTCAGGAAGTCCACCACGCTGAGGCCGCCGCGTATGCGGCCGACCCGGCCCGTGGGCAGCACGTGGTTGGGTCCGCTGATGTAATCGCCCATGCTCTGCGGCGAGTGGTTGCCGATGAAGACGGAGCCCGCGTTGGTGACCCAGTCAAGGTCGGCGATGGTGTCTACTGTCAGGTGTTCGGGGGCGAGACGGTTGGTGAGCGCGCGCGCTTCTTCCACCGAGCCGCAGAGGAAAACCGTACCGCGTGCTTTGAGTGAAATCCTCGCAAGTTTATTGTCTTTGCTTTGGTTGTTTACTTCCTTAACGACCTGCTTAGCGAGCTTCTCGTTTGTTGTGAACAGGATCGCGAGTGTTTCCGGATCGTGCTCGGCTTGCGCAACCAGGTCTGCGGCCATGCCGACGGGGTCGCCGGTTTCGCTGGTGACGCCAATTTCCGTCGGGCCCGCGGGCATGTCGATGCCGCAGTCCGTGCTGGCGATGACCTTGGCCGCGGTCACGTAGAGGTTGCCGGGTCCAACGATCTTGTCCACGCGACGAATCGTCTTCGTGCCGTAGGCCAGCGCGGCCACGGCCTGCGCGCCGCCGGTGCGGTACATCTCCGTGACGCCTGCAAGGTGCGCGGCGGCAAGCGTTTCACGCGCGGGCTTGGGGCTGCACACCACGATGCGCGGCACGCCCGCCACCTGCGCCGGGACCGTCGTCATTAGCAGCGTGCTGGGCAGCGGGAAGCGGCCTCCGGGCACGTAGCAGCCCACTGACTCGAGCGGCCGCACGATCTGGCCGACGGTGACGCCGGGCGTGTTCTCCGTGGTCCACTCATCGGGCTTCTGCTGCTCGGCAAAGCTGCGGATGTTGTCTGCCGCGGTCTGCATCGCGTCGCGCAGGGCCTGCGGCGTGCCGTTCCACGCGTCCAGCATTTCGCCCTGGCTCACGCGCAGCGCTTGCTTCGGTTGCAGCGCGTCAAACTTGGCGGCGAGCTTTAGCAGGGCCTTGTCGCCGCCCTTGCGCACGTCCTGCATGATGCGGCGGACGGTGGGTTCCACCTCGGCAGTCTTCACCGCGCCGCGGCGTTCCAGCGTGGCGAGCAGGGAATACGCCGCCTTTTGGTCGCGGCCTGTGGTTTTGACGATCTTCATTCGTTGCCTCAGCTTTTAGCGCGGGCCTACAGCCCGCAATGCTTGGTAATGCGGTACCTGGGCGCTCCGCCCAGGTTATTACGTCGCGGGCCTTCAGCCCGCCTTCAGTGCAGATGTTCAGGAGTGCTAACCATAGCCAAAATGAAGAATGAGTAGAGAGGTACGATCAGCGCGCTCCACCACCATCGACTTGCTTTGATCGCGCTCCAGCTTACAAAACCTAAGCAGGCCAACAGCAGGAGCGCAGAGATCAAAATAGTTGCATTATGACTCAATACTCGCGCCAACAGTTCAGCAACGAACGGCCACCAGGACATCGACAAGACCACACCGAAAATGCCTGGTAAATGTCTTGTCATACGGGCTACCGCTACTCCTTCTGCGATGTGTTTACAGCACGACCTTGCTGAGCGGGTACTCCACGATGCCGCTGCCGCCCGCTGCTTTCAGCTTGGGGATGACGTCGCGGACGGTGTTTTCGTCGAGGATGGTGTTGACCGCGACCCAGTGCTCGTCCTTGAGCTGCGAGACGGTGGGCGAGGAGAGCGCGGGCAGTACGCTGAGCACGTGGTCCAGGTTCGACTTGGGCACGTTCAGCATCAGGCCCACCTGCGACAGCGCGTTGATGGCGCCGTTCAGCATCAGGGCCAGGTTGTCGATCTTCTGCTTTTTGAACGAGTCGGTGTAGGCGCTCTTGTTGGCGATGAGCTGGGTTTCGCTCTCCATCAGCGTTTCGATGATGCGGAGGCGGTTGGCGCGCAGGCTGCTGCCGGTCTCGGTCACTTCCACGATGGCGTCGCAGAGCATGGGCGGCTTCACTTCCGTTGCGCCCC
>CALMOM010000209.1 GCA_937873305.1 uncultured Terriglobus sp.
TTGTAATGACGTGGCCGTTTGGATCGGCCAGCCTGGATTAGTGAATACCGGGCACCTCGCGCTTGAGCGCATTGAGGGTATCTCGAAGTCTTCGTCTCTTTCCAGCTAAGCGTCTCATCACCTCGTTTGCTGTTGCCGAAGCGTAGCTAGCTCGCCCAGGTATGGCTTCCAAAGCTATAGGCCTTCCGTTCTGCTGCTTCTCTAACAGGCTATCCAAAATGAGATCGTTGTTTCTTATCCTGAGCCGCAACTGCAACAACAAACGGACATCTTCAGCATTTAGGAATCCATACCGACCGAAGTCTTCAGTTGACAGCAAGTCCCCATATCTGGCGAGCCGGAGACGTTCCAGCGTAGTCCCGTGATCCCATGACGCAGTTTCCAGGAACTCTGCATGTACGTACACATAGTGTTCACAAATGCTGGCCATTTCTGCAAAAAGGCCATTTAGAAGGCTTTCCCGTTCAGCGCGTCTCTCGTAGAGAAAGCGAATCTGTGAGACAGATGCGGTCAATACGAGCACGGCCACAGAAGTAAAGGCTGCGATGATCGCCGCCATAACGGTTGCGGATTGGCTTTGAAGGGCCTGTGTCTGCATGAGAGCCTCTTGTATCGGGAGATTTGTAGTGACACGAGGTTGCAACTCTTCTAAGTCAGATTAGCTCCGTCAAGTCGTCTCGAAAGCAGTATTCCTGGAGACGTCAGCTGTGGGTTGAGGCGGGCAGCCATCTATACAAGGTAGGGATGGAAACACCGAGGTTTCTGGCCACGTCACGTGCCGGTACGCCACTGGCGAGCAGCTTCTTCGCCGCTTTGATCTTGCTTTCTGTCATCAACCTTGTCCGGCCGCCCGTCCGACCGAGCTGACGAGCAACCTCCAGTCCGGCGCGTGTACGTTCGACGATCAGTTCCCTCTCCATCTCAGCTAGGCTCGCCATGACGTGGAAGAAGAACCGGCCGGAAGCTGTACCGGTATCGATGGAGTCAGTCAGACTTCTGAATTGCACTCCGTCTTTCTGCAGCTCGCCGACAAGATCAACGAGCTGTTTGACGCTCCGGCCCAGTCGATCCAGCTTCCAAACCACAAGGGTGTCTCCCGCTCGCAGGTTCTCCCGAGCTTGTGCGAGACCAACACGTTCAGCCCTGCTCCCGCTCGCCCGATCCTCGAAGATCTTCTTACAACCAATCTTTTGAAGCGCTTCGGTTTGCAGCTCCAAGTTCTGATCCTGAGTCGAAACACGCGCGTAGCCGATCAGCAGACCCTTGTCTTTTGATCCAGCTCTCACTGGTGACTTCTTTCCTGCCGTCTTCTTCTCGGAACTCGTCTTTGCGGTCACAAACTGAGCATAGCATTCGAGAGTAGGTTTCGAGAACGTGGAATGCCAACGAAGCAACACATTGCGTTCTCGATTGAGAGGGCTCTCGTTATCCTTCGTTTGTGAGAAGCAGATCCTATTGCTGACCCGAAATCGCACTGGGTAGAAGTGTAGGGTCGTCGAAACTTGGAACCGCCCCAAACGTCGGCGGTGCTGATACAAGAAATCCTGCCCTCGCGTAGTTGGATTTCCTTTCTTGAAAGTCCACTCTCTTCAGCGGTACGAGAATAGTTGCGTTTTGCTTATCAAGAACCAACAGCAGGCCTGCCTTATCAAAGGCTGCAGCGAAGTACGTGCTCGCTTCAGCTGCACAGTCTTTACTCATCACAGGGTTTTCGGCAGACCAAAGCTTGTTGAACAATTTCTGATTATTCACAGGGTCAAGAGAGATTGCTGGCGTCTCTGCGAAGACACTCACTGGGAGTGATTCCCCACTCAACAAATACGCTAGCAGCGGAGCAGCACGTACTTCTTTACCAGGAAAAACCTCATCGACTTCAAAAAGCTGGCCCCCAAAGTTCTTTTGCTTCAACACTTCGAGCATTATCTCTGTCCCCCTTTTCGGAGCCTTATCGTTAGAGATCATCACAGCGTCCACATAAGGCTTTTCCTTCGGGTATGCCAACGTTGGACCATCTCCTGGAGCAATGTGGATCGTAGTTCCGAGCCCAATTCCCAATGACAGCGTCACCCCGAAGCCCGTCGCGCCATTACACTCGGACTTTCTGAAGGTTGGTAACAACCCCCCAGGGCTTTCGCTAGAACGCCTAGCGGCTTTAGTTAATGGCAATATCAACGCAATTTCTTTAACTTTCTGATCTCCAGCAGCAAGCATCGTTACCTGACTTTCAAAACTGCGCTTGATCTGGGCGTCTTCTCTGCTGTCAGACCTCTTCTGCATGACACCCATTTCCTGGTGGACTTCACTCAAGGCACCTTTTAGAACAGCAGCCTGCTCATTCGCTTGACTGAGTTGCCTCTCGGCCCTCAACTGTGACCTCGCCAGTTCAGCGTCCGCTTCAAGTAACTGATCCTTGTTCTGTGTAGCCAGCCTCTCAGCCTTCTCCTGTTCTCGCTTGGCCTCGCCTTGTGCGATAGAAGCTCTCCGATCCTTCCAGAGACCAAATCCTAGAGCACATCCCCACAGTACGATCGAGAGCACTGAGTGTAGTGTCAACCGCCTTTTTCGTCCTGGTTCTGCATCACTCCATGCCTTGCCCATAAACGAAAGAGCAGCGAGGCAAGTTCCTGTCACAAGAAGAACAGCGTTTATGAAGCTATCCATTTTGGCGCGCCTCCACATAGCCACTGACTGATACTGCTACACGCTACACCTCTGCTTTGTAGCGAGCCCTAGAACGCTGAAAAGCAGATCCGCGCGTGCCGCGCAATATCGAAACCGAGCCTACTGAGGGACTCTGTCCCTGGCGCGCGCAAGCTGATGGAAGACGCTCCGTGCAGTTCCAAGTATTCGCTTCCTCCGGCCGCTCCGCGGCTGCCCGTACCGGGCACGTTTCCCCCAGCCGTTGCACTTGCCGCCCCTGCTGGCGTGGGCCAGGGCCAAGGCGTGATTGAAACAATCCCAGCCCAACGACTGAAAAGCGGAGAGCACCACATGAGCAGCATCACCACCAACAACGTCGCAGTCCTTCCCTCCACACCAAAGCCACAGACCTCGAAAGAAGTCATTCAGGCCAACGTGCAACTACTCATCGAGCGGTTGGAGGCGGGTCACTCCGAAGCGCTCACCAACTACCTCACGGCCATGGGCCGATTCCACAACTATTCTCTCGGCAACATCCTTGAGATTGCACGCCAGAAGCCCGACGCAACGCGCGTTGCTGGCCTCTACGCGTGGAACCAGCTTGGAAGGAAGGTGAAGAAAGGACAGAAGGGCATCCGCATCCTTGCTCCGACGATAGGCAAC
>CALMOM010000210.1:0-3524 GCA_937873305.1 uncultured Terriglobus sp.
GTCCAGAAGTCGACTCGAGTACCTTACGACAGTTCCACCATGGCTATGCGAAATCCCATGCCGTTCAAGAACGCAACCGTCCGACGGGTCACCTGGGAAGAAAATAACGCTGAGTCAGAGCGTTGGTGGGCTGAACATCCACTGCCGCAGCGTACTCCTGAGGAGGCGCAGCGTAAACGGGAGTACTGGGCGACGAAGACCATTGCCGAGCGCCTAAATGCCATGTGGGCTCTTGCCGAGCGGGTGCAGACCGAGCGCAGCGTGAAGCGGGCGCGAGAAGCGGCTGCGAAGAACTGAGTATGCTGGGCTGCTCCGGTCAGCGGGTGCCCCACGTCTCGCTCTTGAGACGTGGGTTTTGGCTGGCCTTAAGCCCCATATCGAAGCATCTGGCGCTACCATAGGTTCATGAGCTGCTCCCTGAACAGGTTGAAGCGCTTTCGCCACGGCAAGCATGACCGTGGCCGCACCAACGCGTAACTCCGCTCCATTTTGCTACTCTTTTGCGACCGCCGCCTGGGCCTGTGAGCCTGCGGCCAGACCGCGCGATCCTTTCGTCGCGCACTGAGGAATCCTGAAGCCATGACTGTTTCCAATACCACCGCCGTTACCGCACAAAACGATCCCGCCGCCGTCGTCAGCAACAGCTTCGAAGCGAAGAGCACCCTGCAGTCCGGCGGCAAAAGCTACACCTACTACCGTCTCGACTCGCTCGCACAGAAGGGCATCGAGCTATCACGGCTGCCGTTTTCGCTGCGCGTGCTGCTGGAGAACCTGCTGCGGCGCGAAGACGGTGTGACCGTCACTGCCGACGACATCGAGTTCCTGGGCAATTGGCAGCGGTTGGCAGAGCCCAGCCTTGAAATCGCCTACATGCCCGCGCGCGTGCTGATGCAGGACTTCACCGGCGTGCCCGCCATTGTGGACCTGGCGGCCATGCGCGACGCCATGAAGGTGCTGGGCGGCGACCCGGAAAAGATCAACCCGCTACAGCCCGCGGAGCTGGTCATAGACCACAGCGTGCAGGTGGACGAGTACGGCCTAAAGAACGCCTACGATCTGAACAGCCTGCTCGAGTTCCAGCGCAACCGCGAACGCTACGCTTTTCTGAAGTGGGGCCAGACGGCCTTTCGCAATTTCAGCGCGGTACCGCCGGGCATGGGCATTTGCCACCAGGTGAACCTGGAGTACCTGGCCCGCGTCGTGTTCACCACGGCGGACGGCGCGGCGTATCCGGACACATGCGTGGGCACCGACAGCCACACCACCATGGTCAACGGCCTGGGCGTGCTGGGCTGGGGCGTGGGCGGCATTGAGGCCGAGGCGGCCATGCTGGGCCAGCCAGTGTCCATGTTGGTGCCGCAGGTGGTCGGCTTCCGCCTCTTAGGCAAGCTGAAGCAGGGCACTACCGCCACCGACCTGGTGCTGACCGTAACGGAGATGCTGCGCAAGCACGGCGTGGTCGGCAAATTCGTCGAGTTCTTCGGCTCGGGCATCAGCGAACTGCCGCTGGCCGACCGCGCCACCATTGCGAACATGGCTCCCGAGTACGGTGCCACCTGCGGCTTTTTTCCGGTCGATGCGGAGACGCTGACCTACCTGCGGCTGACCGGCCGCACCGATGCGCAGGTCCAGCTCGTCGAGGACTACTACAAGGCACAAGGCATGTTCCACACCGCCGACGCGCCGGAGGCCGAGTACAGCAGCACACTGTCGCTCGATCTCGCGACGGTGGAGCCGAGCGTCGCCGGGCCCAAGCGCCCACAGGACCGTGTGCTGCTGTCGGAAACGAAGCAGAGCTTCGCCAAGGTACTGCCGTCACTGTACGGTCCCAACGCCAACGTACGTGGCGACCGGCAGCTGGTGCGCTGGGCGGGTGAGGGCGGCCACGTCTCCGCCGATGGCTCGATCGAGTCTTCCGTCGCTGCGCCGGAGCCGGGCAAGGATGGAACGCTGATCGTGCACGACGACCCAATCCCCAGCGTGCGTGAGCGCCTCCACGTTGATGTGGACCCGTTCCTTCAACACGGCAGCATCGTGATCGCCGCGATTACGTCGTGCACCAACACCAGCAATCCCTATGTGATGATGGCTGCCGGCCTGCTCGCGAAGAAGGCCGTCGAGAAGGGCCTGCAGACACCGCCCTGGGTCAAGACGTCACTCGCACCCGGATCGCGCGTGGTTACGGATTACTACAACAAGGCCGGCCTAATGCAGTACCTGGACGCCTTACGCTTCAACACCGTGGGCTACGGCTGCACCACGTGCATCGGCAACAGCGGACCGCTACCGACCGATGTGTCGAAGAGCATTGAAGACCACGGCCTGGTGGCAGTCAGCGTGCTGAGCGGCAATCGCAATTTCGAGGGCCGTATCAACTCCGACGTGCGCGCCAATTACCTGATGAGCCCGCCGCTTGTCGTCGCGTACGCACTTGCCGGTACCATCGACTTCGACTTCGAGACCGAGCCCATCGGCTTCACGCCCGGCAAGGAGCCGGTGTTCCTCAAGGACATCTGGCCGTCGCAGGAAGAGGTCAACGAGACGGTGCACGCCGCCATCGACGCGGAGATGTTTCGCAAGCAGTACAGCACCGTTAGCGACGGCGACGGCAACTGGCAGGCGCTGCAGTTTCCCGGCGGCGACACCTATGGCTGGGAGGCAGACTCGACCTACATTCGCAAGGCACCGTACTTCGACGGCATGCCTGCCACGCCTTCGCCGGTCGAAGACATCCACGACGCGCGCGTGCTCGCCGTGCTGGGCGACTCCGTAACTACCGACCACATCTCGCCCGCCGGCAGCATCAAGTTGAATGGTCCGGCAGGCAAGTACCTCACCGAGAACGGTGTCAAGCCCGGCGACTTCAACAGCTACGGCTCGCGCCGCGGCAACCATGAGGTGATGGTGCGCGGCACCTTTGCCAACGTGCGGCTGCGCAACAAGCTGGCGCCCGGAACGGAGGGCGGCGTCACGCGCCTGCTGCCCGAGGGCAAGGAAATGTCGATCTACGACGCGTCCGTGTCGTATGCCAAGCGCGGCACGCCGCTGGCCATCCTCGCGGGCAAGGAGTACGGCTCCGGCTCCAGCCGCGACTGGGCCGCGAAGGGGCCGCGCCTGCTCGGCATCCGCTTTGTGCTGGCCGAAAGTTACGAGCGCATCCACCGCTCTAACCTGGTGGGCATGGGCATTCTGCCGCTGCAGTTCCAACACGGTGAGAATGCCGAAACGCTCGGCCTGACGGGCGAGGAGACCTACAGCGTGCCCGGCCTGCGCGCCATGCTCGACGCGAAGTTTGCCGAGGGTAAGCAGATCACGGTAGAGGCCACGCGCGCCGACGGCGAGTGCATCAGCATACCGGCCACGGTGCGGATCGACACGCCACAGGAAATCCTCTACTACCAGCACGGCGGCATTTTGCAGTATGTGCTCCGGCAGTTGGCGGGCAAGGCGTAGCACAACAGAAGGGGCGCGCGGCTTCAGTGGGGGCGGGCCGGCGTTATTGATGTAGAAAAACGTAGTTTGAT
>CALMOM010000210.1:3534-4680 GCA_937873305.1 uncultured Terriglobus sp.
GTCAGCGGCGTGGTCGTCGCCCTTCTCGTGGTGCTCGGCAGCGGCCTTGTGTGCCTTCGCGGCTGTCTCGTGGTGTTCCGCTGCCTTCTTGTGTGCTTCCTGAGCCATGGTTCGTTCTCTTTTCTGGTCGAGTACTTGCTGACCGACACACACCTTAGACGCAACGCAGCAGCTCTGTCGAGAGGTCCGTGCGTGAATTTCCGCGCCTCGTAAACAAGCTCAGGGAACTTTGTCACTGCTCCTTCAGCGCTTCGTCATACAACCGCCCCAAGTCGCTGCCAAACTCGCGCATGGTCTCCACATGGCCCATGATCTCGTGCACCTGCCTGGCCGCAATGGCGGCATCTTCTTTGCCCAGGTTGTCATGGCTCAGGGTGCTAAGCCCTCCCAGTAGGGCAGCGATGGGCTGCATGGATGCGTCCTGCGCCGAGTCGAGCTTCTTTTGCATTTGGTACGCGGCGGCATAGCGCTTGACCTCGCTGTAATCCATGTAAGCGAGCGCTCCCGTGGCTGCCGCCGTTTGCCAGCTTGCCTCCTGCGGCGTGCCAATTTTCACCCCTACGTTGACGTTGTGGATGTCTACGTTTGATCCGGCAGCGCGCGCGTTCAGGTAGACGAGCAGGTCCTTGAATTTGGCCTGTTCCGCGGGTACGGCGTGCAGCACCTCGATTAGATCTTTGCGGTTGTCCTCGATTTCGCGGCGAATGTTGTCTTCCGCCTCATGCCGCAGGTGCACGTGGTGCCGCCACTCCACGGCAGCCTCCAGCCCCAGCGCAATGAGCAGGCCCACCGTGATGGTGAGCAGGTGCAGCAGGAAGTCGCGGATGCCGTGAACCGGTTGGTGCGGCGGATGAACATCAAGCATGGCAGCAGGGTAGCAGGCTGTTGCCCGCAGATGACGCAGAAAGCCCCGGCTGCGTCTTACACCCCAGAGGTCGTTATGTTCAGCAAGCCTGTTCGTTCTGCCATCCTTTGCACCCTGCTCACCCTGCCGCTGCCCGCACTGGCCATGGATCGCGGCACCTTTCCCAAGCCACAGCAGGACGTGCAGCTGAGTCACGCACCGCTGCAAACCGCGGTCTTCGCGGGTGGCTGTTTCTGGGGCACGCAGTCGGTGTTTGAGCGAGTGAAGGGCGTGCGCAAGAC
>CALMOM010000210.1:4690-12996 GCA_937873305.1 uncultured Terriglobus sp.
CGTCCACCGCAACGTACAGTCAAGTGACCACGGAGACTACCGGCCACGCCGAGTCGGTCGAAATTACCTATGACCCATCTGTCATCACCTATGGCGGTCTGCTGCGCATCTTCTTTTCCGTCGCGCACGACCCTACCACGCTGAACCGTCAGGGCCCCGACGAGGGCACATCGTACCGCTCAGCAATCTTCTTTACCTCGACAGAGCAGCAGAAGATTGCGCAGGCCTACATCCAGCAGCTCGACGCGGCGCACGTCTTCAAGTCGAAAATCGTGACCGAGGTGACACCGCTCAAGGGCTTCTACAAAGGTGAGGACTACCACCAGGATTACGCCCTGCACAACCCCGATAACCCCTACATCCAGGTGTGCGACCGGCCCAAGATCGAGGCGCTCAAGCGCGAATACCCTGACCTGTTTGTGGACTACAAGGGGCAGTAACCTGTTTGGCGCAAGCCGGTGGTAGAGTGGGCCATCCCCATCCGGATGGCCCATTTGTGTTGTGTACCGCTCGCTACCTATGTCTTTTCAGCCTGCTGCTGACCGCCGCATCTGGCTGGTCGCAAACGCCCACGCCAGCCACGCCCACACTGCAAACTGCGGTGCAGCTGGTGGTGGAAGACGTGGTCGTCACCGATAAGGCAGGCAGGCCCGTGCATGGTTTGCCTGCCAGTGGCTTCTCCCTGCGCGAGAACGGTGCAGCACAGGCGCTGCGTGGCTTTGACGAGCATGTGGGCGGGCGCGAGTCGCATACTGTTGTACCGTCGCTACCCGCGGGAGTGTTCACCAACGTTCCCGTAGTGAATGGTGTCGCCAATGTCCTGCTGCTGGACGGCATGAACACGCCACCCGAGGCGCAGCCCTATCTGCGCGACCAGCTGGTGCGATTTCTCGCTGCGGAGCGGCCGGGCACGCGCACCGCTGTGTTCACGCTGAATCAAAGCCTGCATTTGCTGCAGGACTTTACCGTGGACCCGGCGCTGCTCAAGCGCGTGGTCAAGCTGCAGGGTGTGCAGTTTTCGCCGCTGCTGAACCGCGAGCTGAACGACACCGATGCACACAAGACGTCGGAACGGCTGACCGACATGATTGAGCAGAGCGGCGGAGACAGCATGCTGGAACAGATGCAAATCGCGTTGCTGGACATGGAGGCGCGCCGCGCCTCGCAGGTGACTCAGGTGCGCGCGCGCCTGACCATGGAGGCGCTGGAGCAACTGGCACGCTACCTGGCGGGTGTGCCAGGCCGCAAAAACGTGCTGTGGTTTTCCGGCTCGTTCCCGGTAAATATCGTGCGCGATGTGCAGACCACGGGTGACCCGTTCGCCGGCAACGCTGATATGACTGCGGAACTGCGCCGCACCATCAACCTGATGGCGGCCAACCGCGTGGCGGTGTACCCCATCGACGCACGCGGCCTGGAGCCTGCGCCATCGCAGAGCGCCACGGATAACGGCACGGCAGGCAACCGGCAGCGCACGCAGCTGACCTACGGCACGCGCGCGCCCAACCCGCGCGACAACCAGTTCTACATTGACCAGGCAGCGGAGCACAGCACCATGCAGGAGCTGGCACAGGGCACCGGCGGCGAAGCCTTTTACAACACCAACGGCCTGCAAGAGGCCATGGAGCGCTCCGCCACCGACGGAGACAATTACTACACGCTGCAGTACACACCGCCACCCGGCAGCAAGCCCGGCGAACTGCGCAAGATTGAGATTCGACTGAACCATCCCGGTGCAAGGCTGAGCTATCGGCGGACGTACTACACCTCCGCACCGCGGGACGCGGAGCTGGCGGCCTCGCCCATCCCGGCAGCTGCTCGCTACACCTCACCCGACGCAAGCGAACTCGTGTTCCAGCTGCAGCCAGAGCCTGTCAGCAGTGCGCCGCCGGATAAGGTCCTCGGGGCAAAGGCCGCAGGGAGCAACAGCAGCCTGTACGCGTTGCAGGTGCTGCTGCCGGTGAGCGCCCTGCACGTGACCCAGGACAGCGACGGCAAGCATCGCGCCACGCTGGAATATGCCACGCTACTGTACGACAGGAAGGGCACAGTTCTGGATTCGCACCAAGACCGCGCTGTGCTGGTACTGGATGAGGCACGCTACCAGGCTATGTTGCAGGGTGGCCTGCGTTTCCACCATACCGTGGCGCTGGCCCTGGGCAGCAGCGGCAGCGTCCGCGTGCTGGTGCGGGATGTGGGCACCAATCGGGTCGGTTCGCTACGGCTGGCAGACGCGGAGGTGCGGCAGGCTGCCCAGCTTGTGGCGAGGCCGTAGCCGCCGGCCCAGCGCACGGCTACACTGGGTGCTGATCATGGATCAGAGCTTTGACATCATCATTGTGGGCGCGGGCCCGGCGGGCGCAACGGCTGCGTACCAGTTGGGCCAGGCCGGCGTTCGCGTGCTCTTGCTGGACAAGGCAGCGGAGTTTCCGCGCGAAAAACCCTGCGGCGGCGGCCTGTCCGCGCGGCTGCTGCACCGCTTCCCGTATGTGCAGGAGTTCCTATCCGCGGGCGAAGTGCCGGTCAACCCGGTCAGCCGCGTGCACCTGCAATCGCCCGACGGAACCCGCGTGACGTACCGGCAGGCCGAGCCCATCCTGTACCTGATTCGCCGGTGGGAGTTCGATGCGGCGCTGTTTCGTCGCGCGGAAAGCGTCTGCACCGTGCGCAAGGGCGTGACGATTCGCCGCTGCTTGGTGAAGCCCGACCACGTGGAACTCGAGAGCACCACGGGGGAGCTCTTTACCGCGCCGATGGTCATCGGTGCGGACTCCGCCAACTCTGTCATCGCGCGGCACACTGGCCTGCGCTCGGAAGCCGCGCACAAGGAATACGCGGTCGACATGATGGAGGAGACCACGTACGACCGGCTGGACGTGGCCGACCGCGAGAGCATTTACCTCTTCCTGACGCTGACGGAGACCTTCGGATACGGCTACATCTTTCCTAAGACGCAGCACCTGAACCTGGGCTTCGGCTGCAAGCTGGACTGGTACCTGAAGGCGCTGCGCGGCAAGGGCGCGGAGCACCATGCGGGCTGGGTTGACACGCTGAAGCGGCAGGGCGACGTGACCGGCGAGACCAATCCCGCAGGCTACAAGGCGTTTCCCATCCCGGTGAGTGGACCGCTGGCGAAGACCTACACCGACCGCGTGTTGCTGGCGGGTGACGCGGGCGGCTTCGTCAACGCGTTCACGGCCGAGGGTATTTTCTACGCGATGGCCAGCGGCTCGCTCGCGGCGGACGCGGCGCTTGCAGCCATCCGCAAGCAGCGGTATGACGAGCGCGAACTGAGTGGCTATCAGCGTGCCTGGCAGGCGGAGATCGGTAGTGACCTGCAGCACTCCGTCGAGATTCAGCACCGGCTGTTCAACGGCTCGGGCCGCATAGACGCACTGGTGCGCAAGGCAAAGCAGGACTCGGAGCTGCTGCGGCTCATCATCGGCTACAGCATGGGCGCGGCGCGGTATGAGGAATTGCGCAACCACATGATGCGTTCGACCGTGCCAACCTGGGTGTGGAGCAAGGTGAAAGCTGCCGTAGGGCTGGCCGTCAGTGCGCATTAGGCACCAAGATTGGTGCGTTTACGCGCACTTGCCGCGTACGATGCAAATTGTGCGGTTTAGCGCCGCATTTGCGTTGTTCTAAGCAGCCAAACCGTCGCCTAAATGCACGTGAATAGCATGTTTTGTCACGCTGCATGCGACATGCTGCGTGCAACAGAGCCTATTTGAACACGCATCTGTCGCGGTATGAAGCGTTTTGCCGTCTTTTTCGCCGCAGCTGCCCTTTCAGCCCCCTGCGTGCTCACGTACGCGCAGGAAATGCCGCAGCCGAACCGCGACACCCACAATGTAAATGTCATCCTGCCCGCCCCGCTCCCAGCCACCGACGCCAACATCGCGAAGCTCAAGCTGCCTGCCGGGTTCAAGATCACGAAGCTTGCCGAGGGCCTGAAGAGCCCGCGCGTTATCGTCGTTTCCGATGCGGGCAATCTCTACGTCAGCAGCCGTGACGCGGGCACCATCACCATGGTTGATCCGGCTGGCAAGCAGACCAAGGTGGTCGAGCTGGAGCATGTGCACGGCATGGTCATCCACGACAACGTGATGTACTACGTGTCGATCAAGCAGGTGTACTCCGCGCCCATCCTGGCCGATGGCACGCTTGGGCCTTCGAAGCTCATCATGAGCGACTTGCCGGACGCGGGCCAGCACGAGGACCGGACCCTCGCCGTCGGTCGGGACAATATGCTTTATGAGAGCGTCGGCAGCACCTGCAACACCTGCGCCGAGGGCAATCCGCTGCAGGCCACCATGCAGCGCTCGAACCTGGACGGTACAGGCCGCGAGACCTTTGCCACCGGCCTGCGCAACACCATTGGCTTCAACTTCAAGCCGGGCACCAGTGACCTGTACGGCTGGGACGACGGCGTGGACTGGCTGGGCGACAAGGAGCAGCGTGAGGAGGTCAACCTCATCCAGCAGGGCAAGGAGTACGGCTGGCCGTACATCCTGGGCGCGGGCCTCAAGAACCTGTACCTGACGCCGCCGCACGGCGTGACGCTGGACCAGTGGGCCGCAAAGACCACGCTGCCTGTGCTGACCTATGCAGCGCACTCGTCCGGCATGCAGCTCATCTTCCTAAACGGCCAGGGCCTGCCGACTGGCTATGACGGCGACGCTCTGGCCAGCCTCCATGGCAGCTGGGGCGCCAACCCGCCGAGCGGTTACGAGATCGTTCGCATCCACTTCGACGGCGGCAAGGCGGCAAGCATTCAGCCGTTCCTCAACGGCTTCCTGATGCCGGTCAAGGGCGGCAGCGGATGGGCACGCTTCGCGCGGCCCTTCGGCCTGGTGCAGATGCACGACGGCAGCATCGTCGTTGGTGACGAGCAAAACGGCATCCTCTACCGCGTGTCCTACGCTGGCGGCACGCAGCAGGCCAGCGTCAGGCCGTAACTTCGACGTCCAGCGCGTTTGAGAGCGATGGGTCTTCCACGTTAAACGCCGTGATTCTGCCGCTGCCAGGTGTGGCGGCGGCAGTGAACACGCCGTCCGCAGCAATGCTGCCCAGTGATGCCGGAAACACGTCCCACTTCGCCAGCGGATCGTTCGGTCCGCTGACCGCGGCATAAAGCGCAACGCTGCTGCCCGTCTTCACGTTCACCGTGTCGCCGTCTGTGTTAGCGGTCGACGGCAGTGGGTTGCGTGGCGCGATCACCAGCGCATCCGTGTAGGCTCGCGCGTTGTAGACCGCGGCCGTAGTTACCACCAGCGCGATGATGAACAAGGCGCTGATAAAAGCGTGGTCGGCGATCCAGCCGCGGTATTGCGCCACATGGTCAATGGCCCACTTGAGCGTAAAGCCTGATCCCACGCCGATGGCCGTCCAGTATTTTGTAAACTTGGTGGTCTCCTGCGTGCCCATGGGCGACAGCCACATGCCGATGAGCCAGCCCAGACTGCTGCCCGCCAGCGCCGCGAGTTCCGCTGCAATTTGTGGCTCGGCACCCGGCCAGTACAGGATGGCGTGAACCAGCAGCAGCGCACCCACAACGCCGAAGAAGTAGCCAGTGACCACCGTCGCCTTCAGCTTCAGCTGCTGCTTGTATTCCTCAAACAGTGGCAGGCCGATGACGAGCAGCACTACCGTGGCAGCGAGCAGCAGAACAAGGGATTTGTTGTAGGACATCGCACGTCCTTCGAGACTGGAATGTTTGGCTTGGCGGCATTCTCGTCTACGACAAGGCGCGGCGCAAGCCTGAATCTCTGTCAGTCTGCAACCTGTGTGTCAGAGAGCAATGGCTTGGAGGGGTGCGAGTTAGGCACTATGCGTAGCGGAACAGCGCCTTGAAGCCGTAATCCATGTGCTGCTGGATGTGGCAGTGGAAGAGCGACAGGCCGGGCTGGTCGGCGGTGAAGTCGACCACGGCGCGGCCGTAGTAGGGCACCACGACCGTGTCCTTGATCAGGCCTCCCATGGGCTTGCCGTTCATCTCGACCAGCTCCCACAGGTGGCGGTGCAGGTGCATGGGGTGTGCGTCGTCACTCGCGTTACGCATGATCAGGCGGTACCGCTCGCCGCGCTGCAGTACGAACTCGTTTTCGTGCGGGTAGGGCTTGCCGTTCACGGTCCACACGTTGAACCTGCCCTGCGCGCGCGGCAGCTTGCGGAAGGT
Organism: uncultured Terriglobus sp.; assembly: GCA_937873305.1. Lineage (GTDB taxonomy): Bacteria > Acidobacteriota > Terriglobia > Terriglobales > Acidobacteriaceae > Terriglobus. Next base: position 10,872 of record CALMOM010000210.1, read on the forward strand.
CATGTCGATGACATTCTTCGGCGCGGGCTGCGTCGGTGTACCCGTGCCGAAGATCGAGTAGTCCCACGGCGCTTTCTTTGGGTCGATCCACTGGGGCGTCTTGTGCTGCCCAGCGTACTCCACCACGACACCAAGGCCCTGCTCGCGCACGGCTTTCTCGGTCGAGCCCAGGATCCACACGCCCGGGTGGTTCATGGTCACCTCGACGCTGGCGCGTTCGCCCGCGCCCAGGAAGAGAGACTCCACCACTTGCGGACGCGGCACGGCGTTGCCATCCAGAGAGATGACCCGAAGGGTGTGACCGGCCAGCGCGATGCGCCGGTTCTCGGTGGCGCTGGCGTTGCAGAAATGCAGCAGGAGCCGTTGCCCTTCCTTGACGCGGATGGGTTCACCCGCGCCCAGCGCCTTCTCGTTGATGGAGTACGTGACGGAGCCGACCTCCAGGCCGTCCGGGTCGTTGCTCATCTCCGGCGGCTTTTCCAGCATGGGGCCGTCGTGGGTGTCGTCATCATCGTCGTCCATGCCTGTGGTGAAGAAGGGTGCCCAGTCGCGCAGCGCCAGGAAGTGCTCCTGATCGTATGCACCCTTGTCGTTGCCGTCTTCCACATAGACCATGCCGAACTGGCCGCTGTACGCGCCCTTGCTCAGGTCGTCCATGGCCATGGCGTGCGAGTGGTACCAGCGCAGGCCTGAGGGGACGGGGGTAAACGTGATGCGCGCGCGACCGTGCGGCGGCACGTAGGGTGAGCCTTCTTCCTCTGTGCCGTCGGCCTCGGCGGGGATAAGCATCCCGTGCCAATGCACCAGTTCCGGCGTGTCGGTTTCGTTCACGATGTCTACAGTGACGGGCTTGCCTGCGCGCATCCGCATGAGTGGGCCGGGCGCTGCGCCGTTGTAGCCGACGGTGGAGAGGATGCGCGATGGGTCGAGTTCCACCTGCACGGGCGCGATGCGCAACTCGAAGTCCGCTTTGCCTTGCGGCGCTGCAGATGGCGCAGAAGTCATGTTCATGCCACTCTGGGCCAGCAACGGCAGTCGCGATGCACATGCGCCGCCAAGGGTCATGCCGCCGAGCTTGAGCACGTCACGCCGGTTCATGCCGACTCCAAAAGGAACTCTGTGCCCTCTGCGAGACCTCCGCGCCCTTCGCGTTCATGACTTGTTTGCGCAGGCGAGCGGGCCCAGATGAAGGGATGGTCTCACGCCACGAACGCGCTGGACAAGCCGGTTGCACAGCCACTTCGAGCCCGCTGCAAACAAGTGCACAGTTGCTTCGTCCATCCAGCACGGTTGTCCGTCTCACTGGGTAGACGCACGCGAAGTCTGGTAGTCTCACCGCACACTGCACGCTCAAGGGGGATCACGTCCCATGAAGCTCTCGCGCCTCGCTCTCGCTTCCGCAACGGTGGGCATGTGCTGCGGCACGCTGTTGTGCGCGGTGCGGCTGCATGCCTTTCAGCGGGTGGGCAACTTCGGCTTTGGCAGCGAGGACGCGCCGGGCAACGCAAAGGCGGAGTTCTACTGGTCGCGCCTGGCGTACACCAGCAGCATGCAGAACTACGGCAGCTATGGCGGTGGGTACTGGGGTCGCACCTCATGGTCGCGCGATTACCCAAAGGCCGACCGGCAGTTCCTGGTGGCCATGCATCGGCTGACGCGTATCGACGGCAGGCCCACGGAGCAGGTGGTGCGGCTCGACTCCGACGACATCTTCAATTACCCGTGGATCTACGCCGTGCAGGTGCAAACGTGGAGCTTTACCGACGAAGAAGCGAAACGGCTGCGCGAATACCTGCTGAAGGGCGGCTTCTTGATGGTGGACGACTTTCACGGCACCAAGGACTGGGAGAACTTCATGCTGGGCATGCGGCAGGTGCTACCGGACCGGCCCATTGAAGACCTTGAGGATAGCGATGAAATCTTCCACACGCTGTACGACGTGGACTCAAAGATGCAAATCCCGGGTGAGCACTACATCCGCACCAATCGCACCTATGAGAAGGACGGCTACCAGCCCAAGTGGCGCGCGATTCGCGATACGTACTGTCGCATCATGGTATCTATTTGCCACAACATGCACCTGGGCGACGCGTGGGAGTGGCCGGACGACCCAAACTATCCGCAA
>CALMOM010000211.1 GCA_937873305.1 uncultured Terriglobus sp.
GCGTTACGTAACAGGCACTCCTGAAATACCGTAACGCAAAGGTGGTTCTCTGCCTTATGATACGGGTTATGAGGCGGGTTAAGGAACCTACTGTTACAAAAAAGCCTGCGCGGCCTGCCATAGGGCAAAGCGTCGGGTACATCCGCGTGAGTACGCTCGACCAACGTGAGGACCGCCAGCTCGAAGGTATCGAACTGGATCGCCGTTTCACCGACCACACATCCGGGAAGGACATCAAGCGGCCACAACTCACGGCGCTGTTGTCATTCGTCCGGGAGGGCGACACCGTCGTGTGCCATTCGATGGACCGGCTCGGCCGGAACCTGGACGATCTTCGCAAGCTGGTGTTCAGTCTGACGGAGCGGGGCATCAAGGTTCAGTTCTGCAAAGAGAACCTAATCTTTACAGGAGAAGACTCGCCCATGGCCAATCTTCTCCTCAGCGTGATGGGAGCGATTGCAGAGTTCGAACGGCAACTCATCCGGGAACGCCAGCGAGAGGGAATCGCGCTTGCGAAGAAGCGAGGCGTATACAAGGGACGGCCAGCAACGCTTGGAGCCGAAGCCGTGGCGTCACTCGTCAAGCGGCTCGACAACGGCGAACGGCCCTCGGTGGTTGCGAGGGACATGGGCGTCTCACGGATGACGCTGCATCGTTACCGCGTCAAGGCTGGTGCTCAATGAAGCCCCGTCAGACGGTAATGCACTGCCCATGTGGTAACGCGAAGGTTCTTGCAAAAGGATTGTGTGCAACTTGCTACACCCTCAAACGCCAGGATGAGGACTACTTCGGCGGTCACCGCGAGGTAGTGCTCAAGCGTGACGGCTACCGTTGTTGCGTGCCTGGGTGCACCACGGTGAAGCGCGGTAAGCGTTCCATTGCCGTGCATCATCGCGAGCCGGGCAATAGCAGTCCAGTAAAGATGCTGACGCTCTGCCTGGCGTGTCACGCGAAGGTGACCCGGACGCTGCATCTTCACGACGATTGGCCTGAGTTCCTACGTGTGTTGTGGAGAGAGCAGCACCCGGACGGCCATGAACAGAGTGCCTTGGATTTTTCTGTGATTACGCCGGCTGCAAAGCGGGTGCCTCTGTTCAAAGAGGTGTTGTAGGCCATGAAGCAAGCAGCCGGTGCCATTCTTACAGCTGCGAAATGGATGAACAGCAGGCTAGCCAAGGGAACGCGAGCGAGTCAGTCGAGGGATGCAGCAGCTTCATCAGGATTCTTCACAACCGCCGGTTCAGAGAGTTCTTCGCTCTGCGACAACATGCCGTAGAGCAATACTGCGGAGTAGCGACCACATCTTCCGTCAGCGAACCCGATGATGATCGAATCGTTCAAGCGGTCCACGGACACAATGTAGGGTGCGTCTTCAGATGTCATTGTGCAAGCATGGGCTCTGGAGCATGAAACCTATGTTCTTTGGCTTACCTATAGGCGAAATTGCTTCGGCGTAGGGATAGCTGCAGGGGAGAAGCCGCGCTGACAAGTTCTTGGAGTTGAGCGTTAGCGTGCACGTAAGAAACGTGAGGCATGCCAAAGTGCATCCATGCGCACAGCAGTGGACCAGCTCATTGGAGAGCTTACAAATGGCGACGCCAGGCAAAAGCATGTTCTTTGCTACGGGCACGATGCCATACTGCAGCAAAGCCGACGACGTATTCTCGAGCTAGCGGGATGCCCCACAGAGGTCGTCAGCACTAGCCTGGGCTTTCGGGATAGCTTGTTCTCTGGAAAACCCAGCGTGCTTGTTCTTTGCCAGACACTTTCTTTGGAAGAGGGCGTTCTAGCCGCCAACGTGGCTCTCGAAGAGTGCCCTTGCACACCACTGCTGTTGATGTACGTGCAGCGGCAACGGTTTTTTCCGAGCCAGACGTACCGATTCATGCAAACCATGGAAGGCCCAAGAGCCTTTACTGCAGCAGTGTTTCGGATGCTCTACCAACCTAGCGAAGAGCATTCCGAAGCCAACCGGGCGAGATGATATGAGCGGTAGCGCTCATTCCTTGCTGTGAGCAGGATGTAGTACTAATGCTCGGCCTGGATGGCGCAGGGCTCTAGCCGCGAAATCAACGATCGCAGAAGCGCTGCTGGAAACATTGCACATACTCCATCGTCGAACTGGACCACAATCGCGCGGTCCAATCGATCGACGCCTACAATCTCTGGGTTTGGTTGCTTTGCATTTGGCTCTTCCTTGCTGGCCGTCCTCAGGCGTACATTCACTGCATCCAGGTACTGCATGTGCATAATTTAGGATAGCGGCGGCTGTACTGCTTTGGAAAAATGACCTTGGAGAAGCTTGTTGTGCCAAATCACAATCCGCAGGGTGTGGGTTATAGCTACGCAAACAGCGTCCTTCGCAGCCTTTCTCCTGAAGCCATTCAGAGGCTGCATCTCCGGCCGGTGAATCTCGAAGTGCCACGCCAGTTGGAATCGCCTGGGACCCCGATTAAGCACCTCGTCTTCCCCGAGAAGGGAGCGGCTTCGATGACGACCACCTTTGTGGACGGGACGCAAGTGGAGATAGGCCTCTACGGCTATGAGTCTGTCATCGGCGTGTCCGCACTGATGGGGACAAAGCAGAGCCTGAATCGCGTCTACATGCAGATCCCCGGCAATGGCTTTGTAGCAAGCCTCGAGGACAGTCGGCGGGAGTTCGAGCGTGGTGAACACTTCCAGCGGTTGGCACTTGCCTTTGTGCAGGCTCAGCTCATCCAGGTTGGGCAGTCTGCCGGGTGCAATGCGAAGCATACCGTGGAGCAGCGGCTCGCACGATGGCTGCTTACCTGTGCGGACCGTTCCAGGAGCACGAGCTTTGCCATATCGCAGGACTTTATTGCTACTATGCTCGGGATCCGTCGTATGAGCGCGAGTGCCGCTCTGATGGATTTACAAGATAAAGGAATCCTCGACAATCACCGAAACGAGATCAACCTTGCGAATCGGCAGGCTCTGGAGCTAAAGGCCTGCGAGTGCTATGGTGTGGTGCGGCATCACCTGGATAGCTATGCGGAGTTTGACTCCAGCGTCGTCAAAAATGATTGATCCCTGAGCTCAGGTCAAGGGCATGTTCTTGTTCACCCGACAATGGTGCTGGCAAACGAAGAGATGCTGTGAAGATGATCGCGGATTACGCGGTAGCATTCACAGGAACTTGCCTCCAATTCCGCTGAGTCCAAGATCTCCATGTGGCCACGGGAGTAGCGGATAAGGCCAGCTCGCCTAAACGTATTTGCGGCCACTGTAACCGTCGTCCGCCTCGTACCGAGCATGTCGGCAATAAAGACCTGAGGCATTACGAAGGAGGTGCTGTTCGTGCGATCCGCGCACAGCAGCAGCCATTTCGCCAGCCGCTGCTCCACGGTATGCTTCGCGTTACACCCTGTCGATTGCATCGACTGCAGCAGTTGTGCCTGTACATAGCGAAGCATGAGCGATTGAAATCCTTTGCTGCGCTCAAACTCGGCAGAAGCGTTTGCGACGGGACAGTGGTAGCCGTAGCCTGCGATCTGGGTATACACCCGATTCAGGCTTTGCAGCGATCCCATCAGAGCAGAAATGCCAATAACTGACTCAAAACCAAACGTCCCGACTTCCACTTCCGATCCATCCTCAAAGGCCGTCGTCATGGAGGCCATTCCGGTCTCTAGAAACGCAAGGCCGCGAATAGGCTGTCCTGGCACCTCGATGTCTTGCCTGACGGAGAACTTGACGGGTGAAAGAGACAGGCGATCAACGCTTGCCATGTCGAGCGATCGTAAGAGCGAATTATTGAAATTAGGGATCGCCGCTCTCCGTGAAAGAAACACTGTTGCATGCCGCGAACCGCGTAAAGCCGATGAGGAACAGGGCACGCCTCTGGCTTGGACGTGCTCCCGTTCTCTTACACAGTTCACTTGGGGCGAAGAGGTTGATCTGAAGCTAGCCTCTCCCCTCAAGGGTGTGTGAGCGTTAACGCGCACATCATCTTAATTCCCCTAGATCAACATGAGCAGCACAGACAAAGTCGGCTCCAGGCTCGGCAGCGCTCACATGACGCAGAGACGCTATGCCATCTTGGGCATGAGGGAATCCATACGGGGCCGCTTTCTGAAGGCAGCATCGGTTCCGTGGTTCAAGCCTGCAGTTCAACGTACTCCGGAGTGACAATGAGCAAGATGCTTAGTTCCTGGAAGGAACTCGCGCAGTTCTTTGGCAAGGGCGTGCGTCCAGTGCAGCGTTGGGAGAAAACGCTGGACCTCCCAATCCACCGGCCACCCGGTGCACCCAGTAATGTTGTCTTGGCGCGCGTCAGCGATTTAGAAGACTGGATGCATCGAGGGTCGGTCACCAGTGCGCTGAAGGGAGAAGTGAAGGCGACAGGTGCTGATCCAATGCTGTTCGCCTCCATCGAGAAGCTGGAGAGCGAGCTTGCCGCGCTTGCCAATGAGTTAGGTGCAAAGACCTCTTTTGTAAATGGCACCAGCACGGCTCCCGAGCGTCTCGCAGCCATCGCCGCAAGCATTGCTCACCTCACGAAGATCACGTCCTTTCCCAGCGCTGCGTAACAAGCGTTCCAGAATCGATGGTTCATGTCGCAGCGCAACAGGTCGGACAGCCACATAGTTCCAGCTGGCCACGACGGCTCTGCAAAGGGCTGAGACTCGGTATGGAGAGGGCGCGTCGCACCAACTGACGTGTCCTTCAGTTTGCTTGCTCAGGCAGGTAGTGAGCGCACCTACCGGTCTGCATGCTACCGTTCACCGACACAGATCCTGATACCAGCCGACGATTAGCATCTAACGAGCGAGCATATCTTGCTCAGAGACCTTGGGACGGCCGGTTCTCAACCGAGCTCACAGGGCTGCTCCGATACAATTCAGAGACTCGATCTACTCTGTACACGTAATCCCGTAATGCCAGGACCTCTTGCGCAGACAGCGTTACACACACGCCATCTGAAAACTCAATGTCAATTTCTTGGCTCTCGAACAAGTAAACGTCCTGAACCAGCGGGTCTTCGTCTTTCATGTCTTCGTCTTCCAGGTCTTTGCCTAAAGTGAACGACGCAACGCAGACTCATCGAAGTGAAATAGAAGGTCGGCTGGATCTTGCCAGACCTCCACACAGCCAGCATCGCGGAGATCGTCTGCCTTCCAACCACCGCAGGTGAGGCCGACGACACGGATGCCGAGCTTACCGGCGGCCTGGGCGTCCCACGGAGTGTCACCAAGTGCGATTGCTTGTTCCGGACGCATGTCGATCTTCCGGAGTGCAGCGGCGAAGATGTCGGCTTCGGGCTTCGACGCTTTAGCGTCAGCGCTTGAAGAAGCCTCATCTATAAGGTCATCCATGCCTACCAACTTTCCATAGGCTGGTAGATCCTCCTTATCGGACGAGGTCGCCAAGACAATCTCGAGCCCGGATTCGCGTGCGCGAAGGAGGAGTTCCCGTGCCTGGGAAAAGGCCACCATACGATGCATGTAGTCGCGATGAAAGAGCTGCTTGCGGAACTCTTTAAGAGGCTTCTCCAGCCGCTCCCTGTCGGCCTCTGGAACGAAGACGGGGATGACCTGATCACCACCCTTACCGATCTGCCGCCAGGCCTCGTCCATTCCGACCTGGATGCCGAAGTGACGCCACGCCTCTGCATGCAATGCGTTACTGTCTACAAGCGTACCGTCTATGTCGGTAAGCAACACTTCGAGCATGTCTCTCCTCCACGCAATGCAGTAGGCAGGTCTCAGAGCCTGCTAGTTCTACTATTTCGGTTAGTCAGGCGGTTCAATGTTCCATTGAGTACCTGCATGTCGCAGGGCTTTCCCATGTAGGCCCATCCACGAGCCATAAGCTCTTTATGTTGTCCATTGACAGAATGCTCCCCGTGACGAGCAGTACCGCAATGTTGCCCGGCTCTCCGTCAACTTGCGCGCTAGTTCAAGTCCTGACAAGCCTGGCATATGGAGGTCTGTCAAAAGAACGTCCACTGTCTCTGGGCACTTCTGGTATGCCTCGAGTGCAAGGTGTGCGTCTGCACAGGGCACCACTCCATAACCGGCTGAACGCAAAATGCACTCCATGGTTTGGCGGAGATCTTCGTCATCCTCTACCAAGAGGACTGTTCTTTCTGTCCTCCCGCTGCCTGACGCGAGGTGCGGCTGCGGGAGTAGCTTCTCGTCGAAAGCAGAGGACGTAGTTGCCGTCGCATTCATCTTGGTCTCTCCATTCTGGCGGTTATTGGTCTGTCCAGTGGCTTCTCTACGATCACGAATAGATCGTGTGAGAACACGCTGAAGGGCCTAAGTGGACGGGGCACGCCTCGTTGAGCGTGGTCCCATCTGTAACGCAGCACCTCGGGAAGCGGAGGATGAGTGGAGAATAGACACGTTCCTACTGGTTCTGTGAGCGGTGCCGCGCAAATTACAGATTTCCTGCAATTCGTCACCACTACATAGGCAAAGTTCACACAAACTTCGCCACCGATCACATGATCCCAAGTCGCTATGTGTCCGTCGGGATTGACGTACTTCATGCGCAGCTTGCCACTGCAGTGTGGTCTTCACGATTCACGTCTGAAAGTTTGGCGCGAGGGCTTCAAGCGCCGCCAGGTTTCAACCGAGGCCGTCCTTTTAGTGGTCCGGCAACTTTGCAGCGAAGATGTGTTCAAGCAATTTGCCGAGTCATATCCGGTCGTTGGCGGGCAAACCACTCTTGAGGATGCAAACGCAGACAGCATCGCAAGCGGTCTCGAAGTTCCAGTCAAATAGAGCCATGGCGTACGAAAAGGCGAGGGCACTACTCCGATCGTTATGCGCTAGGACGTCGAGTTCCATAACACCTGCTTACGAGGTGGTGTCTTGAGACTGCAGTATCGGGGCAAGTTTGAGTACGCACAAGCGCGAAAGCTGCGGGTACGTAACAAACATCAGTATCGGCTCGCACATTGGCCACTCTGGGATCGCAGTGTTCTTTCTGGTACCCGGCTCCTCCATCTTCGAACTGTTCGATCACGGCATTGGCTGGCTGAATGGGACTTGGCTCCTCATCGCGGTCCTTGGAACAGGTGTGGCAGGCTGGAACGGCCTTCTTCCAGGTACTGAGCGAACTCCTTACATACTCCGCTTCGATGAAGATCGCGCCAATCCAACCTACCGTCGCGTCTGCTACGCCGTTGCCTGGAATGCTGCCAAGAGCCGGTCGCTCCCCCAAGGCAGAGGGGGTTGAACGACGGTATTTCTACGGTTCCGTCTGGGCTGTCACCTTTGCGCAAATCCTGCTGCTTGCAGTGTGGAAGATGGCGCTTCCGGTCGAAACAGGAAACATGCTTAAGCTGCTCGTCTTTGTCAGCGCGTTACTTCTGGGAGCCACGGCGTCCTACTGCGGCTTGCTTCCTCGAACTCGTCCCATCCTTTCTGGTGAGTTGGTACTTGCAGATTAGCTATCGCATCTCAGTCGGCAGGTCTGGAGATTCATTGCATTAAGACCCTACCTGACGGGTACGGCGTCGTTCCTCTTGCTCACTTCAGCGACGGCGCGCTTGATCGTTCACCTGTATAGGTCCTCGACCGTAGAATGGAACCCCAATGCCCATAAGCAGTCGATCCAAGATCACCATCATCGGCGCAGGTGCTGTCGGTGTGACTTGCGCGTATGCACTCGTTCTAAAAGGGACGGCTCAGGAGATTGTTCTGATCAATCGAGATCCCAAGAAAGCGGAAGGCGAAGCGAACGATTTGCAACATGCTGTTCCACTCGGCCAACCAGTTAAGGTGAGTGCAGGGGATTATGAGCATGCGGCTGACAGTTCCATTGTCATTTTTTCGGCCGGTGTGCCGAGTGCGGACAAGGAAGAATCCCGTTTAGAACTTCTCGAGAAGAACGCCGCAGTTCTTCGTGAGTGCATCGGCAAGCTTCGGGTCGCCGGCTTTAACGGTGTGCTTCTCGTCGCGAGTAACCCGGTGGATGTCCTGACGTTCATCGCTCAGGAAGAGTCTGGCCTGCCGCACTCCCAGGTCATCGGTTCAGGAACGGTGATCGACACAAACCGGCTTCGTAGCCTGCTTGGCGAACAACTCGGTATCGAAGCACGCTCCGTTCACGGCTATATCATCGGCGAACACGGCGACTCCTCTGTTGCGGCTTGGAGCGGCGTTCAGGTCGCTGGCATGTCCTTGACAAGCTTTCCGGGAGCCGAAGTTCTTCCATCGCGTGAAGAGCTTCTACGTCAGGTGCGTGACGCGGGACCCGAAGTGCTCGAGTTGAAGGGGAACACCTGCTATGCCATCGCGTCCTGCATCGAACGCATCTGCGAGGCCATCCTTCGTAACGAGCGTTCCGTGCTCACGGTATCGGCTAGGCTCAGCGGAGAGTACGGACTCCGAGATGTGTGCTTGAGTACGCCCTGCATCTTGGGAGAAAAAGGGGTGGTGAAGGTGCTAGAACTGCCACTCGACGATGCGGAACGGAAGGACTTGGCCCAAAGCGCGCAGATAATTCAAGACGCCTTCACGGCAGCCAGTCGCTGAACGTCTTCTTTCGGTATCAAAGCGTTCAATTCAGTTGCAGTCCCGCTCAGAAACGCTGGTAAGAGGGTTGAAAATAGACGCGAAACCCCGTCAGGGTTTTAGGTATGGCTGCTATTCATAGCTATCTCTACCTTTGGCATCTTTGCCTCTCGGCTGCCTGCCCAGAGTAGTGACACGAGCGGCGGTGCAACGCGCTCGGCCTAGTACATGTATTTCGCCAACCACCCGGCGTCTACGGCAGCCCGGACGACTCGCATGAAAGAACCTAACAGTTCTAATGGGCGGAACCTGACACTTCTAACGAGCGCCAAATATTCGCTATACAGAACCTTTGTTATCGGACGTAAGCTGTTTATGGAAGTAGCGTATAACCCAAGCACTAGGCTTCAAAGGGTGCTAATCGCGTCTGTCGCCGCTTGGGCTATGCCATACCTCAAGGATAAGGATCGCAGCAATCTTCATCTGTTCACTGGGAGCTGGATTTGCGGCCCGTACGCACTTTCAATCGAGCCCTATCCGTCGGCTGCGGATGCAATCAGAAGAATAGTTGGTCTGGAATCGTGGATGAATGCGTCTTCATTGACGTACTTCCCGGCTTCTCCTATGCTCACAACATGCTTCCAGCTTACATTGCATGTTGTTGTTGCTCCTCGCAGGCCTGTCCTGCTGGGTTGAGCAGCCGTGCAGCTGTGGCTTATCGCTAAGCATTCCTTCCGCACATCGCAATCAACTCATCTCGGGACAGCTATTCGCTGGCTATCGCCGACTTCGATGTTCGTCCGCATAGTCCGTGTTTGCCCTCACGCCGCAAGCAGCTTCGCAAAGGACCCATGCACACGCGAGTTCTCGCACCGCTTTCTCTCTCCGCCCTTCTGTCGACCAGCCTAGCCTTCGCGCAAACCTACAACGGTGGCGTGCGCGGCGTAGTCACTGACCCAAACGGCGCGCTCATCTCTGACGCCACCGTGACGCTGATCGATGAGAACACGCAGCAGGTGCGCGAAACCCGTACCGACGCCTCGGGCGTGTATGTCTTCAATGCTCTGCGTCCGGCGACCTACTCGCTGCACGTGCAGGCACAGGCATTCAGCTCCGCGGACCGAGGCCATATTGCGGTTGCGACGCAAGACTTCCTCACGCTGGATATTGCGCTTACCGTGGGCGGGCAGAGCGAGTCCGTGCAGGTCTCCGCGCAGGCTTCGCTGGTCGACAGCTCCACCGCCTCCGTGAGCACGGAGTTCGATCAGCGTCGTTTGGAGAACTACCCAGTCTTGGGCCGTAATCCGTACATCACCGCGAAGCTTTCCGGCGTGTTCATCAACACCGGCAATCCGCAATTCATCCGCTTTGCCGACCAGAACGGCACTTCGCAGACGTCGGTCGCGGGCGGGCCTGTCGCGACCAACCTCTACCTTGTCGACGGTGTGCCGATCACCGACACAAACAACCGTCCCGTAGTCATTCCCAACATCGAAGCCGTGCAGGACGTAAAGCTGCAGGCGCTGACCTATGACGCGCAGGTTGGGCGCACCGGTGGCGGCGTGTTCAACACCCTGCTGCGCAGCGGTACCAATACACTGCACGGCAGCCTGTTCGGCGAAACACGCCAAACCTCCTGGCTCGCGAATGACTTCTTCGCCAACCGTAGCGGCACTCCGCGCCCGGACAGCCCATACTACAACTGGGGCGCATCGCTCGGCGGGCCAGTTGTGATCCCACATCTCTATAACGGCCGCAATCGCACGTTCTTTTGGGTGGCTGCGGAAGGTTACATCCAGACCTCGCCGTACACCGCGACGTTCGTTGTTCCGACCGCCGCGCAGAAGGCGGGCGACTTTTCCAAAACCTACAATGCTGACGGCAGCTTGCAGGTCATCTACAACCCCTACGACACCTATACCGACGCAACCGGAACGCATCGCCGCCCCTATGCCGGCAACGTCATCACAAACGTGAATCCTGTGGGCCGTGCAATTGCCTCTTACTATCCAAATGCAGGCACGGACGGCACCTATACGGGCACTGACAACGTGCGCGACCACGCGCAACAGGTCACGGTGAAGCTGGATCAGCAGGTGCGCCCGTGGTGGGCGCTCAGCGGATCGTACATCTTCTACGAAGCCCTGCAGCCTTTAGGCAATCCTCTGCACACGCTGCCCGGCAGCTACTCGTACACGTTCCACCGTCAAGTGGATGCCGTGCAGGTCAACAGCACCTTTATCGTGAACCCGACCACTGTCATCACTGCGCGCTACGGCAACAATCGCTTTCCGAACCTCATTGCGGAAGTCAGCCAGGGTTTCGACCCTGCGACGCTTGGCTTTCCTACCGCGCTCAGCAGCCAGCTGCAGTCGAAGTTCTTCCCGACGATCTTTCTCGCGAACCACGATCAACTTGGCCAGAACACCAGCCAACTCGACAACTGGAAGTCACAGCAGATCAGCGCGACGCTCGCGAAAACTGCCGGCCACCACAATGTGACGGTGGGCTACGAGTATCGTCGGCTGCGCATGAATTACCAGGACTTCGGCAACGCGCCCGGTACCTACACGTTTAGCGGTTCCTTCACGCAGTCCGATCCGAACGCGTCCGACGGACGCTCTGGCTCCGATGTGGCTGACCTGCTGCTCGGCACGCCGATTTCCGGTCAGATCGACCTCACCACGCCACTGCGGACCTACTTGGATTACAACGCGTTGTTCGTGCAGGACGACTGGCGCATCACCTCGCGATTCACACTGAATGCTGGGCTTCGCTGGGAGTATGAAACCGGGCTCAAGGAAGATGGTAATCAGCTCGCCGTCGGCTTCGACCGCACTACTCGCAGCTCGCGTTCCAGCGGCGCGCAGGTGAGAGGCGGCATCCTGTTCGCCGGGGTCAACGGCAACTTCCGCGACGTCGGTGATCTCTCGCCTGCCAAGTTCGCGCCGCGGCTCGGTGCCTCGTTCCAGCTTGACAAGCACACCGTGCTGCGCGGCGGCTACGGCATCCTATACGCGCCCGTGCGCTACGATCCCGTGGCTGCGCTCGCGCCGGGCTACACGCAGTCAAACTCTTATATTGCCAGCAATAACAACAATCTCACACCCGCAAACACGCTCAGCAATCCGTATCCACAAGGCCTGGCAAAGCCCGCCGGTAACAGCGCCGGCCTGCTGACCGGGGTTGGCAACTCCGTCACGACGTACGATCAAGCATTTCATGCGCCACGCGTTCAGCAGTTCTCTGCCGGTGTGCAGCGTGAGCTTCCCGGCGGCATCGCGCTGGATGCCGAATACATCGGCACACGGGGCTCCAACCTTTCGCCCTCGCCCACTGGCAGCAGCGCCGTAAACATCAACCAGCTGGACCCCGCGAACTTCACACTTGGCAGCGCGCTCGGCGACACGGTAGCGAATCCCTACTATGTTCCGAACGGCGCGGGCCTGCTCGGGCAGCAGACGATCTCGCGCTCGCAGGCGCTCCGGCCCTTCCCGCAGTACACCTCCGTCAACCTCTTCCTCAGCTCCGCGCATTCGGACTACAACGCGCTCCTGGTGAAGGCGGAAAAACGCGCCGCACACGGGCTCAACCTTGTCGCGTCGTTCACCTGGTCGCGCAACCATGACTCCTCTTTCGCCACCGCGAACAGCATCCAGCCCAGCGGCGTGGCGGCTCCGCAGAACGTCTACGACCTTGAAGGCGAGTACTCCTACGCCGTGAACAACATCCCTTACTTGTTTACCGCGGGCGTCACCTATGACCTGCCTTTTGGCGCGGGAGAACGCTTCCAGACCGGTGCCCGTTGGGCCGACGAGATCCTGGGGCGTTGGCAGCTGAACGTGCTGCCCACCTACCAGGCGGGCTTCCCGATCAGCGTGCGCCAGACCAGCAATCCTAATAGTTCAATTGCAGGCAACGGCGTGCAACGTCCCAACCTGGTGCAGGGCATCGCACTCGGCACGAGCGGCAGCCTCTTTGATCGCTTGAATGGTTATATTCATTCGAGTGCGTTTACCACGTCCAGCGCGCTTACCTTCGGCAACGCACCACGCACGCTTTCTCTGCGCGGCCCGGCGTACGAGAACTGGGACATCTCGCTATTCAAAAACGTGCCTATTCGCGACCGCGTCACTGTACAGTTTCGCGCACAGGCATTTAACACCTTCAACACACCGTGGTTCGCCGGCCCGAACACCGCCTTTGGCAGCGGCAACTTCGGCAAGATCACCGCGCAGGCAAACTTTCCCCGCTACCTGCAACTCGGCCTGCACATCCGTTATTAACAGCGCGGTTCGTTAGCAACACAGCTTAGGAGAATGCATGTCTCACGAACTTTCGCGACGGTCTCTGCTTCGCCTCAGCGCGCTGTCGCTGGCAGCGGCAGGGGTACCCGCAGCGACAAGCGCACAGCCGCTGGCGCAGTCTGCCGCCGCATCCACTTCAACTGCCGGCCCCATCTTCCTCAATCTCAACGAGAACGCCTTTGGTGCTTCGCCGCGCGTGCTGTCCGCCATCGAACGCGCGCTGCCGCAGCTTGCCCGCTATGCTACAGCGGACCTCGCACAGCAGTTCACAGAGCAGGTTGCGGCGCATGAGCAGGTCTCCACCGACCAAGTCATCCTCGGCGAGATTCTCGGCGGCCTTGGGCTCTACCTCGGTAGCAACGGCGGGTCCGGCGGCGAGTTCATCTACAGCACACCGGGCTACCTTGCGCTTGTCAACGCTGCGGCCAGTGTCGGTGGCGTCGGCGTTCCCGTGCCTCTCAACGCTGCGTTTGAGAACGACTTACCCGCGCTGCGGGAGCGCATCGGCGCGAAGACGCGTGCCGTCTACCTGATCAACCCGCACAACCCGACCGGCACCCTCAACGATGCGGCAGCCTTTCACGCGTTCCTGCGCGAAGCTTCCGCGCATGCCCCCGTGATCGTCGACGAAGCCTACCTGGAGTACAGCTCCGACTTCCGTGCTCGGTCTGCTGTGTCGCTCGTCCGCGACGGCGCAAACGTGCTTGTGTTCCGCACCTTTGACAAGATCCAGGGGCTTGCCGGTCTGCCCATCGGGTACACGCTCGGCCCGCGGCCATTGATCGCTGCTCTGAAAAAGCAGGGTCTGGGCGATGCGGAAGGCTTGGGCCGCTTGAACCTGGTCGCCGCCGGCGCCGCCCTTTCCGATACGACGCACGTTCCGCGGGTCCGCGACATTGTCGCCACGGAACGCAATCGATGGCACACCGAACTGGACGCGCTGAAGCTGCAGCACACCCGGTCTGCCGCGAACTTCGCCTTCTTCGACTCCGGCCACCCGCATGATGCCATCGTTGCGCGGCTTCGCCAGGATGGGATCGTCGTTGCCCGCGCCTTTTTGCCCTACGGTACTTGGGTTCGTATCACGATCGGCACAACGCAGGAGAACGCCGCAGCGCAACGTGCCCTGCGAAAAGCCCTGAGTATCCAATCCTGACTTCATGGAAGATGATCTCGGAGGTAGTCAACCCTTCTCTGCAATACAGCCATCTCCATCGAATAGCTTTCTCTGTCGCGGCTTCGTCATCCCGACTTAGCAGTCATTTTGGTAAACGCACGATCGCTCAACGCAAGCGAAGAGCAGTCTTTCCAAGCATGTTACTGGCAGGTACGTACCCGTTGGATGCTCCTCCGATTAGCCGTGGAAACGCGTAGCGATGTAAAG
>CALMOM010000212.1 GCA_937873305.1 uncultured Terriglobus sp.
ACATCAAGCTGGCCCAGGCGATGATTTTGTGCACTCTGCCATATTCAGAACAGGCCGATCGCAAAATTACTCGGCGAGCCCGCTTAGGTGATGGCTCATTTCTTACTGTCACGTTTCATGCTCTACAGGAAGGCGTTCCTCTTCCGTTCGGGGCGGACCGAAAACTTCTTGCGTGGATATTCGACCGAGCCATACGAAGCAACTCGCCTTTCATTCCCTGGGACTCTGCCAACGAGTACCAGCGAGAGATGGGGCTCTCTATGGGTGGACGTACAAACCGCCAGCTTAATCAACGCTTCCAACGCATTGCTGGACTGGTAATCGACATTCGCCGGCAGGCTGAGGCTACTCAGCAAAGCACGACATACCCCATCATTGAGCGCTCGTACCTGCCTTCGTCAATCACTGGCCGCACTATCGATGCAGGGCAAGCGACGCTTCCGGAAATGGGCGACCGTTTTGGCTTCATGCTGAACTCAGGACTTTTCCACGATATACGTAAGTACCATGTTGTACTGCCAAGACAGATCTGGAAAGACCTCACGGGCCCGACACAGGTCCAAGACATTGTTTACTGGCTGCTAGTCCGGTGCTTTGCTGCGGCTTCAGAATCTGTGATCCCGTGGAGTTCTCTCAAGGAACAATTCGGTACTGATTCGAACCCTCGTCGTCTGAAGCAGCATACCCGTGAAGCTATACGGATTCTGCAAACGTTGTGGCCTTCTGTACGACTGCGCGAAGAAGTGCAGGGAATTTGGGTAGATCACGCGTCTGAGCCGTTGCTTCCAGATGACGCGTCCAAAGGGCGCATACGCAAGCTGGTAATCTAGATGTGGGCTTCCCCGTACAGCATGTTGGCATGCTCGCATGCTACGAGGCTCGTTTAGTACGAGCTTTGTTGCTTGCTGTACGGGGAAGCCCATAACGTAAACCCTCTGAAATTTGGTCTTTGTGAGTGTGTACAGGGAAGCCCACATAGGACGCTGGTAGGGTGCCAAGGTTTCCTGAGATGCTCGATCTGAGAAAGTCCGGTAGCTTCTATCCGATCAACAGGTGTACGGGAAAGCCCACTTTATACTTGTGAACTGTCCACATCTGTCCACAGGCTCTAAAAGTTTTCCGAGGGCTATCCAGTACACATTCACGGGCTTCCCCGTACGCAGAAATGGGCTTCCCCGTATGAGATCATGGGCTTTCCCGTACTGTTTAATAAGGAAGCAAGAGAACAAGAGAACTCAATAGAAATCACGAGAAGTCACGCTGCGATCTGTGAAGAAAACTCGTATATGGGACTAGTGATGAAACCTCAAGAACACTCACTCTGGCACTAAAACTTAAAAGTTCAGCTGACCGAGGCGGGATTGCAACGGTGGAGGACGTACTGCCAAGTAAGGCAGTAAAAGATCTGCTGATCTCCCTGCAACACATCGGCGACACCGTATCCGTGCGCAAGCGAGGTGGCATCTTCGCGGTTCGTAATCTGCTCGATGTGTCGCCCGAGGTGAGGGAACTGGCTGACTCGGAGGCAGTTCGAGCCCAGGTTGCATCCGTTCTTGGCTAGCGATCCTTTCCGGTGCGAGGCCATTCTGTTCGACAAGATCCCAGATGCGAACTGGAACGTGCCCTGGCACCAGGACGTGACGATCGCCGTGCAGGAGCGAGTGGAAGCCGAGGGTTTCGGTACGGTTGCACCTCGACAACTGCGCGAGGAGAAAGGTGCCTTGCGTGTGATTCCCGGCTCACACCTGTACGGCCAGGATACTTGAGGAGGACATCCCGGCGATGCGTGAGAAGGTTGAGGTCGTGTGCGCTGTCAGCGCAGGCGGAGCACTCCTGATGCGTCCTCTCCTACTCCATGCTTTGTCGCCGTCGCGCGTTCCAGGACATCGCGGCGTGAGCCACCTGGACTTCGCTTCCGTGCAACTGCCGAACGGCATGCGGTGGTTCTCCGAGGCTGCATAGCCAAGCAGGCGGGACCAGCAGGCCTGCTGGATTTGCCGCTGCGCTTGGAACGCAAGGAGCGCGTCCCACAAACCCACAGGCACGACGGCGCCGATGGGTGCCCATACACTTCAAGCATCGCCGCCGCTCCGCATGCCACCTCTGTCCGACCATCCAGCCCGGTACCGAGCGCATGTTGAACGCATGCTCGCCCGCGCACGGAAGCGTAGCCGCCAGGCGCAGCAGATCGTTGAGAAGTGGGAAGTGAAACTGTTCGAACTGGACAGGGAGGGTGTTGTGGCGAGGCAGCCGAAGCTCTGGCAGGAAGAGCAGCTGTCAGAGCAAACAAGCGAGGTGAGCGATGGCGAATGAGGTGTTCGACCCTTCCGCGCTCGAGCAGATGTGTCGCCGTGATCTTCCCGGCGCGTTGCGCCTGCTCGCGGAGCATCTGGAGCGTGGAGAGATTAGCGCGACGCTCTGGAGCTTCCAGGGCAACGGCATGGTGCAGGACTGGAGAAGGGAACACTTCCTTATGACCCTCGATCTTGCTGTCGCTCCAGTTCGGTCAGACGCTTTCGAGTCATGAGGTCTCTCCAACGGAGTAGAGAGAAGCGCACTTCCCGGTACATCTTTCATCGCAGGGAAGTGTTGTTCCAACACGGTTGAAAAGAAGCGCTGGCGCACTATGCACGATGTTTAAAGCCGCAAGTTGTACCTGGAAGTGCGCCGAAAAAGCGACATAGCCTACTTGGCCAAATAGCGTTATTCTTGGTGTATGCGCACAGTAAACATTGGCGAATTGAAGAACCAGTTGAGTGGCTATCTCCAGTACGTAAAGAACGGGGAAGAGGTCGTCGTGCGCGATCGCAGCGTTCCGGTTGCGCGCATTCTTCCGTTCCGACAGGATGGCGGGTGGGAACGCGAGGCACAACTGGTGGCGAGTGGTGCGCTGAAAATGCCGGAAGAAGCGATGGACTGGGATAGATTTTTTCTCGTCCCGGCTGGCGATGTGTCTCGGGAAGTTGCGCTGCAAGCCGCGCTTGAGAGTCGCGGAGATCGATGACAGCTGCGTTCTGGGATACAAGCGCCCTGGTGCCGTTGTGTGTGCAGCAACAACCAACTGCTGCTCTCCGAGAGCTGCTGACGCGCTATGAGATTGCCGTGTGGTGGGCTACGTCCGTGGAAATGCGCAGCGCGTTCGAGCGTCTGTTGCGTATGGGGCAGCTCACACAAGCAGAGCACGCAGCGGCAGGAATGCGGCTGGAGAAACTGCGGCGCGGATGGCGAGAGCTGCAGCCATCGGAAGCACTTCGCACCCAGGCAGAAGCGTTCCTGATGAGCTATCCGTTGAAGGCAGCGGATGCTCTGCAACTCGCCGCTGCATGGACCTGGTGCTCGGGTGATGTACCAAGCTGCACATTCATCTCGGGAGATGCGCAACTCGTGGAAGCTGCGCGGCAGGTTGGCTTCCAGGTCGTGGTGGCCTAACAGTGCATCGCCCTTCGACTAGGCACCCAGTTATGCGTGGATATGGGTGCCTTTATGGTGCCATCTCATGCTGAGAAGTCAGCCTAGGCGGTTGAGCTGTGCACGTCGAAGATGCGAGGCTGGTTCACCAACTGGTATGCATCATTGCAGGCCGCGACGTTGTAAAACGTCGTGTGTCCCTGCTGCACCATGCGACCGCCTGCCGCATGTAGATGACCGAACACATGGTGCTGCACCGTGCGCCCGCTCACTGCCGATGCGAGCGCCGTGGAGCCAACGTGTGCAGCCTGCCACCCTGGATCGAGCACACCGTAAGGCGGCCCATGCGTGACCAGCACATCAACCGTGGATGGCATGGCCTCATACAGGGCGGCAAGCCGCTGCTCGTTCGCCATGAAGTGCCACTGCATGAACGGTGGAGTCCAGGGCGAGCCGAAGAAGCAGATGCCGTCCAGGGTGAGTGAATCATTTAGCAAGACATGGACACGTGGCCCGAATAGAGCGAGGGTGGGTTCGGTGAAAAGTTCGAAGCACTCATCGTGATTGCCGGGAACGATGATGGCGTGCTGAGGGCCATCCGGTGAGTCCATGCGCTCGCGCAGCTTGGTAGCGAAGACGGCTGCTTCCTGCAGCGAACCACGCCCCGTGATGTCTCCGGCGTGGACAAACACATCGCACGGGGGAACAGTCCAAGCCTGCCGGCCGTGCGTGTCACTGACTGCCGCGATTCTCAATGCAAACCTTTCCTCAAACCTCATCCAGTTCATCTACTCGGCTTTGAGTTCCAGACGCATCGGGCCTTCGAGCGCGTCGATCTCTTTAAGACTCTGTCCGGCGATAGCCTGCAGGTCACCGTACATGCCGGAGGTCGCTTCGAGAACTGCAAGCAGTTCGCCATCGCGCTTGGCCCACTGTTTGTTCATCCACTTGCGTTCTTTATCGAGATCGCTGCGCAGTTCGGTGAACTTTTCCGCGATGCATTCGATGCGATGTTTGAAGCGCGGACCGGTGAGATAGGTGTACATCAGCTGCGCCTTGGATTCCTGTCCGAGGTTCGACCTGCGCACACCGGCGAGCTCTACGACGCTCACACGCAGGGCGGTTGCAACTGGCAGGATACAGCCCAGGCTCGACACCCAAATGCCATCAAGCTGATCGAAGTGCGTGACATCCTTTGGCATAGTTTGCGAGACGATGACGGCGAGATCGGCATGCGCTGCACGTTGATCGGTTTTGAGTTTGGTGAGCCAGCCATCGGACCAGGCTTTGGTGCGTTTCGACTCCCACAGGATCTTGCCGCACAGTTGACCATTGTGGTCGCGTACATGCTGCAGAACATCACCGCCGTACTCGCCCTTGCCAACAGGTTCGATCACATCGAAAGGGAATTGCACCCGCAGTTGATGTTCGAGCGCGATCTCCAGCGACTCGCCTTGCGCCTGTTGTGAACTCTGCTCAGCTTTGCGCTGCAGGCTGGTGATCTGGTCACGCAGTTGAGTGATGGTGTTGTCGCGATCCTGTACCTTGAGATCGAGAGCAGCCTGTGCCTCAGCAACGGCTTTGGCGCGTACTTCAGCGAGACCGGCAGCAATGCCTTTCTGAACATCCAGCGTGAGTTCGCGCTCGCGATCTTCAAGAGCCTGCTTTTGTTTCAGGAGATCAGCCTCTGCACTCTGCGCCGTCGTGAGCTTGGCACTGAGAGACTCAATTCGTTCTGCCTGCAACCGAGCAGCTTCCCGTTCGGACGTACGCTCGTCTTCCACCTGTTGCCGGGCACGCACGGTCTCCTGATCTGCGATGGTGCGGCGCTCTGTTACAAGCTGCTGCTGTACCTGTTCCCGTACCGCACGAGCCATCTCCTGTTGCTGCTTCTGCGCGGCTTCCTCGAGTTGAGCAGCACGCTGTTCGTTGGCCTGCTGCTGTGCCGCAACCGACTTCTTTTCCGCAGCAAACCCGTCAGCTTGCGTCTGTAGTTGCCGTTCGTATTGCGCGCGGGTTGCAGCGACCAGGGGTGCGGCGAGTGACTCGGTGAGTGCAATAGGTTTGCCGCAGTGAGGACAGGAGAGCGATGGATCTGTGATCGGTGGCATGCTGAGTGAAGTCTAGTCGTCGCGCGATGTGCAGTAAGCTCCGCACGAAGTGCCTGCAAGAACACTGCCCTGCACGCATCGCTAAGTGCAACAGCAAGAGCAAAGGAAGCGCTGCTCTGCAGCGGAAGAAGGTTGACACATCATCCCCAGAGGGTTGACCGTTGTTTACGCTGAGCTTTCTATAGGAACCCTGGACGAACAAAAGACTTAGCAGCGAAACGGTTCCGGCGGGAACCACCGTGTACGTTGAGTACACAACTTGGTGCAATAAGCGCCTTTACTCTTTGTCCCGATTTCCTCTTATGTGTACACTCTGTAAACGCACTTTCTGACCGGCAAGCATCTGCTTGCAGTGAGCGGATCGCGCGACCAGCAAGGGGAGACCGATGAGCGGCAGCCGGGTTCCACCGCCATTTTCTGCGCGCACCTTGGAAGCGCGGCTGACGCCGTCGCACGAGGCACGGACGCTTTCCATGCGCCTGCCGTGGCAGGAGTTGCTGGCCGTAGAGGATGCAGCCAAGGCCTCCGGCAAGACGCGGTCGGAGTGGCTGCGGGAAGCCGTGCTGGCGCACTTGCAGAAGCCGATCCGCAGCCGGAAGTCGGCACCGGACCCGACGCTGCTGACCGAACTGGTCGGCCTGCGGCAGCTGACCGTGAACCTGTTTTCTGCCCTGGCGTCGCCGGAGTTTTCGAGGGAGACCGTGCAGCAGGTTGCGAAGCAGGCAGACCATGTGAAGGAAGGCAAAGCGGACGAGATCCTGCGGCGGTTGGACAGCCAGCGGGAGGGGAAGTGAGGTACGCGCAGGACACCGTCTTTGAGGTGCTCTGGGATGGAGGCCTGCGCATTGTTCTGCTGAGCGTGACACTCGGAGCGCTGCTATGGGGGTGGTTCGCGCTGACCCTGTCGCCGGTCCAGAGCTACTACTTTCCCGCCTACGTCCTTAGCTCTCTGCACATGGTCAATGGCTCGGAGCCGGATCAGGTAGCGTGGTTGGTGAAGACCAGGCCGAAGAAGCAGATCGACTTCGCCGCTGCTGAAGATCTGGTTCCAACCAAGGAAGGTCTGGCTCCATTTCCACTTTCAGCACATGCGATCTCGCAGGGCTGGCGCGACGCGCGCGCCCTAAGGCCGATCAGCTACCAGGGAGGGTCACAGGCGGCCATCCTTCGAGACTGGTTTTTCGAAGGGCGGAGTCTCGGCCGGCTGCTTCTGCAGCCGCTGGAGATGCTCGCTTTGCCGGTCGCTCTCTGGGCCGGCTTCGTGCACTGGCGCTACAAGCGAGACCAGGAACGGCCACCGTCGTGGGCATGGGATTACAAGCGGACGAGTTGGGCAGGAGACGTAAACGAGTTCGCAGGCGACATGCTCGATGCGTTGAAATACTGCGCGGTAATTGGGTGGCGAGGTGGCGTGCAGGTAGGACGATTCGCCGTGAAGACATGGCGTGAGCGCACGAGTGTTTCACCGGCCGTCCCGCCGATTCCTGAGAAGAAGGTTATTGCACCAGTAGAACCGAAACCAGCTCCCGTTGCGGCTGCACCGTCACCCAAGCCACAGCCAAAAGCCCGTATTGTTCCACCACCAATACCGCAACCAGTTGCGGCGAAGCCGAACGAGATGAACGAGCCTCCGCGAGCGCAGACGCTGCCGTTCCGGAAGCAGCAAGGCGTTCCATCCGGCGAGAAGTGGGACGAGTCCAAATGGATCGACTGAGCCGAGGTGGTGCCCGATGATGACGATGTCCAAGGCGCTGTCGGCTGGCCAGGCCAGGACGTACCACGCGCGCGAGTTCGCGTCGGAGCAGGCGAACTACTGGAGCCGGGACCAGCAGGGACATAGTGAGTGGCAGGGCAAACTTGCTGCAGAGTTTGGCCTGAAGGGTGAGGTCGGCGCGGAACATTTCGCCCGACTGACGGAAGGCGAACACCCCACCACCCAAGCGCAGATGGTGTGGCATCAGCCAGCGCGGACGTACGAGAACCGCTACGGCAAAGAGGTCACCTCCGTCGGTCATCGGGCCGGGTGGGATGCGACGATCTCCGCTCCAAAGTCTGTCTCGTTGACGGCTCTGGTCGGCGGTGACGAGCGGGTGCGGGAGGCGCACCGGGAGAGTGTTCGAGTCGCATTGGCCGAGTTCGAGCGGTACACCCAGGCGCGTATGGGCAATATCCGCGAGCCGGAGAAGACGGGCAAGTTTGTGGCGGCGACATTCGAGCATGACACGGCCCGGCCGGTGGACGGTTATGCCGCGCCGCAGCTCCATACTCACGTGGTCGTCTTCAATGTTGCCGAGAGCAAGGACGGCGACACGCACGCGCTGCAAGAGCGTGGTCTTTTCCAGTCGCAGGCGTTCGCGACGGCGGTCTACCGGACAGAACTTGCCGCCCGGCTGCAGGGATTGGGCTACGAGATCGAGCGCGGTCAGCATGGCCAGCCGGAGATCAAGGGCTACACGCAGGAGTACCTGGAGGCGTCGAGTCCGCGTCGGGCGCAGATCACTTCCGAGCTGAAAGAGATCGGCCGGGAGGGTGCCGGGGCCGCCCAGGTTGCGGCACACCGGACGCGTGACTCCAAGGAGATCCAATCAGCCGCCGACGTGCTGCACCGGCATCGTGAGTTGGCCACCGAGCACGGCCACCAAGCCGATTGGGTAGTTTCACGCTCGTTCGCCAACCAGCGTGCGCGGCAAATTAACACCCCCAAGGTTGCACAGCAGGCCGTCACCTACGCGCGTGAACATGTCTTCGAGCGGGCAGCCATTCAAGATGAGCGGGCAATCCTGCAGGCGGCTCTGGAGCGGAGCATGGGGCAGGCGAGCGCCAGGGAAGTGCGGGGAGAGTTCGAGCGTCGCACGCAAGGCAAAGAAGAGTTCCGAACGGCAGAGCATGCACCCAAGTCAGCCGGACGGCAGTACACGACCGCAACCATGGTCCGCATGGAGCGAGAGATCGTAGACCGGATGCAAAACGGCAACTTCGCCCTGGAAAGCAAGCCAGCGATCCACCCGGAGAAGGACCGAGCCGAACTGCTCAGCCGTCACCCGCAGTTGAACGATGCCCAGCACAAGGCAGCCGAACAGATCCTTGCGAGCCAGGAAAAGATCATTGGATTGGACGGCGTTGCTGGGGCGGGGAAGCCCACCACGCTTGCCGTAATCCGTGAGGGAGCTGAGGCGAACGGCTACAAGGTGGAGGGCTTTGCGCCGACCAGCCGGGCAGCTCAGAAGCTAGGCGAGGCAGGCATCGGGACCTCTACTTTGCAGCTTCATCTTGCCAAAGGACAGCAGGCCAGTACCGGCGAGAAGCGACTCTACATCCTGGACGAGAGCTCACTCGCTTCCACCAAGCAGATGCACGATTTCGTGACCCGTCTTCATCCGAACGACCGGGTGCTCTTGGTGGGCGACACCCGGCAGCGTGAAGCCGTCGAGGCGGGTCGTCCGTTCGCTCAGTTGCAGGAAGCTGGTATGCGTACCGCCAAGCTGGACGAGATCGTTCGCCAGCGGGATGTTGCTCTGAAGCAGGTGGTCGAACAGCTCGCCCAGGGCAAGGTGGGTGAAGCCGTGCAAGGGTTGGAACGACAGGGCAGGGTGCATGAGGTCAGAGGTCAGGCTGAGCGCATCACGGCCATCGCCAAGGAGTACGCGCGCCAGCCGGAGAACACGTTGGTGGTCTCGCCCGACAACCGCTCCCGTGCCGAGATCAATCAGGCCATCCGGACCGAGCTCCAGGGCACGGGCGTGGTGGGCAGGGAAGAGCACCGCACCGATGTGCTGGTGCCGCGTCAAAACCTCACTGGAGCCGACCGCACATGGGCTGAGCGATACCACTTCAACGACGTGCTGCTCTATTCGCGGGATTCCAAAGAGACCGGCTTGAAGAAGGGCGAGTACGCTCGCGTGAAAAGCGTCGATGCTGCCGCCAATCAGATCACCGTCGCGCGCGCAGATGGTTCGGAGTTGACCTATGACCCACGCCGGCAACAGGGCGTCTCGCTCTACCGCGACCAGGAGAAGGCATTCGCCGTGGGCGACCGCATCCAGTTCACCGCGCCGGCCAATGACCTGAAGATCGCCAATCGTGACCTGGGCACCGTCCAAGGCTTTACCGATGACGGGCACATGACGCTGAGGATGGACAGCGGCCGGAGTGTGTTACTTGATCCGCGCGAGCACCCGCACCTGGACCATGGCTATGCCGTGACCAGCCACTCCAGCCAGGGCCAGACCGCCGATCGGGTGCTCATCCACATCGACACGGAGCTTGGAGCCAAAGACCTGCTGAACAATCGCATGGCGTACGTCGCTGTTTCACGCGGTGCACAGGATGCCCAGATCTTCACTAGTGACCGGCAGCAGTTGCCGCAGGTATTGAGCCGCGACGTGTCCCACCAGAGCGCGCATGTGCCGAAAGTTGAGCAGGAGCCAGAGCGGCAACAAGTACGGCTGACCGGCCGAGAGTTGATGGACCAGTACAAACGCCGTTGGGATCCGCTGAACGAGGCGCTTCCCGAGCATGAGGCCAAGCAGTTCCACTGGCAGCAGGAGAGTGGCACTCTGCAAAGCTATAAGCACGTGCTGACCGGTCGCTACATCCATATCGATGGAGCAGCCGGAACCTTCCACAACCAAAACCGCGAGACCATCACTGCGAAGCAGGCACTCGACTACGCTATGCCCGAAGGCCAGAAACACTCACATTCACTGGATATCAAGCCCGAGATCAAATCGGAGCGTGAGATCAGCATTAGCAGAGGGCATGGGTTTGGGTTAAGCCTTTGATGACGGAGTCAAGTATTTACAGAATTAGGCGGCCTTCCAAAAGAAAAAAACATCTGGGCTGCCAGTCAGTGCCCCGGACCTTTGATAGGGAGCACACCTTGCCTCCATTACTCCAGAACAGCCAGGGAACATTGGGTGAGCTTCTACCGATCGAGCAATTTCATGATGAACCGCTGCATAGACACATGAATTGGTGTCAAACGACTTGTTCCAGGGAATGATGAATTTGTCGGGGCACTGCTCTGAGAAGTGCAGGGACTGTCGGCGGTACTTTGGGGATTGCACAACGCAAAGGCTGGAGTTGGTCACAGCAGCAAACAGCATGTTTTGATTGTTCGAATCCGAAGCTGCCAACTTCGCTTGGTATCCTTTCGTGTGCCGGAAGATTGCAGTACCGGCAACGGCTACACCCGGATAAGCAGTTGCAAGGCGAAACACGGTTGCCTCTAAGGAGGCTCCAAAGGCTGCTGCGAGGTCTTGTGCTCTATGCAGGCTCCAATCGGGCTTCGCCTGGTCGGAAAACTCTTCTATGGGCATCAGCAGTTCGGCGGCACCCACATGGCAGAGCCGCTCCAATTCACTTGCCTCCTGTTGTTCCTCGTCCAACATCTCTCGGAAACGAGCTCCTCCATGGGTGGAAGGAAAGAAGGTGTGTGCGATCTCGTGCGCTATCGAGAAAGCCACCCGTCCCGGGGAGCGTAAAGGGTTATAGAAAATATGGCCCCCTTTGCTGCTGGTGGTATCCGCCATAACCACAACAGCATCCCGCTGTGTGTCGTGACTGCCATCGAGCAGCATTGGAGCGACATCAAAACCTTTAATGGATGCGAGTTGAGTCAGGCTCTCCAGAGGAGTTGATGTCCCGCTCTCGAATTGCCGGTACAAGGCATTCAACTTGCGAGCCTGGTTAACTACCAGAGACCGGGGATCTTGGAGCCCTCCTCCAGCAGCAATCAGTGCAACAACATCAGGATCACGGTACGAAGTACGACTCTTCGCTTTCATATGTAGCGTTCACTTCTGACTAGATTTCTGGCTTACCATTTTTAGCGCTTCAAGAAGGAATCTCCAGCCTTCCTTGTCGCGGGGCCTGTGACCTCGAAAATTTACGTACGCCAGCATGTCTACGTCTTCCTGTGTGAGACCGAGCTCTTGCTGCAGTTCCAACAAGCCAGCTGGAAGCTCGTGGATAGAACGCTTTTCGCGGCGATGAGCTTTGGGTTTCGAATCCCCTAGAAGGTCATCAAGCGTTACGCCCAAAGCGGTTGCAACGGCATAGACGTACTGAATGTTCGGTTTGCCGGCATTTCCGTTTTCGAGGTCAGACAGGTAAGCCTTTGAAACGCCTGATTCTTCACCGAGCTGGGCCAAACTCCACTCCTTGCCAAGGCGAAGAGAGCGAATTGTTTGACCGAGTACCACTAGATCTAGACCCTGATCTTCCGCCATTACCAACCAGTTGTAAAAAAGTGTTGCTTTCAAGCACGGCTTGCGTTACGCTTGTCGTGAATTGGCAACCAGTCTTCTTTATACACCGGGACGGCGGCCGAGGAAGGGAAATATGGCGAGCTACACAGCAAGAGTGGAACTACACTCGGCCACCGCAGCAGACTACGAAACGCTTCATGCGGCGATGCAGAACCGTGGCTATTTGCGGACCATAGTGGGTGGGGATGGGAGGACATACTGGCTACCGACTGGAACCTATGATGCTCCATCCGCCACTGTAGACCTCACAAAAGCGAGGGACATTGCTGCTGAAGCAGCTCAGCAAACCGGAAAGACCTTCGAGGTCTTCGTTGTTGAGCGAGGGGGAGCAGCATGGCTGGGTATGAAACAAAAGACAAGTTAGGAGAAGACATGACGTTTGAAGGCGCGGTCATCAAAGAGCAGGGCGTTACATTTGCCGTCATCGTGGTGAAGGCTTCGGCCACCTTGACTACGTCAGGGGCGCAAGATCTCATCTTGGCCTATCAACGCTTCTTCCCTGGCATCCCGATCATTCTCATGTCCCAGGATGGACGCGGTACTCCGACATTCGTTGGACGCAAAGACATTGTTCAATTTCTTTCCAATATTTCGATCTCTCGTATTCCCTGGAAACGCTACAACTACGCAGCCTAATCAAAAGAATGTGAAAGGTGAAACCAGTCATGGCAAACAATAAGCTCTTCGTTGAACAGCGGCCGCAAGGAGATTTTGCGGTCAGAAAACCTAACTCAGAACGCGCTAGCGCCGTTTTGCCAACCCAAGGTGCCGCTATTCAGCGAGCAAGAGAACTTAACCCGAATGTTCAGCCTCTCGTGGAACGTGTGCGACACACTTCCGTTGGTAAGCCTGATCAGTGGCGTAAGCCTTAGGCAGAAATAGGCTATCGCGATGATCTCACCGCGTTGGCTTGCGTGTGGCACTTCAAATGACAACACTCCTAATCACTGGCAGCCGCTAGGCGAATGCCTCAAGAATTGCGCTTGTTAAAAATGGGGGACTGTACGTCGCTCTTGCTCGCTTCCGCGATGCTTTTTGCTAGGTTGTATGCCAAATGGTACAAATCAGAAATGGCTGACAAGGAGAAGAAAACTCCAACTGTAGAGATTCCTCTAGAGCGAATGTTTCTCGCCTCTCAGATCATTCCCGACGCTACTGAGGCGTTCCTCTCTTCTTCAGAGAACGTGAAGCAGGTCAAAGACGAAGTAGATGTAGTTCTTGACACTAACGCTTTGTTGCTTCCATACGGCTCAGGAAGCGAAAGCTTAGATCGCATTTCTGCACTCTACAAAAAACTGGTCACTGCAAAACGTCTCTTCATCCCAGCTCAGGCCTCTCGAGAATTTGTTCGAAATCGTCCCAATAAAATTTCTGAATTGCAACAAGGGCTGCTCGACAAAATGAGCAGTTTCAGCACGCCAGACGTTCCCTCATATCCAATTCTTGAAGGACTCCCTGAGTACGCCGCACTTTTAGAAGCATTACAGGCCGCAGACGAACTCCGTAAAAAGGTACGCAAAGCAACGAATGGCCTTGTGGATGTGGTTCGGAACTGGGAATGGAATGACCCTGTCAGTGTTGCCTATCGAAGGGTTATCGTACCTGAGGTAATCGTCGAGTGCGAAGTAGCTCAAGAGCACATTCGTAGTGAAATGAGCCGTCGTTATGATCTGCTCATACCTCCCGGATATAAAGACGCAGCTAAAGAAGATGGAGGCGTTGGAGATTTTCTTATTTGGAAGACGATCCTCCAAATAGGTGCGCAAAATAAACGACCTTTGATCTTCGTCAGTGGGGATGAAAAGCCTGATTGGCAATACTCTGCAAAGGGAAATGCCTTTCTGCCGCGAGTTGAACTGGTAACCGAGTACCGGGCGGCTTCTGGAGGAAAAACGTTTTTCATGATCCCTCTGAGTAGGCTGCTGGAATTATTTGAGGGTGAGAGTTCTTCAGTCGTTGAACTAAAGCAAGCGGAAGAAAGACTGAATAATAAAGCTAATGTAGACGTTCACTGTCCCAACTGTTCAACACTTGTCCATGTACACCTTGGACTTGCTTTGGGATCATCAGCTGCTCCGCTATGTCCCGCCTGCAGGAAGAGGTTTCACGTAAACAGAAGCCGCGATGGCGTTCTCGCAAAGCTGATGACGTTGCCCGCTCGTAAGCCTGCGCAGACTGAGTCTTCGCTCGAATCTGAAGAGATTGTCTTTTGTCCAAACTGCCAAGATCTGGTCGAGTTAGATCTGGGTATCTCACCTGGATCGGCAAAGTGGGCTATGTGTGGAGGGTGTGAGGCTCGTTTTCCTGTCCGTAGGAGTAAAGATGGATCAGTTCAGGCGAGCTCCCAATTTGAGCTAGAGTCATAGCTGATAAGCAAGCCGCTCAGCCAAGCCTAGGTGCAAGCAGGCCCGAGCCAATGGTTTTAGCGCATGATAACGTCCTTTATCATGCGAAAAGAGTTGACAGCCCGGTAGCCCTACAAGGCATGATCCCGGTGCCGCCCAAAGGAGGGCGGCTACCATGAAACTCGACAAAGACCTCGTTCGCGAAATCCTACTCCAGGTCGAAGCGAACCCCGACCCCATGGGATGGACAGAACTGGAGTTCCCAGGCCGTTCCGACGAAGACGTTGCATACCAGGTCGAAAATCTGAACGAAGCCGGTTTCCTCCATGCCGACAATCTGACAAGTAGTTCCGGCTATGACTGGAGAGCGAAGCAACTCACGTACGAGGGGCACGAGTTCCTGGAAACTGTGCGCGACCCTGAAATCTGGAGAGACACCAAGGAGGCAGCCAAAAAGATCGGCTCTTCCAGCGTGGAAGTGCTTTTCGAGATCGGCAAGAATTTCGTTAAGCAAAAGCTCGCGGAGCACGGAGTCCACCTGCCATGAGCAGCTTATCCATCGTGCTCTCACTAGGCACCGCTTCACTGCCGTCTGTTTTTACCGCGCGTCCGGAGGCCCATGCCCGGATGCGCGATTTCTTCAGTTCGCATATCCGCAACCTAAACACTCGCCGCGCCTACATGGAAGCCGTACGGCAGTTCTCTGCTTTTTGCGCAGAGCACGGCATCCTAGAGCTTTCTAGGGTCGAGCCGGTCCATGTTGCCGCTTTCGTCGAGCTTCAGTTGCAGGCCCACTCCAAGCCCACTGTGAAGCAGCGTCTTGCCGCGTTGCGGATGCTGTTCGACTGGATGGTTGTCGGCCAGGTAATCCCCTCCAATCCCGCTCATGCTGTACGTGGGCCAAAGCATACCCAGAAGCGCGGGAAAACACCGGTGCTGCAGGCTGATGAAGCGCGCGTCCTACTTGACTCCATCGACACCGGTTCCCTGCCTGGCTTGCGTGACCGCGCCCTTATTGGCCTGATGGTCTACACGTTTGCCCGCGTTGGAGCGGCTACTGGCATGAACGTGGAAGACTTCTTCGTTCAGGGCAGGCGCGGCTGGGTGCGGCTTCACGAGAAAGGCGGCAAGCAACACGAAATGCCGACCCACCACAATCTCGACAGCTACCTGGAGGAGTACATTAAGGCCGCCGACATAGCGTGGGAGAAGAAGATGCCTCTGTTTCGGACCACACAGGGCCGATCCGGGAAGCTAAACCGTCGCCGCATGCTGCAATCGGACGTATGGCGCATGATCCGCCGTCGGGCGCTTGAGGCAGGCATAAAAACCGAGATCGGCTGTCA
>CALMOM010000213.1:0-4406 GCA_937873305.1 uncultured Terriglobus sp.
CCTGACGACGACAAGCCGATGCAGGACCCCGGCAACGAGCAGGCCCGTCACGCCATCCACGATCTGTTCCGCAGGGCGTCGAGGGTCGGAAAACACCCAATCCCTTGCCGCGCCATAGAGACCCCAACTGACGGTATTTGCAAGGGTCTGCTGAGACACGCTCCAGTCAGCCGGATACTGGCTCAATCCATCCATCACCATGCCACGAACGACTCCCAAGATGGACAGCTCCATATGTGGGTCCAGCCGTGTGGCATGCTCCTGGTCGCCAAGCACACTGACCATGAAATCGGTAATGCCAAGGAAAATCTTGCTCAGGGCCGAATTGCACGTCCCATCGAAAGTCACAGCCCTTTTCTCCAGGAGATCGGCAAAGAGCGTCGTGGTGGTCGCTTCTAGCAGGATGAACTTGTCAGGATAATGAGCATAAAACGTTGCTCGGTTGACACTTGCTGCGTCCGTGACGTCCTGAACGGAAATTTCCGTAAAGCTTTTTTCTTTCAAAAGGCGCACAAACGCCTCGTGAAGCAACTGCCTGGTACGGCGCACGCGAGGGTCACTCAAGTTTTCGCTACAAGAAGACACTAGTCCATCCAGAGTAAGCCTCCACTCGCCGCTAGACAACTGGTGTTGCTTTGTGTATACATACTCGTGAAGTAAGCAACAACCGTTGCTTATCGGTAACTCAATGCCGATAAAGAAAGGCTTCTCGGCTATGAAACTCGCGTCCACCATCGCTCGCTATCTTCTCGGTCTGGTTTATCTCATATTTGGAGTGAATGGCTTTCTGCACTTCATTCCGACTCCACCGCCGCCCGGGCCGGGAGGCATGTTCATGGGCGGTCTCTTCGTCTCTCATGAGCTTGTCATCATCATGGCGTTGCAAGCGCTCGGTGGCCTTCTACTGCTCGTCAATCGTTTTGTGCCCCTTGCTTTGATCGTGCTGGGCGCAATCACGGTCAACATCCTCCTCTTTCATGCCTTCATGGCACCAAGTGGCTTGCCGGTGGCTTTGTTCATCACCGTTCTGCTGCTGCTGAGTGTTTGGAATGTTCGGCGAGCCTTCAATCCGGTTCTCCAGTCCAGCTACGAAAGCGCATAGCGAGTCACCAACTCAAAAATGAAAGACGCTGCCAAACGCGAGCGTCTTCCAAAGGACACGATGATTGAATGAAACCACTCGATGAGATCGCCGGGGGCGACCTGGGTTGGCTAAAAGCCAGGCATCACTTCGCCATCGGGCTTCATGGCAATCCTGCACACAAAGCCATCGGCAATCTGTATGTCTTGAACGATGACGAGGTCGCGCCCGGGAAGGGCTTTGGCGCGCATCGCCATGCCGACGTGGAGATCGTCACCTACGTCGGACTGGCAGTGTTGCTTATCGGGACAGTCTCGGAAACGAAGGCCGCATTGAAGCTGGAGATGTACAGGTGATGAGTGCCGGGACCGGCATAGAACACGCGGAGCACAATCCGGGCGACACGCCGCTCAAACTTTTTCAACTGTGGCTTAGGCCCCGTGTCACAGGCGCGCAGCCACAGTGGGGCACAAAGACCTTTCCAAAAGCGGATCGGGCTGGAGAGCTCGTGACGCTCGCAAGTGGGCGAGGCACGGAAGGTAGTTTGGAAGCCGCAGCGATGCGGAGGTTCTGGGCGCCGTCCTCTTAGCTGGGACCGCCACCGAATACGCTTTGAGACCTGACGATCACGGATATCTGGTCGTCTCTTCCGGAGTTGTCAAGGTCAACGGCACTCGCGCAACTACAGGTGAGGGAATCGCCCTAACAGATGAAGCGATCGTGATAATCGAGGCCCTTTCGGATGCCGAGATCCTCTTGATTGTCTCCGCTTCGGAAAGAGGCCAGAGATAGCCGTGCCTCATCGGGCATCAGTTTAGAGTCTTTAAGCTTACGTTCTTGTGGACCGACCTCGATCAATGTTGTTAATTGCTGGTGCAAAGAAAGGCTACTCGGCTATGGAATTCGTTTGCACGGCTTGGGAGGCGCTTTTGCCATGAGTTCTTCGACCGTCTCTTCCGGCGCTCCGCAGACAAGCGCAGCGCACCTACACTCACTCCAACCAAAACTGAAGGAACAGTAAACAGGCCAACCCTATTAGCTATTGAGACGAGCCCCCGCGGAGAACATTCGATCTCACGGAATCTCACCACCCACTTCGTCGAGAGTTGGAGATCAGCGCATGCTGGTGGGGCAGTCAGCGAGCGTGATATTCAAAGACACACTGCCATTCATCGACCTTCCGTGGATCGCGGGAGCGTACACCCCTGCCGAGCAGCATAATCAGGAGATGAAGAAGGCACTCGCGATTTCGGATGAATTGATTGCCGAGCTGAAGTCAGCGGATCACATCGTGCTTGGAACCAGCCTCTACAACTTCTCCATCCCGGCAAACCTGAAGGCGTACATCAATCACATCGTACGAGTGAACGTCACATTCACTCCCTCCTACCAGGGCTTGGTGCAGGGCAAGAAGCTCACAGTCATCCTGGCTTCAGGCGGCGACTGCTCTCCGGGTGCCCCAGCCGAGAGTTATAACGTCGCCAGCAGTTACATCAGGCAGATTTTTGGGTTCATCGGCATCACCGATGTACAGGTTCTGCTTGCGGGAGGTACCGCAGCTGTCGATATGCAGAAGTACAAATCCGTTGTCGCTGAGGCTGCTCGCAGTTAAGCGAACGCGTGTCCGGGCGCGTCCAAACGGGCGCGCTCGGATCGGGCGGTCGCTTTTACGTGCGAGGACCAAGAAGACGCACGCCGTTGTCTCACCCGACTCAACTCGGCCCTGCAGGTTGGGCTGAGTGGCGCTCTGTAGAGACAATCGTCGCTGTTTGTCTAACGCCCCGATGAACACTTGCTTTGAAGAGTTGCCACTTAGCTCCAAGTGTTCATAGAGCCGCTCTTGTTGACTTCTTGAAGAGCTGCGATATGCTTCATGACCATCGCGTCCATACGCGCACCACGGCGTCCGCGCAGGATGCTGCTGAAGACCATGACGCATTTACTGAGTGCCCTGAAGATCTTCTCTCGAAATCTTCAACGGCTAGGTTGGAGTCTGGTGTAGTAGTCGTTTACACAGTTCAAAGCCCGTAGCAAACGTCCAGAATAGAAAGGCTCACAATGAGCGTGAAAGTCTTGCACTCTGTGCTAAACCCGAAGATCCAGAAGCCTTCCTGAAGCACTATTACGCCGTGCACGTGCCAATGGTCCGGAAGATACCGCATTTTCAGCAGATGTCCGTCCGCGAGATCACAAGTTCGCCGATCGGGAACGCTCCATATTTTTAATGAACGAGATGACCTACGCCGATCAAAGCAGCTACGAAGCAGCGATGAAGTCGCCCGAGAACAAAGCGGTCGGTGAGGATGCGCAATCCTTTGCTAAAGGCCTGCTGACTCTCCTGGTCATGCATGAAACAGAAACGCTCTAAGCGTCGTTTCGTATCTCGTCAGACCTAAGCAGTATGCGCCCACCCGCTCCTCGGCATGAACTTACCGAGGAGCGCGCGTCGTGGGTGCCGCGAAGGTGGTGTCCGCCTTCGTGCGCAGTTGTTCGATGAGTTCGGAAACCGCTTTGCGGATGAACTTTAGGTCGAAGTCCAGTGACAGCTCCTGGGGGTGGAAGCTCTTCGCCAAAGTGTCCACCCCGAAAAGGGATCGTGTCACCCTCGGATACAGAATATGACTTAGCAGTCGATGCGCATGGTTCGCACTTCGGCGGGGCGAAACCAGAAATTGTTCTCGAAGGTACGTGGCGAGACGATCGTGGACCTGGGTGAACATGACGTCAAAATAGAGCGCAGCCTGCTCTGGGAAGCGCTCACTTTCTGCCATGCTCACCCGCATCATCTGAATGTTACTTTCGTAGAGCAGTACTTCCATGTACCGGCCGCAGAAGATGGCAAGAGCCTCTTCCGGCTTGGGCGAGTAATCACCCGGTACGCCTAATCGGCTCAGAAAAAGACTCCTCACCAAGTCAATTACGGCTAGAAAGAGCTTCTCCTTACTTTCGAAGTGGGCGTAGAGTGTCCGCTTTGAGGTGGTAGCGCGCGCCGCGATGACGTCCATGGACGCCCTCTCAAAGCCGAGTTCAAGAAAGACATCCTTGGAAACCCAGAGGATATGTTCGCGCAGCTTTTCGCCCCGTTTGTCCACAAGATCCATTGTGCATCTCTTGTCTCACTCCTTGCATCAAGTATACGGTACGGTACAGTAAACATAAGGAAAGGGTCAAACCGTTCAAGCCCGCTGAGTGGAAGCGAAAGGAAGATATGCAGAGGAAAGGTTCGTCTCGCATCAGCATCGCCGCGGTAACAGCTGCGGCCCTCAACCTTGTTGCCGTGACGGCACTGTCGGCAGCGCCAAAGCCTGGAACTGACATTGATAAG
>CALMOM010000213.1:4416-5673 GCA_937873305.1 uncultured Terriglobus sp.
GGCCATGACGATGTTCCAGGGGATCGGGAACAGAGACGCCGCCTTGGCGACCAAGTACATCAATGCCAAGCATTTCGTGAACCACAATCCTGAGGCCTATCCCGGTATCACCGGCATCCAGGGCTTCATCAGTCATTTGCCGCCCCAGCAGAGTCCAATCACGGTCGTACGAGCCTTTCAGGACGGTAATTATGTCTTCACGCAGGCAGAGGGAGACCTATACGGTCCTAAAGTGTTCTTCGACATCTTTCGGTTTGAGAACGGAAGGATTGTCGAGCACTGGGACAACTTGACCGACCCGACGCCGCCGAACGCAAGCGGGCACACCGCGGTGGATGGTCCGACACAGGCAGAAGATCTCTCCGACACAGCCGGGAACAAAGCTCTCGTTCAAGACTTTTACCAAACCATCTTCTTGAACGGCGACTTTGCCAAAATGGGCACCTTCTTTGATGGCGACAACTTCATCCGTCACGATGCGCCGGGTGGTGACGGCTTGTCAGCTCCCGGTGCACTGATGCAGGAACAAGCGAAGCAGCGCATCGTCATGAAGGTGGGCAAACTCGAAAGAGTTTTGGGCGAAGGTAACTTTGTCCTGGTTGCGGCCAGCAGCTCCATCGCCGACAACCCGTTGCTACTACGACCTCTCCGCGTTGCCAATGGAAAGATTGCTGAGCATTGGCACACCATACAGAACATTCCTGCACAGGATGAGCGCAAGAACCAGGAC
Organism: uncultured Terriglobus sp.; assembly: GCA_937873305.1. Lineage (GTDB taxonomy): Bacteria > Acidobacteriota > Terriglobia > Terriglobales > Acidobacteriaceae > Terriglobus. The sequence goes on from CALMOM010000213.1 coordinate 5,147, forward strand.
GGAAGTTCTAACAGCGACCTCTGTTGTGGGCGGGTTGCCTAAGTTCCCGATGCTGCCAGTGCATCAGCAAGCTCCCTCTCGTAACCCTAATTCGATACATACACATACATTGGAGCAGAAATCATGATCGTCGTCACCGCACCTACCGGAAGCATTGGCAAGCAAGTCCTAAACCTTCTTCTTAAGAGCGGCGAGCAGATTCGCGTCATAGTCCGCGATGCTTCGAAGCTGGGCGATCTAGCCGGCCGGGTGGATGTTGTCGAGGGTTCGCATGGTCAAAGGGCAGTCGTCACGAAGGCGTTCGAGGGCGCAGACACGGTGTTCTGGCTTGTTCCGCCTCCTACTCAGGCGGCAAGCATGGAAGCCGCATACGTCGGTTTTACGCGCCCGGCGGCCGAGGCCTTCAAATCACAGGGTGTGAAGCGCGTGGTTGCCATCTCAGCGCTGGGCCGGGGAACGCAGGCAGTTGGACACGCCGGCCTTGTTACCGCCTCGCTGGCGATGGATGACCTCATTGCAAGTACGGG
>CALMOM010000213.1:5683-25098 GCA_937873305.1 uncultured Terriglobus sp.
CTCACCATGCCCTCGTTTATGGACAATCTTCTCCAGCAGGCCGGCGCGATCAAGGCACAGGGCATGTTCTTTTCGCCGTTGTCTGCTGATCGTAAATTTCCGACAGTCGCTACGGGTGACATCGCAGTAGTTGCCGCGCAACATCTCCTCGACACGACCTGGACCGGACATAGCGAAGTTCCAGTACTGGGTCCGGAGGATGTGAGCTTTGACGAAATGGCATCGACGCTTTCAGCGGTTCTTGGCAAACCGGTCGGCTTCAAACAAATCCCGCTGGATGCGTTCAAGCAGCGACTCGCCGGCTTTGGGATGTCTCCTGCGGTCGTCAATGGGTATGCTGACATGATGGCGGCAAAGAACGAGGGCTTGGATAATGCCGTGCCGCGCACACCACAATCGGCTACACCGACCACCTTTCGGCAGTGGGCCGAACAAGTGCTCAAGCCGGCCGTCCTCGCCTAGGACTTGGCTTTCGTAAGCAGATCCGGTGAGAGCCGGTAGGAGCTTGTCATGCTGGAACGCGCAAGAAATACGATGCCTCGCTCCAAGAAAGGGCCGGTAGTAGCACCGCCGGCACTTTCTGGCGCAATCGCGGCTGTTGCCGAGGGCATTGCCTCATGGCCGGGAGTCATCGCAACCGGACACTGGACGTTTTACAAACCTCGGCAGATCGACGGCATCGACTTCTATGTCGGAGACGAGGAGCTGGGTCACATCCATCTGGATGGCGACCTGCACCTTGCGACTATCCCCAGCCTTGCAGAAGCGATGATCGCCAAAGGGAGTGCAAAGCCTTTCCAATATCAGGAAGGCTGGGTCCACGAATACATTTCGAGAATTGGTGTTCCCGCGGCACTCGCGCTCTTCCGAAGCAACTATGACCGCATTGTGGCGGCAGCCTGAACGAGAGGAAGGTCTGACCGCTCCTCTGTTCTGCAGGTGGATGCGCTACTTACCAGCATTAAAAGCTCCCTAAGCGCTTCATTTCATGTCAGAGGAGAACTTCTTGGTAATCATGATCGGGATGAGATCGAAGCGATGGAACGAACCCCGATACACATGCAATTCTACCGACACTCGCAGGCGTATGCGATCCGCGGCTATGTTCCCGTGTGCTGTGCCTTGACGATCGAGGGCGCGTGATCAGGCGCTTGTTCTCGATGGGACGGTGTGGCGGACACGCTGGTCCTTGCTGAAGACGCAACAGAAAAGAACGTGTCGTCTTCAACGCACCTTGAGCGGCTTGTTACGGGAGTCGAACCGATCGATGTACTGGTCTTCCAATCCCTTCGCGGCGTCGGTCTGCTCCAGAATGATCTGCTGGCGGTCGTGATGGAAGGTGAACTGGGCAACGGACCTAGCGCCACTTGCAGCTTTGCAATGACACCGGATATCGCTTATGCCCGGGCTTGGCCTTTCGCGGGTTCTGTGGAGGTGCTGCGTCCTGGTTGGCGGCAGGGTAATATGACACACCTCATAATCGCCTCAAAGGACAAACACAGAATCACTCCTATCGGACTTTGCTCCGTTACACAATGAAAGCGCAGCTTGAATCCATTACTAAACAGTACCGTCTTGCATACTGCAAGGAGGATTCAGCAGCGCCGCACCCAGATGCTTGAGGATACCCATAAGAAAGAAGACCGTAATCGCCTCTGTGCTCGCCTTAACAGACGCTGTCGCTTATACGGTCAGAAAAAGATAGAAGGCGAGAGCTTCGACCTCTTTTTCGCTTGCAGCAGTCCAACCATTCACTTTTAGTGAGAACTGCACGTTTCCAATACCGCATCTAGGAATCCAAGACTGATTATTGAGATCTCACCCCAAGGTGTCGACGACGATCCAGCCATGCAGGCGCATACCTTCTACCACGACCCAACGAACGAGTACAGCGTAAAGCTGACGGCGGCCAAATGAAGCGACTTCGTACCCTTGCAATTACAGCAGTCTTTGCTCTCGCCTCAGTGGGCGGAGCGCAGCAGAAAAGCTCGACTGCGGAGGTTGTGCGCGCTGCCGAAACATTCCTTGGAACACTTACCGCTGAGCAGCGACAGAAGGTGGTGTACGCCTTCAATGACACGACGCAACGGGCGCGGTGGTCGAACTTTCCAACGGGTGTCGTGGCTCGTGGGGGCATCAGCCTAAAGCAAATGACGGTTCCTCAGCAGGAAGCCGTGATGAAGCTGCTGGGAACTGTCCTTAGCTCAATGGGTGTGGAAAAGGTAAACGAGATTCGCGAAGCGGATGACGACTTCGAAGCGAATGGATCGAAGCGTGGTCCGGGTGGGAGAAGAGGGCCGGGAGGACCTCCACGCGATGGACAGGGTGGACCTCCGCCGGGGTTCAGCGGTCGTGGACCGGGTGGGCCTGGTGGTCCGGGCGCCCCCGGCAGCCGTCCTCCGGGAGGTGACCTGTTCGGCAGCGATCTTTACTTCATCTCGTTTCTTGGAATGCCTTCCTCGACACAGCCCTGGATGCTGCAATTCGGCGGTCATCACCTAGCGCTGAATATCACGGTCGCTGGCACTCGAGGAGTGATGACCCCCACGTTGACCGGCGCGCAACCAGCACTGTTCAAGTTGAACGGGAAAACCATACGACCGCTCGGCCGCGAGAGCGATAAGGCACTCGCGCTGCTGCAGACCCTGGATGACGCACAACGCAAACAGGCTGTCCTCAACTATCAGGTTGCCGACCTGGTGCTTGGACCTGGGCAGGATGGGAAGAAGATCGCCCCCGAAGGCCTGAAGGCTTCCAGCATGACCGCGAAACAGCAGGCCATGTTGCTGGATGTCATTGCCGAATGGACGGGCATTTTGACGGAGCCGTACGCAACGGCTCGAATGACTCAGCTCAAAGCTGAACTAAAAGATACTTATTTCGCCTGGAGTGGCAACACTTTCGCAGAGGCCGGGGCGAACATCACCGCGTACTACCGCATCCAGGGACCTCACCTAGTCCTGGAGTATGCGCCTCAGAGTGACGAGCCGGGTAATCACGTCCATACCATGTACCGCGACCCAACCAACGACTATGGAAGTGCGCTGCTGAAGCCATGAACCGGAAGTTGGTGGCTGGCACCGCTCTTTACTTCCTCCTCCTTGCTGGAAGAACAGCGTGGGCGCATCGCATCGATGAGTATCTCCAGGCGACGATCCTGTCACTGCAGACGAACCGGGTCAGCGCTTCCATGCGTTTGATTCCCGGTGTGTTGATGGCTCCATCGGTGATCGCGGATATAGATACCAACCACGATGGCGCGTTCTCTGAAAGCGAAACAAAGGCCTATGTGGAGCGCGTTCTGCACGAACTCTCGATCACCATAGATGGGCGGTCCGCGACGGCGCAGCTGGACAGATGGTCCGTTCCCGAAGCGGCGCAGTTGCGGGACGGCCTTGGTGAAATCACCGTCGAGTACCACGTCAATCCGCCAGCCACGAACGCAGCAGAACACAGCTTTAATCTCTCGAACCACCATCGAAATGCCGGGTCGGTTTACCTGGTCAATGTCGAGGTTCCACAACAGCCTGCATTTCGCATTGTGGACCAAAAGCGCAACCCACAGCAGTCACTTTACGAACTCGACTACACGCAAGCGGGCATCGCAGATAGCTCTTCTGCTTCCCATTCGGGCTTTCGCTTTTGGATCGAGCGCTTTCAGTTCTTGAGCTTGTTTCGCCTTGGGATGCAACACATCGCAGAAGGCACAGATCATCTCCTCTTCCTTCTGGTGCTCCTCCTACCCGCACCGCTTCTTGTGGTCGGGTCACGATGGCAGGGAAGAGTTGGCGTTCGTCGGAGCCTGCTCCGAGTCGCCGGCATCGTCACTGCATTCACCATCGGCCACTCCCTAACACTTACGCTCGCCGCGATAAAGGTAGTTCATGTTCCGAGTAGGCCAATCGAAGGGCTGATCGCTCTCTCGATCCTGATATCGGCAATCCATGCGTTGCGACCGATCTTCCCAGGCAAGGAAGCTTGGATTGGCGCTTTCTTCGGCCTTATCCACGGCCTAGCTTTTGCCACGACGCTCGACCGACTCGGGCTCTCACGCTGGGACCGTGTTGGTGGTATTCTTTCGTTCAATCTGGGCATCGAAGCCATGCAGATGCTGGTGGTCATCCTGATTTTGCCCTCGCTGCTTTTGATGAGTCGCACACGGGCGTACCCGACGCTGCGCGTCGTGTGCGCGTTCCTTGCGGCTGCGGTCTCAAGTGCCTGGATTGTGGAGCGCGTGTTCGGTGTTCAAACCGGAGCCGATAGGGTCGTCAACGGCGTTGCGCGGACGGGTATCTGGGGAGCAGTTGCGCTGTTTGCTGTAAGCCTCGCGGCGACTTACGCCTCGACCTGCAGATCGCAACTCGCATCCGATCACGGATACAAAAACTGACTATACAGAATCTTCATTATCAGACATAGAGTCTAGGTGGCGTTTTGCCTACATCCGTGCGGCATGCTGCCACTGGAGCCAGTTTCGTTGCACTATGTGCGAGTTCTACGGTGAGTGAGACGCGAGCAAGCTGCTGCAATCGCATGCGGTCCCAGCTACAGGTGCGGTCATGTGCTCACGCTGGGTGCCATGCTGCGAAGCGCGAACACACCAGCGGCGCTGCCTACTTGGCGTACCAGAGGCCCGTGGAGGGCGTGTAGCATGCGCGGTACAGCATACCGGCATCGGCAGCAAGTGCATTCTTGAACTGACCGACGCCTGTGCCCGCGCTAAATGTGACTGGGTCATCGGTGATGAAGTCAACGCAGCCGCCCGCACCCGCGCCCAAACGTGGTGCCATGCCGGGTAGCGGCGTCATGGTGTGGATGGTCTGCGTGCCAGTGAGATGGAAGAGCCCGGTCCGGGGCGTGATGGTGTCAGAGGCCACAACCGTGCTCTCGATTACATTGTTGGCCCCACTCACCAACGTGCAAGGCGCGCCCGTTCCCTGCGAGTTTCCCAGTGTCAGCGTCGTTGCTCCTTGCATGGCATTGGGAGTGAGTGGGCACCCGCCGAACCCAGCCGTCAGACCCTGCGGAAAGACAAGTCCCGCGGCCCCGTTGGGCGAGTTCCAGAACTTGTAGGCAAATGACTCCCGTGCGTAGCGCCCAATGTGGCCGTACACCTCTGCATGATCATTCAAATTGTTGAAGTAACCTTCGCCGGTGCTCTGGTTCGCCCAGACTGCCCATTCTTTGTCTTTGGGGCAGCCTGCCGCGAAGACGGAGGGACCTCCCTGGCAGTTATAGGTGATCAGGAGTCCTCGCTCCGGCGCAAAGGCGGACGTCAAGAGCGAATTGAAGGCACCGAGTTCCTTGGGGTCTCCGTACGGGCCGATCGGCAGAATATCCGGCAGCGGGTGCATGCCTGTTCCTGCGACCGTTCGATCGTGCCGATTGGCAAGTTGCACGGCAAAGATGGCTGGTACGTTGTCATTCACCACCACACCATCGATCTTGCTGTTGTAGCTGAACTGCGTTGGATAGATGAAGTCATCGCGCACGTACAGGCTGGTGCTGGGCGGCAGCAGTTCCGATACCGTATGACCCGGCTGCAACGCGAGCACATTCCAGCCAAGCCGCATGTAGCCGTCGTGGCTCGCCGCCGTGCCTGCCTTGACGGGGTCTTCCGTACTGGCAACGTAGGCGGCGTCATAAATGACGATGCCATTGGTGCCCGTGGCGGTGTAGTTCTTGGCAAACTGCTGCAGACTAGCGCCCGTGCGCTGACCACCGCCAATGGCCGTCCAGTACACCGTGTCTGCTGAGGCGTTGCCCAGCACCGCATAGCCTATGTTGCTATCTGTATATGTCCTGTCCAGCGCAAGCACCGCCTGCCGTGGCGTGGTAAAGAAGATCAGCGGCGCCCCAGAGGCATTACTGTGCGGCCAGCGATGCCCTGTCAGCGTCAGCGCCGTGCCGTTCGCGGTGTACGTACCGCAATCGATCTCCGCGCTGAAGGCTCCGTTGATGCACCACGACCCGCTGCTGGGCATGGGACCGGTGGTGCCTGCGATGGTCACAACGATCGTGTCGCCGTTCAGGGCGTCGGTCGTGTCTGGGACGCCCGCCGGAATGACCGCGTGCACGGTGACCGGTAGGTCCGGGGTCCCGCTCAGACGCATGGTGCCTAATGCGGAGGCGCTCGGAAACGTGATAGCAGTGACCGTGCCGCGGTACACCGGCTCAGCAGTCATGTCGATGAGCCAGCGCTGCCCGCCCGAGCAGTTATTGTCTTCGACCGCAGCCATGCCGCAATTGTCAGTCGGCTTTGTCATGACCTCGCTCCTGTCACCGTTCACGGAGGCAAGCGTCGCGGTGTAGCTGCGAACCGGCATGACAGCATCGTGATAGAGCTTGCAGGCCTCGTCGGCGGACGCAGTCAGCGCACAGATCGTATTCCAGTAGTTGCGGTAGCCGCCGAAGTCTCCGGGGCTAAGTTTGGAGGCAACCACGCTACGCGCCTCGGAAATACCGGGCGTGGCGAAGATAGCTACTTGTGAGGACGCGTGAAACGACCGCAGGTAGATAGAATTGTTCAGCCGATCGCCGAAGCCCACGTTGCGGCCCAGGGTGTTGTCCAGCACCGTTTGCGGCGATGCGTTTACCGAGCCGTCACCCTTGGCGGATCCCTGGCCAGGCCTGGTGTAAGTTGGCGAAAACACCTGCCCGGTCTGCGCCCATGACAGCCTGTCTGCCGCACAGAGACAAAGCACCACAACAACCAGTAACGACAACGCAGACCTCACGGCCACACTCCTGCGCGGCAAGGGTCCTGACCGTCTCAGGCTGAGAGTCACTGATGCAGAGCCGCCTGCTTACACTCATAGGACCACACTTTCGCGGCACATGGCGTGTTTAGGCCGCCCTGGAAGCCGCTCAGTTGCATGTCTCTTGGAGATCTGCGTGAACATTGCGCAGGAAGTGTGGATGGCGGAGAGACAGGGATTCGAACCCTGGATACCTTGCGGTATACACGCTTTCCAAGCGTGCGCGATCGGCCACTCTGCCATCTCTCCAGCAACTTGAGAATACCATCCTCACGCAGAGCGCTAGGATCCGCCTGGGATTGGCGCAGTCCCGCGCAGGACGACTTCCGCGCCTGTTACTCGCAGTTCACCGACTCGATGCCCAGGTACTCTGCGCCCTGCCCAAGCTCTTCCTCAATGCGCAGCAACTGGTTGTACTTGGCAATGCGGTCCGTGCGCGAGAGTGAACCCGTCTTGATCTGGCCTGCGCCCGTGCCCACCGCGAGGTCCGCAATGAAGGTGTCCTCCGTCTCGCCGGAGCGGTGCGAAATGATCGACGTGTAGCCGTAGCGGCGGCCCAGTTCGATCGCATCCAGCGTCTCTGACACGGTGCCGATCTGGTTAACCTTAATCAGAATGGAGTTTGCGACACCCTTGTCGATGCCCTCGCGCAGCCGTTTGCTGTTAGTCACGAAGAGGTCGTCGCCCACCAACTGACAGCGGTCGCCGATCTCGTCGGTCAGAATCTTCCAGCCTTCCCAATCGTTCTCCGCCAGACCGTCTTCGATGGAGATGATCGGGTACTGCCGCACCCAGCCCGCCCAGTATGCAGCCATCTCGGCAGAACTTTTTTCGCTCTTGTCAGACTTCTTGAACACATACTTTCCGGTGTCCTTGTTGTAGAACTCGCTCGATGCCGGATCGAGTGCGAGTGCGATGTCCTCGCCCGCGGCAAAACCCGCGAGCTCAATGGCCTCAAGTATCACTTCAAGGGCTTCCTCGTTCGACTTCAATGACGGTGCAAAACCGCCCTCATCGCCCACGGCGGTGTTGTAGCCCTTCCTCTTGAGGACGCCTTTAAGCGTGTGGAACGTCTCCGCGCCCCAGCGCAGCGCCTCGCTAAAGGTCTCCGCGCCCACGGGCATGATCATGAACTCCTGAAAGTCCACGTTGTTGTCCGCATGCGCGCCACCATTCAGAATGTTCATCATAGGCGTGGGCAGCAGGCACGCATTCACGCCGCCCAGGTAGCGGTACAGCGGCAGCGTGAGCGCGTTGGCACTGGCGCGGGCACAGGCCATAGACACGGCAAGGATCGCGTTTGCGCCCAGGCGTCCCTTGTTCTCGGTACCGTCCAACTGCAGCATCGTTTCGTCGATCAGGCGCTGGTTGCTGGCGTCGATGCCCTGCAGCTCCGGCGCAATGGCAGTCTCGACGTTCTCGACTGCCTGCAGCACCCCCTTGCCCAAATAGACCTCCTTGTCGCCATCCCGCAGTTCCACAGCCTCGTGTTCGCCGGTGCTGGCACCGCTGGGTACGGCGGCGCGCCCCATTGCACCGCCCGACAGGGTTACGTCTGCCTCCACGGTGGGATTGCCACGGCTGTCCAGGATTTCGCGGGCGGTGATGGAAACGATCTCGGTCATGGTGCCTTTCTGTTCTTTTGCTGCAGGAGCGAACCCGTTGGAGACCACGCGGTGAACCAGCCTGTCGTTCAGCCGGGGCCGCCGGTCGACAGCAACCCGGCCTCCGCCAGCCGCCGCAATACTCTCCACAAATTCAGCCATGGTGCCTAACGTGCCAGCGCGCGTAGCCGCCGCTGTCCGTGTGATTTTAGCAAACCCACACCGACCGGGCGCTACAGCCCATGCCACCTTGAACCCGCGACATATGAGTAGTTGACGCTTCAGGTTCACAGGGAGATAACGGCTGCCACAAGTGCCTGTTTTCCTCTACCCTCCTGCTATGCGCCACCGTTAGGCGCAGGAGCCGTCCTGTGAAATTACATCTGGCACTTGCCGCCGTCATGGTCAGCACTCCCCTCCTTGCCCAGCAAAGCGGCGTGTCGCGGCCGCCGGATACCGTGGTGGAGGATGCACCCGCACTGGAAGCAAAGCCGTCAGCTGCCATTCCTGCCACGCCGGCAACGGCCGAGGTTTACCAGCCCTACCGGCCAGAAGTGACGTTGCACACGCGCGTAGAAGCGGCAGCGCCTGCCGACCCCGATGCCGGCATTGTGACGGACGTGCCTCGCAGGCCGAACGAACTGCCCGTGGGCACCACCCTTCGCATGCGCATGCGTGTCGGCGTCACTACAGACGAAACACAGCCAAACACGCCCTTTCTGGCAGACCTGACCGAGAATGTGGAGAATGACGGTCGCGTGGTCCTGCCTGCCGGCTCCACTGTGGAGGGCATCATCACGCGCGCACGTGGCGGTCGCCGCATTCGCGGAGCTGCTCTCATTCATCTGCAGGCCCAGGCCGTGGTGCTGCCTGACGGCACACGCATGCCGCTGCACGCCGCCGTTATCGACACGGACCAGTACCGCAACACCCGCGTAGACGATGAAGGCAATATCCTGCGCAAGGACCATGCGGGCGCAACGCTGGCTGCCATGTCGCTTACCACGGGTGGAGCCGCCGCCGCGGGCGGCGTTCTGGGTGGCCCCGCGGGCGCGCTCATCGGCGCAGGCGTGGGCGCGGGTGTCAGCACGGCGTGGTGGCTCAAACAAGATCGCCAGGCACACCTGCCGCAGAATACGCTGGTCGTGCTGGGGCTTACCGAGCCACTGGTCATCGGCGGCCTGATACGCGAGCCAAATTTCTCCTACGCGCAGCCCGTCCCTGCAAGTCCTGTGCCTGCGACACAGGCGTACGCTCCAGCACAGCAGCCAAACACGGCGCAACAGAGCTTCGTTCCTACCAATTGACGTGTGAGGCCTTACGGGTTAGTCTGCAATCCTTGCGAGGCATCGCATGGTGACTGACATGAAGACCAGCCTGTCGCTTCTGCTGCTTTGTTCTACCTTGCTCGCTGGCCCGGTTGCCAGAGCACAGCCCCGTACTCCTGCACAGTCACCGCCTGCGGATGCACAAGCATTCCAAGCGATACACCTCCTGTGGGTAGACGTTCAGCAGCCACGTGCAGAAGAGCGCATTCGTGCAGCGATCGCGGGATTGAACGAGGCCATTCGCAAAGCCGGTTGCTCTACGTGCGTCTACCACTTGTGGCGTGTCGGCGAGGGTTCGCCCGGCAGCTACAACTACATGCAGCAGTCGGACTGGCCTAGTCACACTATCTACGACAAGGTTCACAGCAGTCCAGACTATGCCGCGGCCTCCCAGGCCTGGGCGGCATTACGCTCCGTTGTGACACGTGAAGTGTATGTCCGGCAAAGCGAGATTCTGATGGATAGCCAACCGGGCAGCATGGCAGCATTAGTTCCAAAGGATGCTCAATTGGCCAGCCGGGCTTCTGCCCCGCGGTAGTCTGAACATCTCCATGTGTCGTATAAGGTGTGACCTGTAACTCAGTGCTGGACCTGTGCCAGCAACCGCTTCCAACTCTTCGTGTTCCGTCCGTAGCTCTTCTTCAGGTCGTGCAGCACCACTTGGAACTCGCTTTGGTCCTGCATACGCGCCCACGCCGGATTGCGTGAAAACCAGGGATAGTTTTCATTGCCCAGGTACACGGCGCGCCGCAGCCAGTGCAGGGCCTCACTGCTTTCACCGTCGATGGCGAAGAACGTCGCGAGGCGGTACGCCATCTCGCTGTCCGCCTCCGCTGCCGCCAGCGTTTCCTCCACAATAAAGGTCTGCGCTTTCTCCCGCTGCCCCAGCATGGCGTAGCACATGGCGATGGTTGGGTACACGATGCGCAGGGAGTCGTCATCGCGCAGCACACCTTCAAACGTACTGATGGCGTGTTCCAGTTGGCCCAGGCGCATGTACTGGTAGCCCCGAGTGATGCACAGCATGGGCTGCTTTGGCTCCAGCGTAAGGCCTTTGCGAATCTCCTCATCTGCCAGTTCGAACTGGTTTTGATACTGATACACGCGGGCGCGATGGTTGTAGATGACAGCCGCATCCGCAGGGTTCAACCGGAGGCTGATGCCGAACTGCCGCAGCGCATCGTCATACTGGCCGTCGCTACGCAACGTCGTGCCTGCAATGCGATGCACGCTGGGGTTGTTGTCCGCCGTCTGCAGCAGGTTTGCAATGCCATGCCGCGCGCTCTCTTTCTCGCCGCGCGATAGGAGCATGTAGATGCGGTAGAGATTAGCCTCCACCGAACTTGGATCGAGTGCGAGTGCCTTGTCCAAGGCGCGCCGCATCTCCAAGAGGTGCATCTGCCCGCCCAGCCCGTGGCGAAGGTACTGCAGGTGCGTGATGCCCAGGCCGCTCCAGCCGGGCGCAAACGTCGGGTTGCGCTGCACCACGGCGTTGAACATGGCGGTCGCGCGTTGCAGGTCGTCCGGGCTGCCGGTACGGAACATAAAGCTGTTCAGCAGGGCACGGGCCTGCAGGTACTCCTCGGACGCAGCACCCTCGAGCGGTCCCTGCTCGTTCCGATCGCCGCGCTGCGCGGCGGATGTCCGCACCCCGGCACCGCCACGCAAGGCACTGAAGATTTCCGTCCCAATCTCGTTCTGCACGGCGACCAGATCGAACGAGTCCACGCTAATGGAACCACCCGCCCGGATCGCCTGCTCTGGCACATGCAGCATCTGCCAGTTCAGGTCGAAGCCCTTTTTGCCGCGCAGAAAGCTGCCCGCCACAACGTACTCCACTGAAAGCTGGCGACCGGTGCTGAGCGGGTCCAACTGGCCGGGCGGCACGTTCATCAATGTGCTGGAAGGCCGCACCACCAGGCTCTGCATCCGGGCGAGCCGCGCGCCAATGGCATCGGCCAGCGCGTGGCCGTACAGGCCTACGTCGTCTCTCGCGCCCATGTTGACAAAGGGCAGCACCACAATGGTGTTGTGGTTCAGATTACCGCCGCTCTCACGAAATCGCTCCGCCAGCATGGAGAGCAGGCCGGTGGAACGCTTCTGCTCTTCCGGCGTTCGGAATTCCAGGGAGTTTTGTACGGAGAGGCTGGCCGCGGGTACCACCAGCGCATCCATCTGTGAGGCCTTCAGCACGGTTCGCAGACTCTCGCGCAGCTCGCCAGCGGACGAGAAGCGTTCCGAGGGCTGCTTGCTCAGGCAATGCAAAATCGCGCTTTCCAACTCGAGCGGGACCAGGGGTGCGAGGTCACGGATGCGTTGCGGCTCGGTGAACTGGATGGCCCGCACCGTCTGAAAGTCCGGCGTGTCGGGCCGGTGGAACGGATGACGGCCCGTCAGGAGTTCGTACAGCACAACGCCGAGCGCAAAGATGTCGCTTTGCACGGACGAACGCCCGGTCACAAACTGCTCCGGCGCCATGTATGCCACGGTACCGCCACGCGCCGTGTAGGTCTCCGGCAGTGGCATGCGCTCCGCATGCAGCGCCGGGTCGAAGTCGACGTCTTCCACGCGGATGCGGCGCGCCAGGCCGAAGTCGAGAATCTTGCGCAGACCACCGTCCGTCAGCACCATGTTGGCGGGCTTTAGGTCCCGGTGGAAGATGCCCAGCGCGTGCGCCGCCGCCAGCCCATCCGCTGCCTGAATGCCGACGGAAAGCACCAGCTCCACATTGGCGGGGCCTCCCGCCACCAGCCGGTCGAGCGGCTTGCCGGGCACATACTGCATAACGATGTAGGCGTCCTGGTCGATCTCACCTACGTCGTAAATAGCGCACACGTTCGGGTGCTCGATGGCAGACGCGATGCGGGCCTCGCGCAGGTAGGTGCGGCGCATCTCCTCTTCGCTCAAGGTGCCACGCTGCAGAATCTTCAACACCACGGGCCGCTGCAACTGGGTGTCGTTCGCAAGAAACACCACACCACTGCCACCGGCCCCCAGTTTGCGGAGCAGGTCGTAGTGGCCAATGCTGCGGTGCTTCATGCTGTCGATTATCGCAGGGTGGTCTGCGTCGGTCGGGCATGTTCGCCGACTCCCGCTACTGAAAACTGTTCCAATCTGACAAAGCTCGGGGGCTGCGGTTGACAACAGGACAGGAGCCGCCTTTCAAGCATTTTTCTGCATCGTACTGAATGAATGCGGGTGTACCGTGCGCACTGGCCTGCCTTGGGAGAGGAACGATATGCAGGCGACCATTCTGTTGATCGACGATAATGCGGTGCAGGCAGCAACACGGCAGACCATCCTGAAGCGGGCCGGGTACTTTGTTATTCCTGTGCTGCACCCGCAGCGTGCGTTAGAACAAATCCAAGCGCACGAGTTCACCGAGACGATTGATTTAGTCATTACTGATCACATCATGCCGGGCATGAACGGTGCCGAGTTCGTACGTCAGTTGCGCCACTTGCAGCCAGAGGTGCCCGTGTTGGTCATCAGCGGCCTGGACGAAGCAGAGGACGCCTATCGCGACCTCCACGTCACATTTCGTCTCAAGCCCTTGCAGCCGCATAACTTGCTGGCGACCGTGGAGAAGATGGTGGCCACCTCGCCTGAGCCTGCGTCTACCCAGGGCTCAGCCGCCGCGCCTACTGTGCGGTAGTCGGGCGGTTTGTGCGGTAGTCGCACCGTACTTTCCATGCAGTTGCGATAGCCTTGCAAGTCCTGCGAGAATAGCGCAGCGCGAACGCAGCGCGGGTAATCAATGGTCCATCCCATGCCCACCTTCGGCAGCTTCGCGCTCCTGCTGGCATTTTGCCTATGCTGCTACACGCTGCTGGCCGGAGGCCTTGCGCTATTTGCCTCGGCACGCGGGCTTGTGCTGCGCGTGTCGCCGGAGCGGCTGAGCGAGACAGCGCGACGCGCGGGTGTTGCCAGCTTCGTCGCGGTGGCTTGCGCGGCGTTTGCATTGGTTTGGGCCTCGTACACCAACGACTTCTCCGTCGAGTACATTCGCGAACACACTAACATCGCTCTGCACCCCGCCTATAAGTTCAGCGCGCTGTGGAGCGGCCAGGAAGGCTCGCTGCTGCTGTGGGCCTTTCTGCTGGCAGCGTACGGCTTTGTGTTGCGTCTGCGACATCGTGAAGACCCGGGCCTGTTTGCCTATGCCTCTACCATCCTTGCCGCACCGCAGGTCTTCTTTCTGGCCCTGTTGAACTTTGCTGCAGAGCCGTTCTCGCTGGTCCGAGGAGCGATTCCAGCCGACGGCAACGGCCTTAATCCCCTCCTGCAGTACCCGGAAATGATCATCCACCCGCCCATGCTGTACCTGGGCTATGTGGGCTTCTCAGTTCCCTTCGCGTTTGCGCTGGGCGCATTGATGATGCGCTACCCCGGCGAAAAGTGGATTCGTATTACCCGCCGTTGGACGCTAGTAACGTGGCTGTTCCTCACCGTTGGCATCTCGCTGGGCATGCACTGGGCCTTTGCGGTGCTGGGCTGGGGTGGCTACTGGGGCAGGGACCCGGTGGAGAACGCCTCGTTCCTGCCCTGGCTCACGGCCACCGCCTTTCTCCACTCCGTCATGATGCAGGAAAAGCGCGGCATGATGAAGAAGTGGAACGTCTGGCTCATCTTCCTGACGTTCATGCTTACTATCCTGGGGACGCTACTCACCCGCTCCGGCATTGTCAGCAGTGTGCACGCGTTTGCGCAAAGCAGCATCGGCAACTGGTTCACCACGTTCCTCTGCATCACCTTTGCGGTGTGCCTCTTTACCTATTTCAAGCAGAGCAAGCACCTGACCACCGAGCACAAGCTGCAGTCGATCGTCTCGCGCGAAAGCTCGTTCCTGTTCAATAACTTGGTCTTGCTGGTGGCGTGCTTCACCGTCCTCTTCGGCACGCTCTTCCCTGTGCTCAGCGAGTATGTGCAGGGCAGCAAGGTGACCATGGGCGCGCCCTTCTTCAACCGCGTTGCGGTACCCATCGGCCTGTTCCTGCTGCTATTGACTGGCGTGGGTCCGCTGCTGGCATGGCGAGCCACGTCGTTGCGCTCCATCCGTCGCAACTTCATCCTGCCCTGCACCGCCATCGTTGGTAGCGCCGTCATCCTTATGGTCAGCGGCCTGCGCCCGTGGAGCGCACCGCCAGAAGATCTGGAAGCGCAACTCTACGCGCTGGTCTGCTTCTCCATTGGCGCGGGCGTTACCGTAGCCATCCTGGCAGAGTTCCTGCGTGGCGCACATGTCGTACAGGTGCAGACCGGCAAAAGTCTGCCCGTCGCAGCGTGGGCGCTCACCATGCGCAATAATCGGCGCTATGGTGGCTACCTGGTTCACGTCGGGATTGTGGCCCTGTTCGCGGGGCTCGCAGGTGGCGCGTTCAACCAATCTAAAGAGATGGAAATGAGTTACGGCGATTCCATATCCATCGGCAATTACAAGCTGGTGTGCCAGAGCTATACCCAAGACTCAAATGCAAACTACGACACAGACTTTGCCCTGCTTGATGTGTACCGCGGAAACAAAAAGATCACACAAATGGCACCGGAGAAGCGCTTCTACCTTGCCAGTCAGACGACGTCAACCATAGTTGCTATTCACTCCACCCCTTTGCGCGATCTGTATGTGACCTTCATGGGGCGAAACCTGGATACGAATCGCCCAATCCTCAAATTCTATTTGAACCCCCTTGTGTCTTGGATCTGGGTTGGTGTGGCTGTGGTTTTTGCGGGAACAGTACTCGCGATCTTGCCGGGCATGGGGCCGCTGCTGAAAGACCGGACTACGCCCATACTGCCTGTCAGTTAGCTGCAGACCGTCGGTGCCGACTGATGCTCAAGCTTCTACGGAGCCGCCTGCTGCAAACGGTGCTGCTGTTTACGGTCGCGCTCGCGACCATTGGCGCCGGTGACACCACGGCCAAGTTTTCCTCGCTAGGCCACAAGATGGTTTGCACCTGCGGCTGCGGCCAGATTCTGCTGGAGTGCAACCATGTGGGCTGCCCAAACTCTGACGGCATGATCCGCGAGTTGCGCACGCAGGTTGCGGGCGGCGGTACCGACACCAGTATCTTCAACTTCTTCGTCGCTAAGTACGGTCCCACAGTGCTGGCCGCGCCCATCCGCGGCGGCTTTGACAATGCCGCGTGGATCGTGCCGATTGCCGTATTCGTGCTCGCGCTTGCAGGCACAGCCGTGCTCATTCGCCGGTGGAAGGGCCGCCACATGATTGCCGCCGCAGTCGCACCGGGTATGGCGTTCAGCGGCACTGCGGGTGACAGCATGCGTCAACGCATCCGCCGCGAAACGGAGTTTTAGTTCATGGGTTTTGCCGCCGGACTCGTTCTGCTCGTGATCCTCTTCGCCTATACTTTCTGGCCGGAAAAGGTTACCGTGACCCAACGGGTCAACAGCCGCCTCGACTTCCTCCTTGAGCGCCGCGACATGGTGTACAGCAATCTCCGTGACTTGAACTTCGAGCATAAGGCCGGCAAGTACCCCGCCGAGGACTTTGCCGCGCAGCGCGACATGCTGGAGGCGGAAGCCGCCGCCATCGTGTCCGAGATCGACGTGCTCGAACGCGTGTAGCTGATTGGTACCGTCCTCAGGTAAGCGTCACGAGTTCCGATTACGACGCCTGACATACAAGATCCGAATGTAGATCAGAAGTGCTATTCCCAAGAGAGCGAAAGTGGCCTGAGTTGTATCCAAAGGACATGCAGCATACGTACATGCTAGGGCAACGCTTTTAGATAATCGCGCCCGCGTGAAATGTTACCCTGCGCATGTACCCCACATCTCAAGCGACACACCAAGGAGCAGCATGCCGCTTCGCCGCCTCGTATGCAGCACTGTCGTTCTGCTGAGCCTCGCCCTGCCCTGCCTCGGCCAGAAAGCGTACAAGCCGCAGCACGGCTCTGAGATTCTCTGGGACAAATGGGGTGTGCCGCACATCTTTGCGAAGACCACAGGAGACATGTTCTACCTGTACGGCTACGCGCAAGCTGAGGCGCACGGCGACCTGCTGATGCACGTGATGGCGGGCAGCCGCGGCAAGAGCAGCGAGATCTATGGCGCGGGCGAGGGTGACCGCAACATGAAGACCGATCGCTGGGTACTGCTGAACGAGGTGCCGCAGCGTGCCAAAGTATGGCTCCAAGCGCAGACACCGGAGTTTCGCGGCTATCTGGAAGCATTCGCCGCAGGCATCAACGCCTACGGCAAGGCGCACGGTGACAAGCTCAGTCCAGAGGCCCGGCAGGTGCTGCCCATCTCTGCGCTCGACATAATGCAGCATGAAGAGCACTTTGTGAACTTTGAGTTCGTCGCGGGCAATCGCCTCATGCAGTCGAGCGCAGGTGCAGAGGCTGCACTTGCATCCCCCGCATCCGGCACACGACTGGCCGCGCTGAACACGTCACACGGCCCTATGCCCAGCCAAGCGGGCAGCGAGTTCAGCCCTGACAACATGGACATGCAGGACGGTTCCAACGGCTGGGCCATTGCGCCATCGCACTCAGCCAGCGGCGGTGCCTTGCTCCTGATGAATCCGCACCTTGCCATGGGTGGTGAGCAGAGCTACTTTGAAGTGCAACTGACGGCACCGGGCATCAACCTGTACGGCGCTTCGCAGGTGGGGCTGCCGGTGCTTCGGTTCAGCTTTTCGGACTACGTCGCCATCACCAACACGGTGAATACCAACAACGGTGCCCTCCTGTATAGCTTGACGGAGAAGGACGGCGGCTACCTGTTCGACGGTGCGGTCAAGCAGTACGAAACGGCGCAGTACCCCTTCCGCATCAGGCAGAAAGACGGCAGCTTTACCACGGAAATCGTGCAGGTACAGCGCAGCGTGCACGGCCCTGTCATCCGCCGCGACGACGGCAAGCCGGTCGCGCTCTTCGTCGCCGGTTTGGACAAGCCGTTCTTTCTGGAGCAGTACTGGAAGATGGACACGGCGCACACCTTTGCCGAGTACCAGGCGCAACTGCGGCGGCTTGAAGTGCCGATGTACAACATCCTCTATGCTGACCGCGACGGCCACATCGAGTACCTGTTCAACGCCAACGTGCCACGCCGCACGGGCGACTGGGCCACGTGGCAAAAGCCGGTGGACGGTAGCACCAGCGCCATGCTGCCGCATGGCATTCTGGGCTATGACGAGCTGCCCAAGCAGATCGATCCGGCCAGTGGCTATGTGCAGAACTCAAATGAGCCGCCATGGGACGCGGCCTGGCCAACGGTGACAGACCGTGCAAAGTACCCTGCCTATATTTCGTCGTATTTCCCGCTGTTTCGCAGTGATCGCGCGCTGCGCATGCTGAGCGAAGACCCGAAGATCAGCTTTGACATGCTGCTGCAGAAGAAGTTCTCGACCCGCATGGAGATGGCGGACCGCGTGCTCGACGACCTGCTTGCCGCCGCCGATCAGTACGGCAATGCACGCGCGAAACAGGCTGCAGCCGTGCTGAAAACGTGGGACCGGCAGGCGGAGGCGAACTCGCGTGGGGCGCTGCTGTTTTATGTTTGGGCACAGAAGTTCATCGGGCCCACCGTTGGCATGACGACGCCTGGCTCCATGAAAAACTGGGCCGTGCCCTACAAGCTGGACGAGCCGCTCACCACGCCGCGCGGCCTGAAAGATCCGAAAGCAGCAGCAGCCATGCTCGCTGACGCTGCGGACGAAACCGAAAAAACCTACGGCGCGATCGACCGGCCCTGGGGTGACGTGATGAAGTTCGAACTCAACGGCCAAAGTGACGGCAACACAGCTGCCCCGCGCGGAACAGCCCTGAACGGCGTTTCCCTGTCCGGCAACGGAGGCCCGGGCAACCTGGGCATCTTCCGCGTCATTACCTGGGGACCGCTGCAGAATGGCACCAGGACTCCCATCCATGGTGATGGATTTACGGTTGCGGTCGAGTTCAACAAGACAGGGATCGCCCATGCGAAGACCTTTGTCTTTTACGGCGAGGCGTCGCAGCCGGGATCGCCCTTCCACACGGACGAGTTGCCGTTAGCCGAGCGGAAGCAGTGGCGCGACGTGTGGCGGACCCGGCAGGCGGTTGAGGCAAACCTGAGCTCACGAGATCGCTTCTAAGGTGGCAGAAAGTGCGTGTTTTGCGACGCAAAAGCAATCGCTTGGTGCTGCTTTGCGCGTCATTAAGAGTGCTTTTCGACCGTATTGTGCGCTATGCGGTGTCGTTTCGTACGCTAAAAGAAGCGTTTCTGCGCGCAATTTAAACTGATTGGGATGCATCTTCTGCGTTCTACCTGTTTCCTTCTCGCCACCGCCATCTTTCCGTCGATCGCACTTGCCGCCGGGTCGATCTCCGGTACCGTTTCCAACGGCACCACCGGCAAGCCGTCGGCAGGTGACATCGTCACGCTCATCCGGCTGGCCGGGGGCATGCAGGAGGCGACGCACACCACCACCGACGGCAAGGGGCACTACACCCTCGACGTGCCCGACGAGGGCATCCACCTGATCCGTGCGACGCATGAAGGTGCCAACTACTTCAAACCCGCGCCGCCGGGTACGCAGAACGTCGATCTCGACGTGTACACCGTGGCCGCGAAGGTTCCCGGTGTTTTGCTGGAAGCGGATGTCATGCGGGTACAAAGCGAGCCAGACGCGAAGAATCTCAAAATTGTCCAGCACTTCTTCCTCAAGAACGAATCCACGCCGCCGAAGACGCAGTTTTCCGATGCGACCTTCGACTTTACCC
>CALMOM010000214.1:0-736 GCA_937873305.1 uncultured Terriglobus sp.
TCCAGGCCCGGTGGCCCGCATGCGACCTGGATGCCCTTGTAGGCGCAGCCCGCATCTTCGGGTAGCGGCGCGGTGTTGGGATCGAAGTTGATGTAGTTGCCCACAAACAGGTCCAGGTGGCCGTCGCGGTCAAAGTCAAGGAAAGCGCAGCCGGAGTTCCATCGGGGTGCGCCGTTGGCATTCGGTTTCTGCAGCAGACCCGCTTTCGCAGTGACATCGGTAAAGGTGCCATTGCCATTGTTGCGGCACAGCACATTATGGCCGTAATCGCTCACGTTCTGGTCGTTGTTGCCGTAGTTGTCGTAGTCGCCCACGCAGCAGCCCTGGCCCCAGCCCGCGCGGCCTAGGCCGGTGCTAGCGGTCACGTCTGTAAAGGTACCGTCGCGGTTGTTCTTCCACATGCTGCTCTGCGGTTCCTGCCCCTTAGCGAAGCCGCCGAGGCGAGAGCCGTTGACCAGGAATAGGTCGATCCAGTCGTCACCGTCGTAGTCGAACCAGGCGACACCGCAGCCGGTGGTTTCCAGCAGGTAGCGGTTCTTGTGCTCGTCGCCGTAAATGGTTTTTGCGTGGAGGCCGCTCTTCTGCGCCACGTCGATAAAGCTGTAGCTCAGCAGCGTGCCCGCGATGGGTGACGCCATGTTTGGTGCCGGACGCGAGGGCGCATTGAAACTGGGACGCCCGTTGCCGCTCTGCTGCGCGGGCAGGGTGAGCGAGAGCACATCCGGCAGGCTCAGCA
>CALMOM010000214.1:746-5940 GCA_937873305.1 uncultured Terriglobus sp.
ACATAGCTCTCCTGAAGGCCTGCACGTTACAGCCGCACCCGAGGAGTATACGAAGTGAAGTGCGGAATTGGCTTCTCGTGCCGGTCAGCAGTCACGCCTCGTGCAGGTCGGCATTGAGCAAGACATAACAGATGAAGTGGCTTTAGCCGCCGAGATAGCAGGTCACAAGTCGCGCTTACGACCGATGATTCTGATCAATCTCAACTGCTGAGCCGCCTGGCGTTGACGCTGCCAGCTTTGCTGGTTACGTCACGCGAGACGTTGGCAGTGTTAGTGCGCCATGGTTTCACTGCTGGCGGGTGCGGGCTTGCGCACAAGCCACACCAGCGGCACCATGCAGCAGCAGAACACGGCAAGTATCGCGATGATGTCCAGGTACGCCAGCATTTGTGACTGGTTGTGCAGCATGTTGTAAATGTTGCCCTGCGCCGCGGTCAGCGCGTCCGCGTGGTTGCCGGTACCGGGACCATTGCGCCCCTGGAAGTAGCTTGCCAGGGAGTTCAGTTGGCTGCTGTAGGCTTGGCTGCCCATGTCCATGTTGCGCACCATGTTTTGCTGGTGCGCCTGGGACCGTCGCGCCAGCATGGTGGCCACCAGCGCGGTACCTACGGATCCGCCCACGTTGCGGGCCAGATTCGATAGGCCGGAGACGTCGTTGTTCTGCTCGCGCGGCACACCGTTGTAGCTGATGGTGTTGATGGGGATAAACAGGAACGCCAGCGATGCGCCCTGCCATACACGCAGCCACATGACCGTCTTAAAGCTGCTGTCGAGTGCCAGCATTTGGTGCATGGCAATTAACGATGTCGCCAGCAGAATGAAACCAAAGCTGATCATGGCGCGCGGATCGACCCGCGTAATTAGCAGGCCCACCACAGGCATCATCAGCATGATGATGACACCGCCCGGCGACATGACCAGGCCGGCAAGCTCTGCGGTGTAGCCCATAAGCGTTTGCACCAGCTGAGGAACAAGCACGGTAGACGAGTACAACGCAAAGCCCAGGATGAACAGCAGCATGAAGGCGATCGCGAACGAACGCCGTTTGAACAGCGTTAGATTCAGGATGGGTCGCCTGCCGCGACTTGCCTGGTAGAGGGACCAACCGATTAACGAGACTAGCGAAACCGCGCACACAATGATGAAGAACGTGATGATGTGCGAGCCAAACCAGTCGTCCTCCTGGCCCTTGTCCAGTACAAACTCCAGCGAGCCGAAGCCGAGGGCCAGCAAGCCAAAGCCGATGTAATCCAGGTTCAGGCCTTTGCGCTTGCTTTCCGCCACCTCTGCGATGATGTGCGGCGGGTCTTCCACCATGCGTGAAGTCAGGATGAGCGACAGAATGGCGACCGGGATGTTGATGAAAAAGATCCATCGCCAATCGTAATTGTCGGTAATCCAGCCGCCCAGTGTGGGGCCGATGGCGGGCGCGGCAACAACCGCTAGACCGTACAGCGCGAAAGCTTGCCCGCGCTCTTTGGGTTCGAAGGTGTCGGCAAGGATGGCTTGTTCGCTCGGCCCCAGGCCGCCACCGCCTGCGCCTTGCAGCAGCCGGAAGAGGATAAGAATGGGTAGCGACGGTGCCAGGCCGCACATCATGGATGACAGCCCAAAGATGACCACGCACGACATGTAGAACTTTTTGCGGCCGATGAACGTGGTCAGGTAGGCGGACGCGGGCAGAATAATCGCGTTGGCTACCAGATAGCTGGTGATGACCCACGTGGCCTCATCCTGCGAAGCACCAAGGCTGCCCGCCATGTGAGGTAGCGCCACATTTGCGATGGAGGTGTCCAGCACCTCCATAAACGTGGCCAGCGTCACCGTAAGCGCGATGAGCCACTTGTTGTGCTTGGGTGCCCAGGGCACCTGCGCGGCGGCGCGTACCTCGGCAGTCTGGCCAGTTTCCTGCGTTGAAGTTGCCATGCAGCGGTTCAGATTCGGCGCGGACGCGAGCCGATGCAGAGAAGTTCAACGAGGTGTGCCGGGCGGGACTGCGAATGTTGGCAATGTGATCGCGTGCCCCGCCTGGTGCGTGCGGTTACTGCAGCTTTTTGTCGTCCAGCACGGTCCAGCCCTCGGCCTTTTTCATGGCCATCTCGCGGCCGCCGCTGGGAACGGTGCCTACGCCCGCATCCAGTTGGCTGATGTCCATGTGGTTGCTCTTCATGCTGTTGTGGCAGGCCACGTAGCTGACGTCATTGTTCAGCGAGGTGGCCATAGGGCCAGTCATGCTCGAGTTGCCCTTGTCGATGAGCTTGAGGCCGTCGCCGGTCACCAGCATTTCCACCACCGTGCTGCCAGGGGTGGCACTGCTCATGGTGGCGTTTGCCTTGTCCATGGCGGCCTGCCAGTCGCTGGGCTTGTCTGAGTGAATGTGGATCAGAATCTTCTGCGCAGGTGCAACGGTTGTCGGGATGGCGGCAGGCGCGGCACCCTGGGCCAGCAGGCCCGCATGCACGAGAAGCGAAGCGGCAGCAACGAAGGTGGTCCGGAGATAGCGGTTCATGGCAGGTCCTTTCGATAGTCCTCACAGGATACCGGTCGGCAAAATTTACAAGTCAACATGTCGGTGTTTTTCAGTACTAATGAGCTGAACTCATGCCCTACCTGGGTGTGAGCTACTTGTACAGGTAGCGATTGGGTACATTCCTTAATGGCGGCACCTCTCTGCCAAGAACCTTCAGAAGAGCACGAATGTTGCTGTAGGTGTCTTCCTCTGATCGTTGAAACTGTCTCAAGAGACCAAGCTGGGCGTAAGACACGGGCGTCACATCGAAGCACTCTGTCTCCCACTCCATGTCTTTGCCCCAAGTGATACCTCCGAGCAATATGTCCGCGCGGGCACCTGCCTCCAGCAGAAGTCGCATGACTGGCTCGGAGCGGTTTTCGTTTGAGTTCACCGTGTGGAAGAGCGGTGTCTGACCGCCAAACCCTACAGAGTCCTGATCGGCACGAGCATCTACTTCCGCTCCCAACTCAAGCAACTTGCGAACCACCGTGGTATGGCCGTACTCCGCCGCTACATGCAGAAGAGAAGCCCCTACGAGCGGAGTAAAGGCACAGACCATGGTTGTCCTGTGCTGAAGGAGACTTGGATCGCTATGAACGGCTTTGGAAAGAGCTTCTGGGTCGTCCAATAAGACTGGAGTGAGCTTTGGATCATCAAGGGTCGCCCCCCTCTCCAAGAGCAAGCGGAGACAGCTTGAAAAACGGTCTGACCTGAGATACATTTCGGTGAGCGCATTGACCGGTCGCTGTCCGTTGATGGTCGAGCGGACATCAAAACCGCTATCCAACACTGCTTGTATACGACTGGGAGAGTGGAGTTCGAAAGCCGTTAAGAGTTCCGTCTGTATAGGATTCATGACTCCTCCTAATTAGGAGAAGTGTATGCCCTCTATATTGACCGAGTAACGGAACTGCGGATCAGTCATCAGAAGTCGCTTGTAGCGAGCTAGGCGGACACAATGGTAGGCGCCTTTTCGGGATGTAGATGTCAATATTTCGGCATAGATGAATCGATTCGATCGGCCCAGGCCAGAATGCCGCCGGAGACGTTCTTTACATCGGTAAAGCCGTGCTGCTTCAGGATGAGCGCCGCGCGTTGTGAACGTGCGCCACTCTTGCAGTGAAGCAGCACCTCATCGTTTTCGTGCCCCTTTAACTCGCCGATGCGCGACTCCAGTTCGCCCACCGGGATCAGCGTTGCGCCAATGCTGCTGATCTGCGCCTCGTGCGGCTCGCGTACATCCAGGATGATGGCCTTACCTGCGTCGCGCTTCGACTTCAGCGTTTCCACCGAGATTTGCGGAATGCCGTCCTTCTCCTGCAGGTCGGCGGCGATGGCTGCGTGTGAGGCGACCTCGAGTGGACCAGTCTCGGTCGGCGCGGCTATGCCGCAGAACTGGTTGTAGTCGATCAGCTCCTGGATCTCGTGCGTGCCGCAGGCCGGGCAGTTGGGATTCTTGCGCAACTTTAGCGTGCGGAAGGTCATGCCGAGCGAGTCCACCAGCAGCAGGCGTCCAATAAGCGGCTCACCAATGCCGAGGATCAGTTTGATGACCTCGGTCGCCTGGATGACACCGACGAGGCCAGGCAGAATGCCGAGCACGCCGCCCTCTGCGCAGCTTGGAACCAGTCCCGGCGGCGGTGGCTCAGGGTACAGGCAGCGGTAGCAGGGGCCTGCCTCCGTCGCAAAGACGCTGGCTTGGCCCTCAAAGCGGAAAATGGAGCCGTACGCATTCGGCTTACCCGTTAGAACGCAGGCGTCGTTGACGAGATAGCGCGTCTGGAAGTTGTCGGTGCCGTCCGCGATGACGTCGTAGTCCTTAAAGATTTCGAGTGCGTTGGCGCTGGTCAGCATGGTGTTGTGCTTGACCACGTTGACGTTCTTATTCAGGCCCTTGAGCATCAACTCAGCGCTGTCAACCTTGAGCTTGCCTACGGTCGCCTGCGAGTGGATCACCTGCCGCTGCAGGTTGCTCTCGTCCACCACGTCGAAGTCCACCAAGCCGATGGTGCCCACGCCCGCCGCCGTTAGGTACAGCGCCAGCGGCGCACCCAGGCCGCCCGTGCCCACGCACAGCACCTTGGCCGCCTTCAGCTTGCGCTGGCCCTCCATGCCTACCTCCGGCAGGATCAGGTGGCGGCTATAGCGTGCAATTTCCTCGTTCGACAGCTTAGGCAGCTCAGCAACCTGCGGCTCGGCGAGCGCCTCTTCCGCAATGGCAGGAGTGCCGCCTGCGATGGACGGGATGATCGAAAGCTCGTCGTCTGCCGAGAGGGAAGTGTTCTCTTTCTCCGGCAAATCGCGAATGTCATCGTCGTTCTTGTAGACGTTGACGAACGACCGCAGCTTGCCATCGCTGCCGAACAGGTGGGTCTTCAGTTCGGGATGCGCCTCGGTCAGTCTGGCAAGGGCGTCCTTCACAGTGGCTGCGTTGACGTCGACGGTTGCCTTCTGGCCGGTATAGGCACGCAGCGGTGTGGGAATCAGAATCGTCATGGCTACCGTTGGATGCTTACACAAAGCGTTGGGATTGTGAGGTGACAACCGGCGTGCAACTTCGGCAGCTATTGCGCCGGAATGATGCCGAAATCGAAGAAGGCGCCGTAGTTCGCCTGTTGAAAGGCGTACTGGCCCGGTGGTAACGGCTTGTCCAGGGTCATTTTGTAAACACCCGTCTTGATC
>CALMOM010000215.1 GCA_937873305.1 uncultured Terriglobus sp.
GCGGTCGGCCAGCAGTTGCACAAACATCCGGTCCAGCTCCGCATCGGTATCGACGGGGGTCTCCGACTGCGCCTCAATGTCGAACCGCGTGCCGTCCAGCCACGGTGGGCCACCGGCAATCTGCTGCGGGCTGATCTCGTATGCACCCACAATGCAGCGCCGCAGCGTCACGTTCTTCGCGCTCAGCTTGCCATGCCCGGTCGAAACGCCGGACTCCGGACCAGTCGCCGGACTGCTAAGCCTGATCGTGGCAACGTCGAAGGTCGCCGCGGTCTGCGCCAGCAGCGCAGCCGGGCAGCTGCCTAAAACAAAGGCCAGCAAACGTCTCTGCAGGTGTTTCATCCGGTCTCCTGTTGCAGTACTTTCTTTTTTAGATGACTCACCTGACATAGGGCTTGGTTCGCAGAGTGCGGAATCAACTTCTGCGAATGTTGCGCGATCTCTCGCGAACGTTGCGGACGCTCTTTTCAGATGTCTAGCTAATCCAGTGCGTAGAAGGCTAGGCCACTCAGTAGCTTTGGGTAGAAGTCGGTGGACTTCTGCGGCATCACCTCGCCGCTCAGCGAGACCTCTTTCATCTGGTCCAGCGTGACCGGCTTGATGAGGAAGGCGATGTCGGCCTCGCCGCGGCTGACCTGTGCAGCGGCGTCTTCTGCGGAGCGCAGGTAGCGCAGGTTTTCCTGGTTGCGAATGCTCTCCGGCGTGAGGTCCAGCAGCTGCTCCAGCACCAGCCGGTGCAGCTGAACCACGTCCATGGAGCGCTGCCGTGGCGGCACGTGCTGCAGGGCTGCGTCGATGGCGTCGGCCTTGGCGCGGAGCAGGTGGGTGCCGTCCTTCATCACGGCCAGGAAGGCGACGCCGTCCGTGCCATTGAGTGGAGCCGTACGTTCGACCACGCCCTCGACGTTCTCCGCGTCGGAACCTGCGGCTGCGGCCTTGGTCTCGACGGTGGAGATGTCAAAGAACTCCGCCGCGCGCTGTAGCAATGCTTCCGGCGAAAAGTCCTTCAGGCCATACACAATGCGGTGCGTTGGCAGGATGGTGATGCCCGGCGCGTCCGTGTTGACCAGCGTCATCATCATGGCTGCCTCAGGGAAGGGCGGCGCGGGCAGCTGCGGCCCGGTGTGCAGGTCGGCGTCGTTTGAGGGCGACTCGTCGGCATCGCCTGCGGTGTGCTGCGTCTTGCCGCTCTGCTGCGTGGTGTCCGGCACGCCAAGTTCCGCCGCACGTTCGCGCGCGTAGGTCGTGGAGGTTTCATAGCGGTGGTGGCCGTCGGCGATGATGAGCTTCTTATCCTGCAGCGCGCCCACCAAGAGGTTCAGCACGTGCGGATTGGTCACCTTCCACACCGAGTGCACGACGCCGTATTCGTCGGTTACAGTCTCGTCCGGCGCGACGGTTGGTTCGCCGCTCTTGTTGCCGAAGACTAGATTTTCCACCGTGAATGCCGGGTCGGAGTAGAGCATGTAGATCTGCTCGCAATACGCGCGCGTCGCCTTGAACAGCGACAGGCGATCGCTCTTGGGTTTGCTCAGCGTCTGCTCGTGCCGGTAGACGACCTCTTCCGCGTAGTCGTACAGGTGGCCCAGGCAGATGAGGCCGCGCCGCTCGCGCATCTCGCCCGTACCCGGCACGGTGTAGCGCTGCGCATAGCCGAACAGGGCGGGCTCGCGTTCCTCCACCAGCACGGCGGCCTTCCGCCAGTCCTGCAGTGACGCGGCGGCGCGGGTGTAGACGTTCTCCGCGTCGGTGTCGCTCGCCTCGCGCTTGCCCAGGATCACGCGAATCAGGTTGTACGGGCTCCGGTCGTAGTACGCCTGCTGCATGCTGGGCGAAATCTTGTCGTATGGCTGGGTGACTACGTCGCTGAGCTCGACCTTGCCGGTGTTGTAACGAAGCGCGCGGAACGGGTAAATCTGCATGGGTGCTATGGGCTCCTGTAGGTGCTTGGCAAGGTTCATTCTATGGGCCGTGCGTGACAGCGGAGCGAACGCCATGCCGTGCCCAGCGGCATCGTACAAGTCACTGCCGCATCTCATAACCAGAGTTGCCGGTTACATCTGCGTGATGACGCCGCCGGAACGTGCTCGGAGAGGCGGCAGAGACAGTGGCAGACGAGGTCTGGAAACCACGGGTCAACCCGTGGGTCATCGCGGGAACGGTAGCGATTGCCGCGTTTATGGAGGTGCTGGACACCTCCATCGCCAACGTGGCGCTACCGCACATCTCCGGCTCGCTGGCAGCCAGCCAGGACCAGGGCACCTGGGTGCTGACCAGTTACCTGGTGTCGAACGCGATTGTGCTGCCGCTGGGCGGTTGGATGTCCACCATCTTTGGCCGCAAGAACTTCTTCCTGCTGTGCATCACGCTGTTCACCATCAGCAGTTTTCTGTGCGGCATTGCGCCGTCGCTACCGTTGCTGCTCTTGTTCCGCGTGCTGCAGGGTGTGGGTGGCGGCGGTTTGCAGCCCATGGCACAGGCCATTATGGCCGACAGTTTTGACGCCAAGCGGCGCGGTGTGGCGTTCTCGCTGTATGCGCTCGTCACCGTTATGGCGCCATCCATCGGCCCCACGCTAGGCGGCTGGATTACTGATAACTACTCCTGGCGTTGGATCTTTTACATCAACATTCCGGTCGGCATCATGGCGTTTCTGCTGGTCACGCGCGTGGTGGACGACCCGCCCTGGATTAAAAGTGACCGCAAAAACTTCTTCAAGGGCGATTATGTCGGCATTGGCTTTCTGACCATCGCCATGGCCGGGCTGCAGATCGCGCTGGACAAGGGCGAGGAGAACGACTGGTTCGCTTCCAACTTCATTCGCGGCTTTTCCGCGATGTTCGTGATCGGCATCATCGCCCTGATTATCTGGGAACTGAAGGGGACAAAAAACCCCATCATGAACCTGCGGCTCTTTCGCTTCAAGAACTTCGCCATCTGCTGCTTCCTGATGCTGCTGGTGGGCGGCATCCTGAACGCGGGCACGGTGTTGCAGCCACAGTTCCTGCAGCAATTGTTGGGCTACACGGCGACCAACGCGGGCAAGGCGCTGACCCTTGGCGGAGTGATGCTGCTGGTGGCCGCACCTATCGCCGGCATCCTGTCCGACAAGTTTCCGGCGCGTAACATCGTGGCGCTCGCTTTTGTGGCGTTCGCCGCTGCGTACTACTACGTGTCCACGCACCTCACGCTCGACATCAGCTTCGGCTACAACTCGTTGCTGCGCATCGTGCAGATTCTGCCGATCCCGTTCTGCTTCATCGCCATCACCAATGCGGCGTATGTGGGCCTGCCGCGCGAGGCCAGCAACCAGGTATCGGGCCTCATTAACTTTGCGCGCAATATCGGCGGGTCCATCCTTATCTCGCTGACCGGTGCAGAGGTGACGAACCGGTCGCTGTACCACCAGGCGCAACTGCAGAACTATATGAGCTACGCCAACGACCAATTCAACAGCACTGTGCAACAGACCGGCAGCTTTTTGGGCAACACTTTTGGACAGGCCAATGGCACCTATGCTGCGCAGGCGTCTGTCTACCAGCAGCTGAACCAGCAGGCCGCCGTACTGGGCTATGCCGACGTATACCGTCTGCTGGCGTGGCTTACCGTGGGCATGTTCTTTCTTGCCTTCCTCCTCAGTAAGCCCAAGAGCGGCGAGAAAGCGCCGGAGGGCGCGGCGCACTAGAACTGACCGTGGCGTTTCCCATCGCGTACAATCGAGTTCCCCTGGTGCGACAAACCTGCGCGATGCCGCCCCATCGAATAACTGTCACGCGCCGTACATCCGGCAGGCGACTGCACATGCGTTGGAGTGTTTCCACAATCCGGTTCTGCTTGCCGGTTTTGCTGGCGGTCCTGCTGTGTAGCGCGGTTTTGTGTGCCGGTGCTCAGGAAAATCCGTTGGACAAGGCGCACACGCCAGCCAAACCCGCCGTACCACCGCCTGCCGCGCCGAAATCTGAGGTGCTGACCGGCAATGACGTGACGCGAAAGGCGCGTTGCGTCCTGGCGCTACGTTGCGCGTGGAAACCAATCTCGTCCTGGTGCCCATGACCGTGACCGACAGTGAGAACCGGCTGGTCACCGGCCTGGAGCGCGAAAACTTCTACGTCTACGAGAACAATCTGCCGCAGACGATTCGTACATTTTCGACAGATGATGCGCCAGTCACCATTGGCATTATTTTTGACCTGTCCGGCAGCATGAACAGCAAATTTGCCCGCGCCCGTCGCGCCTTGAGCGAGTTCATGCGCACCAGCAACCCGCAGGACGAATTCTTCGTGGTGGCATTCAACGACCGGCCCAACCTGGTGGTGGATTACACCAACAACGTGGACGACGTCGATGCGCGCATGGTGATGCTGAAGCCGCAAAACCGCACCGCATTGATCGACGCCGTTTACCTCGGGATTAACAAGCTAAAG
>CALMOM010000216.1:0-3556 GCA_937873305.1 uncultured Terriglobus sp.
ACGGGATTCACCGAGGACGAGCTGCGCAGCCACATCCGGCAGCGTATCCAGGTCTTGCATTTCATCGAGCAGCGCTTCCGGTCGGGCGTGCGTATCAGCAGCAAGCAGATTGAAGATTTCTACACCACGTCCATGCTGCCGGAGTACGCAAAGCAGCATGCCACCGCACCACCGCTGGACAGCGTGCGCGACCGCATCAGCGAGCTGCTGCTGCAGCAGCAGGTGAGCTTGCTGCTGGACGACTGGCTGAAGACGCTGCGCGACAGCGGCCGCGTCCGCATCGTGAACGGGGGCGAAGAGGCACCCTGATGGCACCTCTCGATTCCAACACGCCTCCCGCCGGAGAGCCGAGGCCGACACAGCCCGCGCGCAAGCGCAGCCTCACGCACTTGCTGCTGTGGGTTGCGGGCTCGCTCGTACTGCTGCTCCTTGTGGCCATCGTGGGGCTCGGCCTGTACACGCGCACGGCAGATTTTCAGAACCGTGTGCGCACAACGCTGATCAACACATTGGGGGAGGCCACCGGCGGCAAGGTGGACTTGGCGAGCGTACAGTTCAATCTGCTGCACCTGTCGGTGGAGGCGGATGGCCTGGTGATCCATGGGCTGGAAGGGCCGGGCGAGGCGCCCTACCTATCCGCCGATCGCATCCTGGTTCACATCACGCTGAAGAGCCTGTTCTCGCATGCCACAAACAGCAAGGGCGCGATGAAGTTCGTTACGCTGGCCCTCCTGCATGTGGACCGGCCCGCGATTCACCTCATCATCAACAAGGACGGCACTACCAACCAGCCGGTGCCGAAGACAAAGAGCACCAGCAACGAACCCGTGCTGGATACGCTGCTGGACCTGCAGGCGAACCAGGTCGAGTTGGTCAACGGACTAGCATTGCTGAACGACAAGGCAATTCCGTTTGACCTCCTAGCGAACAACCTCGGCGTCAACGTGCGTTATCTGTCGTCGGTTGACCACTACGGTATCGATGTGGGTATCAGTGATTTGCGCACCCGCATGCAGACGATGCCGGTGGCGCAGTCGCGCCTGCAATTGAAAGCGGAAGTGGGCCGCAAGCTGATTGCGGTGCAAAGCTTGACATTCGACACAGGCAAAGCCTCGCACCTGGACGCCAACGCGCACATTGAGAACTTCGAGGATCCCGTATGGAACGTCGCGCTGAAGGGCACGGTGGAAGTGCCACAAATTTCTGTGCTCAGCGGCTTTCCCGGCTTGAACGCGGGCACGGTGGACCTGGATATCGGCGGCCACAGCTGTGCGGTAACACCGCAGGTGGCGCAGAAGAAGCCCGGCTTCTTTCAGCGGCATAACCCGGGCCACAAGGTCGAAAACACCAAGGCTCTGCCGCCCAGCCCCGAATGCGAAAAGGGCTACCTGCTCGCGGGCAACGCGAAGCTGCACCAGGTGGGCTACCGCGACGAGTATGTGAATATCGCAGACGTGAATGGCGGAGCCAGCCTGCGGGTCACACCCACGGAGTTGCTGTTCAACGCCGTCGCGCTCAACCTGCCCGCCGGCGGTAGCATCGCGGGTGACATGCGCATCCACAACTGGCTGGGTGTGGTGCCGCCGCAGGCACCGGCGCAGTCGCCCACCATCGCCGCGGGGCAGAAGACGGCCAACGCAACCGCAGCCATTGCTCAGGCAAAGCCACCTGCGACCGGCACGCCTGCGATTGAGCCGGTGGAGCGTGCGCACGCCTACGTCGATGTGCGGCTGGCTAATATCTCGCTGCGCACCATTAACGAGGTGACTGAGCCGAAGAAGTACTCCGATCTCGGCTTTGACACAGCCGTGAACGGACCCGTCCACGTGGAGTGGGGCGGTACTACCAACGACCTGCCGAGTTCTGTCGTTGTGAATGCCGACCTAAAACTGTCACCTCAGGGCATCAAGCGGCGCGGCAGCCTGCGCGACCTACCGGTCAGCGGCGTGGTGAAAGCGACGTACCGCGGCTCCAACGACACTGTGCAGATTGAACAGTTGGAGGCGCACACGCCCGCCAGCAATGTGGTTGCGAGCGGCGTGCTCGGTGTGGCTGGCGGTGACGCCTTGACGCGCCTCACTCTCACTGCCGACCTGCGGGACCTTAGCGAGTTCGACTCGGTGCTGAACGCCGTCGGGTACAGCAACAACGGCAAGGGCGGCAGCACGGCCCTGCCGGTAGTGCTGCACGGCGATGCACACTTCCAGGGCACAGCCAGCGGCCCCATCGCAGGCCTGGACATTAAGGGGCACCTGCAGGGCAATCGGCTGATTGCGCACCTGGGCAGTTCGGGCGACGTCGCCATCGACTCCGTGGTGGCGGATGCGGAATACGCTCCAGCGGGTGTCACGGTGGCCAGCAGCACCGTTCGTCGTGGTGCCGCGGTGCTCAACATTTCCGGTGGTGTCAAGCCACACCGGGTCAGCAAGCGTGGCGTGGTGTCCTACGCGTTCGACGATTTGGCACAGGTAGATGCCAAGGTGCAACTGGCTGACGCTCCGATACACGATGTACTTGAGATTGCGGGCCAGGGCGCTCTGCCGGTCACCGGCACCGTCAACGTGAACGCCAACGCAACAGGCACGCTAGGCAACCTAACGGGCAGCGGTCACGTGACGCTGCGCAATGGCGTCGCGTACGAGCAGCCATACGACGCCGTGGTAGCGGACGTCAACGTGCGCGGCCAGGAGATTACCGCAACCACACTCGACGTGAAGGGACAGGGCGTCGAGGTGGCGGGCAACGGCGGCTACAATCTCACCAGCAAGCACCTGCACGCACACCTCCAGGGCAACGACATCCGGCTATCCAATCTGCAGGCCGTGCGCAAGGCGGGCACGCCGGTCGATGGTGTACTGACCTTTAGCGCGGATGCGAACGGCACGGTGGAGCAGCCCGGCCTTTCCGCGCATCTGCAGCTTGGCAGTGCAACCTACAACAAGCAGGCCATCGGACAGCTGAATGCCGATGTGCGCAGCGACCGCGACGTCGTTCACCTGGACGCACACAGCGACCTACTGAACGCCAGGCTGGATGTGAATGGCCAAGTGCAGCTGACGGGCGACTACCCGATGCAGGCACATGCCACATTCAACAACCTGGACATTGCGCCGGTGTTAAAGCTGGTCGGGTCGAACGCGGACGTTGCCTCTGTTCTGGCAGGTGAACTGAATGTAAGCGGCCCCGCCAAAAAGCCGCAGGCGCTTGCCGGATCGCTGGTGGTTCAGCCGTTGCACGTCAAGGCGCAAGGGCTGGAATTTGCCTCGTCCGCACCCATCCGAGCGACACTCAGCGCGGGCACGGTTCGTCTGGACGAGTTGCACATCACGGGGCCGGATACCGATTTAACCGCCTCCGGTGCAGTTGAGGTGTTTTCTCCTGACGGAAAGCCACTGCCCGCGCAGGGTGGACGCCTGGATGCGAAGGCGAATGGCAGTCTTGACGTCGGCATTGCCCACCGGCTGAACCCGGAGCTCATCGCGTCGGGCAAGGTTTCGTTCAACGTCGCTGCGGCAGGCACCACCGGCAAGCCGGACCTCAGCGGAAAGGTCAACTT
>CALMOM010000216.1:3566-4257 GCA_937873305.1 uncultured Terriglobus sp.
CGCCAACACCAATCTGGCCTACGCGGAGGTTCCGAACGGCCTGTCCAACATCACCGGCAGCGCCTCATTCACCGAGGACCGGCTTGTGGTGGACAACATTACGGCCACGTCCGGCGGCGGACGCATCAAGCTGACCGGTTTTGTGCAGTACCGCGGCGGCCTGTTCGCCGACATGACGGCGACAGCCACGGCGGTGCGTGTGCGCTACTACGGCGTGTCTGCCACGGCCAACGCCAACATTCGGCTGCAGGGTTCGGGCGACGGTGCCACGCTCTCAGGCAATGTGCTCGTCACTCGCTTCGGACTGGCTGAAACCTTCGACTTCGCCTCGATTGCGGGTGGCGCGGGTGACGTGGCAGCACCGCCTGATCCGGATTCGCTGCTGAATAAAATCCTGCTCAACGTCCGTGTGCAGTCGTCACCGGCGCTGGACTTCCAGAACAGCTACGGTGCACACGTGGCAGGCACGGTCGACATTACGGCTCGCGGTACGCTGGCAGTGCCGTCCATCCTGGGTAGGGTCACGGTCAATGACGGCTCGGCGACGTTTGCCGGCACTAATTACCAGCTGCAGCGCGGGCAGATTTATTTCAACAATCCCATTCGGATCGATCCGGTGATCGACCTGGACGCGACCGCACGGGTGGAAAACTACGACGTCACCATCGGCGTGCACGGCACTGCAAAGAAC
>CALMOM010000216.1:4267-16216 GCA_937873305.1 uncultured Terriglobus sp.
CTTCAAGCTGGAGTACCGTTCAGAACCGCCGTTGTCCCAGGCTGACATCTTCAACCTCCTGGCGCTGGGCCGTACGCAAGAAGAGGCGCAGATCAGTTCGCAACAGTTGCAGCAGGCCGGGCAGGATCCCACCACCACGGCGCTGCTGGGCGGCGCGCTGAACGCGACTGTGTCGAACCGCGTCAACAAGCTGTTTGGCGGCGCGGGCAAGGTCAAGATCGATCCGGCTTTTGTGGGTACGCTGGGTACGTCGTCTGCACGCATCACGGTAGAGCAGCAGTTGACGCGGCAAGTGACTGTCACGTTTGCCACCAATGTGAACTCGTCGGCGCAGCAGCTAATCCAGCTGCAATACCAGCTCAGCGACAACAAGTCCGTCGTGGCCACTCGCGACGAAAATGGCGTGTTCTCGCTGGTGTACAAGATTCGCAAGCGCTACCGCTAAGCCAAGCGGTGTACGCGGACAGGCACGGACACCCATGCGCACGAAGGGGCTTGTCGCCAAGCGGCGGCTGTTCGCATCCAGTGCAATCTGCCGACAGAGTTTCTGCGTCTTAGAGTCGAGGCCGGCACCATGCGCCATGGGGCCGTCCTGCTAGCTGCCGCACCATCGAACGACGTAGAGGGTGACGTATGAAGCAGGGGAATGAAACGCGGCGTTGGGTGCTGCTCGTTGGCCTCGTCGCGGGATGCGCTGCCGCGCCGGTGTGTGGGCAACGCAAGGGAGCTGATGCGGCGATCACGGCGGACGTGCAGCGATCGCTGGAAAACAAGCGCTTCAGCGACGTCCATGTGCTCGTAAAGAACGGCATCGTCACCCTGACGGGTACGGTGGACGTGTACGCCACCAAGGAAGAGGCGGAGCGCAAGATCCACCACAAGAGCGGTGTGGTTGCCGTGCACAACACCATTGAGGCGCACAGCCCGGGCGGTGGGGCGGAACTGTCCGACGCGGAGATGCGCAGCAGGCTGGCGGAGAAGTTGACGTATGACCGGGTGGGATATGGCACCACCGCCTTCAATAGCTTCACCATAGGGGTGCTGAACGGTGTGGTCACACTGGGCGGCGTAGCGTACGGCCCCACCGATAAGGACTCCGCCATTTCGCTCGTCGCGCACTTCCCCGGTGTAAAGGACGTGGTGGACGACATAGAGGTGGCTCCGGTCTCGCCAAACGACGACCGCATTCGTGTGCAGGCAGCGCGTGCCATCTACGGCTTTCCCTCGCTGCAGCGCTACGCCATCGATCCGGCCAAACCCATCCGCATCACCGTTGTGAATGGCAACATCACGCTGACCGGCGTGGTGGATCGCCAGGCTGACAAGGACACGGCGGGTATCCGAGCCAACGGTGTGCCGGGTGCCTTCAAAGTGACTAACGACCTGCAGGTGGCCGTGGCAAATGGCGGAAACCGCTAATCCTGGCGGCGGGCCGTACACTTACGGTATGGCTCGTGCGACGTCTGGCTTGCTGCATAACACCCGCGTCACGCTTGAGATGATCAAGTGGGAGCACTCCGTGTTCGCGCTGCCCTTTGCCCTGACCGGCGCGGTTCTGGCGGCGGGTGGCTGGCCGCACTGGCGGACCCTCTTACTCATCATCGTGTGCATGGTTTCGTTGCGCACAGCCGCCATGGCGTTCAATCGGCTGGTGGATGCGGCCATTGACAGCGTAAATCCACGCACGGCCATGCGCGCGATTCCGGCGGGGCTGCTGTCCAAGGGGTTTGTCGCGCTGTTTACGCTGGTCAGTCTGGCCGTCTTCGTCGCAGCAGCGGCATCGCTCAACCGCCTCACACTGCTGCTGAGCCCGGTAGCCATTGCTGTTGCGCTGGGATACAGCTACATGAAGCGAGTCACCCAGTGGTCGCACCTGGTGCTTGGCTTGGCCTTAGGCATCGCTCCCTCCGCAGCGTGGATTGCGGTGCGGGGCGGGCTCGACCCTCGCATCCTTGTGCTGACGCTTGCGGTGCTGCTGTGGGTGGCAGGCTTCGACATTCTCTATGCGTGCCAGGATGTTGAGCACGACCGGACGCACAACCTGCACAGCATACCGCAGGCATTTGGGCTGCACGGCGCATTTGTGCTGGCGCGGACCATGCACCTGCTTACGGTGGGCTGCCTCGTGTGGCTGCTCCACCTGTTCCACCTGGGACCCTTAGCCGCTATGGGCGTGCTGGTGGTGGCACTACTGTTGCTGTACGAACATAGCCTTGTTCGCCCAGACGATCTGCACCGGATGAACGCGGCGTTCTTCACGCTGAACGGTGTGATCTCCGTTGTGTTCTTTTGCGCCGTCGCGCTTGATGTCCACGTGCGCCGCGGGGCGGCCTGAGCGTGAAGAAAGCCCGCCGAGGCGGGCCTTTCACTGCGGCTGTCTCACTGTTGCCAGTCTAAACAGCGTCGCGGTCCTTTGTGCTGTCCAGCTTGCTGTTAATGGAGTCGCGTAGCCGTTCCGCACCGCTTGCCATGCTGTCCCGTGTGGTGTCTCCATGGACTGTGGCATCGGTGCGCACGGTCTCGCCTGCGCTGTGTACGGCATCCTTGGCATTGCCCCAGGTTTCCGTAGCCGCGCCTTTTACGCGATCTTCCGCTCCAGCATTCGACAAATCTTTGCTGCCCACTGCTTCGCCCACAAACTCTTCCGCTTTGCCAAAGGCATTCTGAAGCTTGCCCTTAATCTGATCCATGTCCATCGCTCCTCCAGTGCACTACCCTTTGAGTTGCCGAAGTACCGCTACGCTCGCCGCCCTGCGATGAGGTTAAAGATCAACGAGATGATGGCAAGCACAATGAGGATGTGAATCCAACCGCCCAGCGTGGTTCCGCTCACAAGGCCCACCAACCACAACACCAGTAGAATGACCGTAATTGTCCAAAGCATCGACGTTCTCCAGATGCCCGGCGCCACGGCCAGGGCGTAAGTAGTGATCCATCAGGAATCACATCCCTTCTGTTGCGGCCTACACTGTTGTGGTTGTACTTCGCAGGGGAAACATCTTTGTGTGCCACACAAACAGAGCAGGCGGCAAAGAGGAGGGTGATTGCACGTAGCCATTCAGGGTGAGCCCGGGTCGAACAGTCATCTTGCGGTCAAGGCCTTGCTGGGCGATGCGGGGTTGGTGCCCTGCGCACTCTCGGTAGAAGTCTTCGAGCGGCTGACCGCCGACGGCGGCGCGAATGCCGCGGTTCTGCCGATTGAGAACAGCCTGCACGGCGCGGTGGCCAACCACTCTGACCTCCTGCTAATGCACGAGGTGCGGATTGTGGGCGAGCTCTCGCTCCGCATCCGGCACGCATTGATCTCCCGCCCGGGAATCGCGATCTCAGACGTTAAGCGCGTGCTGTCGCACCCCGTCGCGCTGTCGCAGTGCCGCCGGTTTTTCGCAGAGAACAGGGAGTTGGAGGCCCTGCCGTTCTATGACACGGCGGGCGCTGTGAAGCATGTTATGCAAGGGCAAGCCCCGGATGCAGCGGCCATTGCGGCTCCGTTTGCCGCCGAGGTGTACGGGGCCGAGATCCTGCGTCGCCACCTTGAGGACGACCCGCAGAACTTCACCCGCTTTCTGCTGCTCGCGCGCACGGCCGACGAGGCGCTGGTTCGCCCCTACGGACAGCCCATTAACAAGGTGAGTCTCGCATTTGAATTGCCGCACCGGCCTGGCTCATTGCAAGAGGCGCTGGCACAGCTGGCGAGCCAGGATGCGGACCTGACGCGCATCGAGTCGCGTCCGGTACCGGGTAAGCCTTGGGAGTACATGTTCTTTGTCGACCTCCGCGTTGCCTCTGCGGAGACTGCGGATGCGGTGCTGCATACCTTGACGCAAGTGAGCCATTCCATCAAAGAGCTTGGCCGGTACGCCGCTGCGGAGAAGCCTGTAGCCGAACCGGCGGCGCACTGACCTACCCCTCCAGCGTGCCGGCGATGGAGCGCCGCTGCGCGGTGCCGATAACCACATCAGATTGCGCCAGCCGAAAGCCGGGACTGCATCCTGTCCCGGATTGATGCATCAGATGTGTGAAGATCTGATGGAAGGACACTCAGACATGCCAAGCGATTTTGTAAGCGTCATTCAGCCCACGGCTTCCGATCCAGACCGTCGCCGTAGCTCCCGCGCCCTGCCGGTGCTGCCGGTGCGCGACACGGTGTTGTTCCCCCATGCGGTACTGCCGCTGACGGTCGGCCGTGATAGCTCCATCCAGCTGATCCAATCCCTGGGGGATGAGAAGACCATTCTGGTGGTTGCGCAGCGTGATGCGCGGCAGGACAGCCCGGAGGCGAGTGAGCTGCACCCTGTGGGCACGCTGGCGACCATTCACAAGGTTGTCAAGATGCCGAATCAATCGTTGTTTGTCTTCACCGAGGGAACGGAGCGCATTCGCCTGGGTGAGTTCGAGCAGAAGACCCCGTTCTTGACGGCGCAGTACGAGTTGATGGGCGGTGCGGAGCCGGAGAAGTCACCGGAGCTTGAAGCGCTGCAGCGCAATGTAGTGTCGCAATTTCAGGCCATCGTCACAGCATCCCCCACCCTTTCGGACGATCTGCAGACCATCGCGCTGAATATCGAAGAACCGGGACGCCTGGCGGACTTCGTCGGTTCGTCGCTGCCGTTTCTAACGACTGCCGACAAGCAGGAGTTGCTGGAGATCACAGATGTTGCCGTGCGCCTGGAGCGCCTGAACCAGCACCTGGTCAAGGAACTGGAGGTGCAGCAGCTGCGCTCAAAAATTCAGAGCGATGTGCAGGATGCGGTGCAGCAGTCTCAGCGCGAGTACTACCTGCGCGAGCAGCAGAAGGCTATCAGCAAGGAGCTGGGCGAAAGCGACGACAGCAACAAGCACATCACCGAACTGCGCGACAAAATTGAAGCTGCGGGCATGCCGGAAGAGACCAAGAAGGAAGCACTCAAGGAGCTTGGCCGCCTGCAACGCATGAACCCTGCGCAGCCCGATTACAGCATGGCGCGCAATTACATTGAGTGGCTGGCCGTGCTGCCGTGGGCCAAGAGCAGCGGCGGGAACGTCGACATCAAGTTCGCTGCGGAATGCCTGGACGAGGACCACTACGGCCTGCAGAAGGTGAAGGACCGCATTCTCGACTACCTGTCTGTCCGTCGCCTGAAGCCGGACATGAAGGGGCCAATCCTGTGCTTCGTCGGACCTCCGGGCGTGGGTAAGACGTCGCTGGGTAAGAGCATTGCGCGTGCGTTGGGTCGCAAGTTTGCGCGCATTTCACTGGGCGGCATGCATGACGAGGCAGAGATTCGCGGCCACCGTCGCACGTACATCGGCGCGATGCCAGGGCAGATTGTGCAAAACCTGAAGCGCGTGGAGACGAACGACCCGGTCTTCATGCTGGATGAAATTGACAAGCTGGGCCGCGACTTTCGCGGCGACCCGGCGAGCGCGCTGCTGGAGACGCTGGACCCGGCGCAAAACGGTACATTCCGGGATAACTACCTGGACCAGCCCTTCGATCTGAGCAAGGTCCTGTTCATCTGCACGGCGAACCAGCTGGACCCAATCCCAGCGCCGCTACTGGATCGCATGGAGATCATCGAACTCACCGGCTATACCGAGGAAGAGAAGATCAACATTGCGGCCAAATATCTTGCGCCACGGCAGATCAAGGAGAATGGCATCGAACCTGTTGCCGCTCCTGTGACCGAGAGCAGCGAACCTGCTGCCAAAGCCGAGGCCGAGGTGCCACAGAGTCAGCTGCCGGAGCCTGTTCAGGGCGAACCGCGCATCGTCTTCCCGAAGGAGTCACTGGGTATCATTGCCCGGCACTACACGCGAGAAGCGGGCGTTCGCAAGCTGGAGCAGTTGATCGGTACTGTATGCCGCAAGCAGGCGCGCCGCATCGCCGAAGGCAACGACGGTCAGCTCATGGTGGACGACGCCGTCATTCACAAGTTCCTGGGCGGCTATAAGGTGCGTGTAGACACCGAAATAGCCGAGCGCACCAGTCGCAGTGGTGTGGCCGTAGGCCTGGCGTGGACGCCGGTGGGTGGCGACGTGCTCTTCATCGAGGCTAACAAGATGAAGGGCAAGGGTAACTTCCAAATTACTGGGCAGATTGGCGACGTCATGAAGGAGAGCATGCAGGCCGCGCTGACCTGGGTGCGCTCTAACGCGACCAGCATCGGCTTGGATGAAGATGTGCTGAAGGATATCGACCTCCATCTGCACGTGCCGGCGGGTGCGATTCCAAAGGATGGGCCTAGTGCTGGTGTGACGATGGCGACTGCAATCGTCAGCTTGCTTACCGATCGTCCGGTGCGGCCGCTGCTGGCTATGACGGGTGAGATCACGCTCAGCGGCAATGTGCTGCCCGTAGGCGGCATAAAGGAGAAGTTCCTTGCGGCCAAGCGCGCGGGCGTGCGCGATGTGATCCTGCCCATCGACGTGAAAGCCAACGTGGAGGAAGACCTGACCGCCGACCAGACGGAAGGCATGACCATCCATTACGCAACGCGCATTGAGGATGTGCTGGCAGTGGCCCTGCCGCACACCCTGCGCGAGACCGTGCGCGATGAGGCTGTGCGGGAAGAACTAATCAACCAGGCGGTGTAAAAGCACTGTTGTAAAAGCTAACGGCTGCTCATCCTTGAGCAGCCGTTAGCTTTTAGATCCTTCACTTTCTGTAACTGTCCACTTCAGGGCTTTGAAGGTGTCTGCGACTGCTGAACCTGAATGCGATACCCCTCCGGGGGGTAAAAGAGTGACGAATCGGGCTCAACGCGTTCCAGGTTGTTCTGTGTGAGAGTTTGTATGCGCGTCCCGCCGTGCTCTGGATCGCCTTTCAGGTCGAAATAGGCAAGCAGCAGGCGAAGGTCGGTGGAATACCAGGTCTCCGTGCCTGTGACACGAGACTGACTTCCCTGAGTCATGCCGTTCAGATATCGCAGGCCGATGTAGTGTTCGCCGTTCACCTGTCCTTGAAGGATGGTTGCGCCGCTGCCTGGATGCGCGTAGGCCAACCCAAACGGGTCCATGTCTACATAAACGACCTGCCGCGGCGCACAGGAGACGAATGCGACTTTATCGTCGTACTCAGCCCGCACCTCTGCTGGTACGGCCACAAGCCAGTGAAAGCTGCAGTGCGCAACAGGGTCGGAAACGGTGACATCTTTAAGCGGATAGGAAACCTCACCGACGCTAAAGCTGCCCGAGATGCTGTCGGTGCGCTCCCGTCCTGCGCTGTCCCGCATTTTGGTCGTCCTACTCTCAGTGCGTATGGGTTTGCCATCGGCATCCACGCTGTCGTAGCTGGTTACCTCTACAGCACGGTACGGTTTACCGGTGAGGGGCCCAGGCGCTTCCGGCAAGGTTCCTGCCACTGGATACCAGCGGTCAGGAAAGCGCTCCGGTGCCGTGGGTGCGATGGATATCTGGCGGGTAGCCGCTGCCCAAGCCTCTTCGGATTGAGTGACGCGCTTCTGTTGACTTGCAGCAGCCTGCGCCTGCCCTGTTGGCAAGCAAGGCAGGCTGACAAGCAGAAGAGTTGCGGCCATGAGCGGTTTGTCAACGAACACATCCATACTCTACCTATGCGTTCTCGAGCAGGGCATGATTCCACTATGAAATGTAAACCTCCCACTTGTGGCAACTACATCCAGCCGCCATCGATGATGTGACTTTGGCCAGTGATAGCCGCGCTATCATCTGAGGCGAGGAAGAGCGCAAGCCGCGCGACTTCTTCTGGCATGATGTGCCGCTTGATGGACTGCGCGCCCAGCACTTCGACCTCGTATTGCGGTGTCATCCACAGGCGTTTCTGCCGCTCCGTCAGGATGGCTCCGGGCAGGATGCTGTTGACGCGGATGCCATCTTTGCCAAGCTGGTGAGCCAGCGTACGTGTCATACCAATGATGGCTGATTTTGCGGTCACATACATGGGCATTCCGGTGTTCGGAATCATCCAGCTGATGCTGCTCATGTTCAGGATGACACCGCACCCGGCTCTTTGCATGGCGGGCACAACGGCCTGCGCCATGAAGAGCTGGTGCCGCAGGTTGACGGCGATAGACGCATCCCACGACTCGGGCGTGACCTCTGCCAGCGTGTGGCGCATGTCATTGGCAGCGTTGTTGATGAGCACGTCTACCGTACCGAAGTCCGCCAGCACCCGCTGCACGGTGGCTTGCAGGGCTGGGATGTCTGTCAGATCGCAATGCTGGTACAGGGGCTCATTGCCCGCCGCCTTGAGCGAGGCGCACAGGGCTGCCGCTGCGTCGTCCTGTATGTCGACGTAGGCGACCCGCGCGCCCTGCTGTGCGAAGGCACGTACCATCCACTCGCCAATGCCGGAGGCACCGCCTGTCACAAGAACGACTTTGTCGCGAAGACTTGGGTACGTGGCGTATTGCGTTGCTGAATCCATGGTGACCTATGCAGGCAGTGCGTCCAGCGCCGCCTG
The DNA here is from genome assembly GCA_937873305.1 of uncultured Terriglobus sp. GTDB lineage: Bacteria > Acidobacteriota > Terriglobia > Terriglobales > Acidobacteriaceae > Terriglobus. Next base: position 12,690 of record CALMOM010000216.1, read on the forward strand.
TGCCCTGTTATGCAGTAGATGCGTTTCGGCCTGCTGTTTCTTCAATCCTTCGACAACATTGGCGGGAGCTTTGGCAAGGAATCCTTCGTTGCCAAGCTGCCGGTTTGCCGCCTCCAGGCCTCTTTGCAGCTTGACAAGCTCCTTGGTCAGACGCTCGCGTTCCGCGGCAACGTCGACCTGCCGCTCATACTGCACCAGCACGTCGAAAACTATGCCGGACCGTGCCGCGGCGCCGGTGAGCGGTTCTTGCGCGAACTCCACATCGCTGACGCGAGCCAGTCGCGCGAGCATATCGCGGTTGGCATCGGCGAGTGCGAGCGTGCGGTTGTCGCCATGCAGCAGGATCGGCGCGGCTTCCTTCTCGGGCACGCCGAGGTCCTTGCGCAAGGCACGCACGGTGGCGATCAGGTCCTGCAGCGTGGCAATGGCGCTGACGGCGGCGTCGTCGGCAGGGAAGTCGACCGGCTGCGGATAGCGGGTGAGTGCGATACTTTTCGCGGGTGCCTCGCCCTCGTACAGCGCGTGCCACAGCTCTTCCGTGAGGAATGGCATGAACGGCGACAGCAGGCGCAACGAGGCTTCGAAGACGCCAACCAGACCGGCCAACGAGGTGGCTGTCTCCGGGTTTTGGATGGGTGTTTGTCCGTCGACTAATTCGGGGAAGTCGAGCCGCAGCTTGACCAGTTCCAGGTACCAATCGCAGAACTCGCCCCAGAAGAACTGGTAGACGGCGTTGCTGGCCTCGTCGAAGCGGTAGTCGTTGAGCGCGCTGTCCACCTCGGCGCACACGGCGCGCAGGCGGGCGAAGATCCAGCGTGTTTCGACGGGCGTGATCTCTGGCAGGGCAGACACCTGGGTGCCCGCTCCCATGCGCATCTTGTACCCGGCGGCGCGGGCGCGCTCCACCTGCAGGAACAGAAAGCGCGCTGCGTTCCAGATCTTGTTGGCGAAGGCGCGGTAGCCCTCCGTGCGCTGCTCGCTGAAGGCGATGTCCGTACCGGGCGAGGCCTGCGACGCGAGCGTGAACCGGACCGCGTCTGTGCCGAAGCGCTCGATGATCTCGATGGGATCGATGACGTTGCCCTTGGTCTTCGACATCTTCTGGCGGTCTTCTGCACGCACGAGCGCGTGGATGTAGACCTCGCGGAAGGGCACGGCGTCGGTCAGCGTGCGCGGGCTGCCATCGGGCATGGGCACGTCCAGCATGAAGTGCGTGCCGAACATGATCATGCGCGCGACCCAGAAGAATAGGATGTCGAAGCCGGTGACCAGCAGGTCGGTCGGGTAGTAGCGCGCGCTGTCTGGTGTGGGCTCTGGCCAGCCGAAGACGGTGAACGGCAGCAGGCCGCTCGAGAACCACGTGTCCAGCACGTCGGTTTCCTGCTGCATCTCCGCGTGGTCGCAGCTGCCACAGCGCTCGGGCCGCGTGCGGCTGACGCAGGTGGTGTTGCACTGGGGGCAGTGGTACGCCGGGATGCGATGGCCCCACCACAGTTGGCGGCTGATGCACCAATCGTGGATGTTGCGCATCCACTCGAAGTACGTCTTTGCGTAGTTGGCCGGGGTGAACTTGACGTGGCCCTGTTCGACGGCGGCGATGGCCTTGTCTGCCAGCGGCTGAATTTTGAGGAACCACTGCGTGGACAGGCGCGGCTCAATCACCGCACCGCTGCGCTGCGAGGTGGCTACGACCAGCGTGTGGTCCTTGACTTCGACCAGCAGGCCGAGCGCGTCCAGGTCGGCCAGGATGCGTTCGCGCGCGGCGTAGCGCTCTAGGCCGTCGTAGGGCGAGCCGGGCAGGGCGATGTGCGCCGTCTCGTCCATGATGGTGAGCTCGGCTAATCCGTGGCGCTTGCCAATCTCGTAGTCGTTGGGGTCGTGCGCGGGCGTGACCTTGACTGCGCCGGTGCCGAACTCCGGCTTGGCCCATTCGTCGGCCAGGAGCGGGATTTCGCGATCTACCAAAGGAAGGCGAATGGTCTTGCCAACCAGCGCGGTGTAGCGCTCGTCGGCAGGATTCACAACGACGGCGCTGTCGCCCAGCATTGTTTCGGGCCGCGTCGTCGCGATGACGATGGAACCGGAGCCATCCGCGAAGGGGTAGCGGATGCTGTAGAGCTTGCCCAGCGTTTCCTTGTGTTCGACTTCGAGATCGCTCACGGCGGTCTGCTGCACTGGATCCCAGTTGACGATGTAGCTGCCGCGGTAGATCAGGCCCTGTTCGTACAGCCGCACGAACGCCTCGGTCACCGCACCGGACAGGTTGTCGTCCATGGTGAAGTACTCGCGGCTCCAGTCCACGCTGGCACCCAGGCGGCGCATCTGCCCGGTGATCGCGCCGCCGTATTGCGCCTTCCACTGCCACACGCGGTCCAGAAAGGCGTTACGGCCTACGGCCTTGCGGTCCGTGCCCTCGCTGGCAAGCTGGCGCTCCACCATCATCTGTGTGGCAATGCCGGCGTGGTCGGTGCCCGGCACCCACACGCTGTCCTCGCCGCGCATGCGATGCCAGCGCGCCAGGATGTCCATCTCCGTCTGGTTCAGCATGTGGCCCATGTGCAGGCGGCCCGTCACGTTGGGCGGCGGCAGAAGAATGGCGAACGGCAGAGCGTCAGCGTGGTAGCGAGTCGGCGAGTCAGCATCTGACTCGCTATCTAGCTGACTAGCTGACTCGCTGCTATCAAAGATGTGTTCGCGGACCCAGAACTCCGCCCACTTCTGTTCGATGGCGGCGGGGTCGTATGCTTTGGGCAGTTCGTTGGGCATAAGAAAGGAGCGCCGGTTGTGGCGCTCCTACAGGATACCGAACTCAGTGGCTACTACTCGGAGTACTCCGCTATGACTCTATTGAACTCATGCAGCCACACAGCAAGGCGGTCACTCTTTGCTACCGCTTGGCCACGCATCCGTTCAAGCATTTTGAAGTAGCCGTCACCGGGAATCCCATGCTCTTTCGACACCACAAGAGACGTGCGGAACGCTCGTTTGGCTGTGTTGTCCTCACGATCAAGCTCCTCAAACATTAGAGACAGAGGGTTTTGTGGGAACGGAAAAAGATTGGTGGGCAGATCAGGGAACTCGCGAAGTAAATCAACATAGTTTATGTACTTACCCGTACGCGCAACGGATTCTAGATATGCACCAACTTCTTTGTAAGTTGTAGCCACTACTTACCTCCAAACAGTAGCGGTGTGAACGCAATCAGGTCGTCGCGCCACACCATCCAGGTGTGCATGCCGGGTGTTTCGCGCACCTGCACGTTGCCCTTCAGGTTGGCCTTGGCCCAGATGCCGAAGGCGCGGTTGCTGGCCATTAACGAGTCCTCGGTGCCGCAGCTTTGCCAGTAGAGCTTGACCGGCATCTGCGTTGCAGCGTTCGGCACAATGGCGCGGAAGCCCTTGTCCAGGTCGACCTGGTTCGCGTTGGTCTGCCAGCCGGTGTTCTGCAGCAGCGGACTGACGACCGCCGACGAAAACGCGCCCACGTAGGCGAAGGTGTCCGTGTGGTTCAGGCCGGTGTAGATGCTG
>CALMOM010000217.1:0-21319 GCA_937873305.1 uncultured Terriglobus sp.
GTCGTAACGGCTGGTGTCGGTTGGGTTGGTGAAATCAACAACCAGTTCAACCATCTAACGGGTATCAACTCCCCGGTGGTGTCACAAAGCGTAATCGCTCCTAACATTAACTTCAGCGGCGGCCAGGGCTATACGAGCTGGGGAACGGGAGGGTCCAACCTGTCCTCCGTCAATCGCAAGCTTGGTCTTGACTTCGTGAACAACTGGCTCTGGACCAAAGGCCGTCACACCTTCAACATTGGTGGCGAGGTTCGCCGTACCCTGCAGGACGATAACGAAGAACAGACAGCAGGCGGCAACTTCACCTTCAGCGCTCACCAGACTTCCATCAACAACCCGGCAGATATCAATTTCGGAAAGTTCGGCAATCCCTTCGCCAGCTTCTTGCTTGGCTTACCTGACACCGCTGCTCGCAGCAACTCGCAGGAGTTAAAGCTGCGCAACCTGGACTTCTCCCCGTACATTCAGGACGACATCAAGCTGAATACGAGGCTGACCGTCAACCTGGGGCTCCGCTGGGATGTTCAGGTGCCCTTCACCGAGGTAAACGAGAATGTCGTTTACTTCGATCCGAACGTGCGCAATCCCAACGCGATCGGCCTAAACGGGCAATCATTGTTCGGCGCAGTGAGCCGGCTCGGCTACAACGGTGAGCCCACACGTGCCAGTACCCACTTCGGCCACTTCGGGCCGCGCTTTGGACTTGCCTACAAGCTGAACGAAAAAACGGTCATACAGGGCGGCTTCTCCGTCGCCTTCCTCAACGGTGGAGCCTATGAATACGGAACCAACAAGGTCGCAGTGAACTACGGCAACCTCCTGGTCGGTTCCTTCGTTCGAAGCAGCACTGGCAGCTATACTTCTTCTTACGGTCAGTGGGACAACAATCCTCTGCCAAACCCGCAAGCCACGCCCTATAATCCAAGCCTTGGCAACGGACAGAACGTGAACGCCTTTAATACCTCTGCGGACGGCTTCGCTCCATACGCCCAGCAGTGGAGCGTAAATCTGCAACGGCAGCTGCCATTTCGTACTTTCTTGACGGCGGCATGGGTTGGCAACCGTATCATCCATCTTCCCAGCAACCTGAACCCTATTAATCAACTCAACCCACAGTTTCTCGCGCTGCAAGGCAAGTTGAGTGATCAATTCAAGGCTGGCCAGACCCAGGTGGACGGAGTCAATCTTCCGTATACCAACTTTGTGAACGACTACGGCGGTAATGCGACCGTTAGGCAGGCACTGCTACCCTACTCGCAATTCAACGGCATCCAGAACAATTTTGAAGGTTCGGGCACCTCGTATTACCAGAGCCTCCAAGTCGAAGTCGACAAGCATCTCAGCAATGGCCTTTCGTTCCTGATCGGCTACACGTTGTCCCGCTCTCTGGATAATGCGAGCAGCGGATTCAGCAGCTTTGCCAATGGCGGCATCAACAAATTCAACCAGGCTCCGGAATACAGCATTTCCAGTTCCGACGAGCCGAATACTTTAAAGGTCAGCGGCACCTACGAGCTACCGCTAGGCCCTGGCAAGGCTTTCCTCAACAATCGTGGAGTCACCGGGCAGCTTACCGGCGGCTGGAAGATTGGCTGGATTCTCGATTATGAGCAGGGGACACCGTTCGGTGTAGCTGATGGAGGCGGCAGCAACTATGCTTTGAACGGTTTCAATCGCCCGAACCGCGTCCCTGGAGTGGCACTTCATAGTGGAGGCTACAATCTTGCCCACCAGTACTTGGTGAACGGCAGAAATGGTACAATTCCCCAGATTTTCAACACTGCGGGGTTTGTATCCACCGGTAGCCAGTACATTATCGGTAACGCGATGCGGAACTACTCTGAACTGCGCGGACCTAATAACTACACGGAAGCGGCCAGCCTGGAAAAAGGTTTCTTCTTGAGCGAGCGCTACAAACTCACTCTAAAGGTTGACTACTTCAATCTGTTGAACCGGACCTACTTTGCTGGCGGCGTCAACGCTGACTACTCCAACTCTAATGTTGGGCAATACAGCCCCGGGACCAGTCCGGGAAACGGCATCACCAATCGACAAGGTCAGGCTACCGTGCGGCTGAACTTCTAACAACCTACTGAACGACTTAAACACGAGGGGCTGCGCAGGCAGCCCCTTTCACTTTCTGATAGCATCTTGCTGTCATCACGGTATCTGTGTTGTATGTCTAGTCCCATTCCTCTTCTTTGGTTCTTCCGGATCGGCGCGTTTGCTGTGACGCTTGCCACGGTGGCGCGCGCCCAACGGAGCGCCGAACCGGTGAGTCCAGAAGTACAACATCTATACGCACAAGCGCGTGATGCACAGTCGCATGGCGATAACCAATTTGCCATAGCCCGTTACACCGAGATCATCCGCCTTGCACCGCGTCTCGCACCTGCATACAACAACCTGGGGATGCTCTTCTTCAACGTGAACGACTTTTCCCGCGCCGCAGAGGTGTTGCGCAAGGGGCTCAGCATCGACCCACAGATGACTACGGCACAGACGTTGCTGGGCCTAAGCGACTACCGGTTGGGACACTTTCCCGAAGCGAAAGCAGAGCTGACCAAGGCCGTTGCCGCCGACGCCACCAACAACGATGCTGAACTCGCCCTGGCACGTATCGAGATCGCCGGGAATGATCTTGCCGTCGGCACAGCTCATCTACGTGACTATCTTGAACGTAACCCCCGTGACCAAGCCTCCTGGTACCTATTGGGTAAGACCTATCTGAAGCTCTCCGAAGAGTCGCTGGCCAAGGTGGACCAGATCGACCCTGACTCCAGCACCGCCCACATCATGGCCGGCGAAGTGGATGAGAGCATGAAGAATTACGATGGTGCGCTGGCAGAGTACACCAAAGCAGTCGCCAAGGACCCTGACCAGCCCGGCCTGCATTACCACCTAGGCAACGCCTTCTGGCTCGAGGAGAAGTATGAGTCTGCCGCGACCGAGTTTCGTTCCGAGCTTCGCATTGATCCGGCCAGCTGCATCACGCAGTGGAAGCTAGGCAATAGCATCCTTGGCGCCAATCAGGATGCGGCGGATGCGCTGCCGCCGCTCAATGCGGCGGTGAGCATCTGCCCCGACTTGATGCAGGCACGCGTCGACCGAGCCAATGCATCATTAAAACTCGACCAGCCTCAGAAAGCGCTGGAGGATCTACGGCTGGCCGAACAGGCAACTCCCAGCGAGCCCTCGATCCACTTTTTGCTTTCACGCGCTTATAAAGCGCTCGGAAACAATGAAGAGGCCCGTTCGCAGTTACAGCTGTATGCAAAGCTGCAGCGAGAGTCGAGCGAATCCACCGCCCAGCAGGCAAGAGATGTCATTCGTGCGAAGGATGGAGCCAAGTAAGTCGCGGGGCATAGCCCTGCTTGGGTTGCTCTTTGTCATGCTCGGCGGTATCGCCTTTGCACAGACCGGCGGAGGCGTCAGCACGGGCAAGGCCGGTACCGCGGTCACGGATTCTCAGCACCGCCCCATCACAGCGGGTGGCTATACGAGGAGTGGAGACCCGGTCTTTCAGGATGTGACACGGGCTGCCGGGCTGGCCGCGTGGCAGCACCACGTCGGTGCAAAGGAGCGCACGCTCATCTCGGAATCGCTAGGCAGCGGTGTTGCCCTGTTTGACTATGACCGGGATGGCTGGCTCGATATTTACCTGGTCAATGGGTCGACCGTTGAAGCCATGTCAGCAAAGGCCGCTCCGCTACACTCTGCACTATTCCACAACAACCATGATGGTACGTTCACCGATGTGACAATGGCTGCTGGCGTTGGCAACGAGCGTTGGGGCGTCGGAGTTATTGCCGCTGACTTCGACGACGATGGCTGGCCCGATCTCTACGTTACGAATATGGGCAAAAACCGTCTCTACCGCAACAATCGTAATGGCACGTTTACTGATGTTGCGGGCATTGCAGGAGTGGATCTAGGCGGTTGGTCAACGGGTGCCACGGCAGGTGATTACGACGGCGATGGTCTACTAGACCTGTTTGTTCCCGGCTACGCCTCGTTTGATTTTGCACATCCACCTCTGCCAGGTGCGAATACTGTAGCTTCCAACACGTGTACCTTCCGCGGCGTGACCACTTTCTGCGGCCCTCGGGGTCTTTTAGGCACGCCCGACCACCTCTTCCACAACAACGGTGATGGCACCTTCGCCGATGTGAGTGCAGAAGCAGGCGTGGCCGATAAGCCTGGATACTACGGCTTAGCATCGCTCTTTGTAGACTTGGACGGAGATGGCTTTCCAGAGTTACTGGTCGGGAACGATTCGACACCGAACTACATGTACCGCAATTTGCGAAACGGCAAACTGCAGGATGAGAGTTTTGAGTCAGGGTTCGCTGTCAACGGCGAGGGGCGTGAGACAGCGACCATGGGTGTTGCCGCTGCTGACTTCCGCAACTCAGGCGAACTGGGCCTTGCGACCACGACCTTCTCAGACGATTACAAAGTTCTGTACGACGGTGACGGCAAACTGGGCTTCACCGACACAAGTGTCAGCGCAGGCATTGCAGAGCTGAGCACGCCATTTCTCAGTTGGGCCGTAGGGTTCATTGATTTTGATCGCGATGGCCAAAAGGACCTCTTCTTCGCGAACGGTCATGTGTATCCGCAAGCCGATCAGCAGAACTGGGGCACCAGCTTTGCACAGCGTCCATTGCTCTTTCACAACATCGGAGCGGGGAAGTTTCATGCCGTCGATGCCGTCGAAGGCAGCGGCCTCGCTAGAACTCTTACAGCGCGTGGCGCAGCTTTTGGCGACCTCTTTAATGACGGTCGCATTGATGTCGTCATCAACAATCTAGAGGGCCCACCCACGCTGTTGCGTAATACGTCATCGGACACCCACCATTGGGTTGAACTTCAACTGATTGGCTCTGGAAAGTCAAACCATGGAGCGATTGGCGCACGTGTCTTTGTCACTTCCGGAGGATTACGACAACGTGGCGATGTTCTTTGCGGTGGGAGTTTCGCGTCCTCAAGCGATCCGCGTCTTTTCTTCGGCCTCAATGACGCCGCTTTGATTGATGAGGTTCAGATTGTCTGGCCGGACCACACAGTCCAGACCGTGCACAAGCTAACGGCAGATCACATCTATGTCATCTCGGAAGCGGACCACTCTGTGAACCTTCAGCCTGCAAACTGAGGTTGTGGTGTGGCGTGTTGACAAATCTTCACCTAGTCTCAACAACTAGACGAGTCCCATGTCATTACACTTAGCTGTCAAACACGGCTCCGCACAGACATTCGCTGTGGCATGCATGGCGTTGCTGTCCTTCTGCTCTGTCGCACGGCAGCTCTCTGCAGCTCCGGCTCTCAATCAGCAGCCAGTGGTTGCTACATGCTTAGCAAGTGACGCAGTGCAGGAATTGGTGGGACATCAGCAATGGGTCAAAGCTGTCCAAGCGCTGCATTTATTTCTTAGTCAGCATTCTTCCTGCCCTGACGCACAGTACCTGCTTGGTTATGTGCTACTACGCGCTAATCAGCCGGATGCTTCGCTAAAGGCGTACTCTGAGGCGGCAAAGCTTCGGCCGCCCAGTTCGGATGACTTCACTTCAGTCGCGTCCGACTACATCCTGCTAACAGACTACAGCGACGCACAACGCTGGTTGCTGCGCGCGGTGGCAATGTCTCCAGTCAATCCGCAAGCCTGGTACCTGCTCGGCAGGACGCAGTACAACCTCGACCTGAACGATGCTGCCATAGAATCTTTTAATCATAGCTTGATCGTGCTGCCACACGACCCCAAATCCGAGTACAACCTTGGCCTAGCGTATGAGCGGCTGCAACGGATCGATCTAGCCCGCAGTGCATACCAGACCGCTATCGAATGGGGCGAGGCAAAAGAAAGCAAGGACGCGCAACCGTTCCTTGACTTGGGTCTGCTCATTCGCTCCCAGGGCAGCCCGCAGGAAGCGTTGCCGTACTTGCAAAAGGCTGCTGGATTTTCACCGGGTAATCCGCTGGTCTACCAAGAACTAGGCCGCACACTCAACGATTTGGGTCGTTTTGAAGAGGCCATCGTGGCACTCAAAGTCGCCACATCGCTCGCACCTTCTGCCGAACCTCCGCACTTCTTTCTTGGCCGTGCCTACCGTTCTGCAGGCAGAAGTCTGGAAGCAAGTGAGCAGTTCGCCATTGTGCAGAAACTTACCGGGAACGCCTCCAGCAGCACAACGCCCAATACCGATCACCCCTAGCAGACTGTCGGATGCTGGCGCTCTGACCGCTTTCTGTTCAACAGAGAATGGTGTCCCTTTTGGGATTCCGGTCCTTGAACTCAGAGGATTGCAGGAATTTGAAGCCTTGAAGCAATTTGGGTGCTCAGCGCGCACTTCCTAGACAGGCGTGCCGTCCTCACCAGAAGGATGCGCTTTCATATTGTGCTCTGAATGTATTTCTAGCACTGAGGGAATCAGCGGTTGCTCATGCGAACCACTGCACTGCCGTTTCTTTGAACCTGCGCTTATAGACCGCCCTCCCGAAGCTCCGGCCGTTGAGCCTCCATCGCCGAAATGGTAACGCAAGGCATGCAATGTCTAACAGTCAATAGGGAGAGGAGGCAGGCGGGTATCGTTGGTTAAATTCATTCAGGTGCGGTGTTGCTCTGAAAGCGGAAAGCGTGAAGGAACCTGCGTTTGTTACTCCTTCTGGAGCGACGCTCAATTCATGCGTCCACCGGTCTGATTGCTGAGCGTCCTGCCCTTCCACCCATACGTGGACGCGGTAGCGGCCCGCAGGCACATCGGCGATGGTGAGTGTGTCCATTCCCGCGCCGCTAGCCCACAAAGGCGTGTCCAGCGCAACTACAACGGCTGCCATCTCCGGGTGAATGTTGCAGAAAATGAATGAGAAACCCTTGCGCGTAAACCGAACCATTCGGGTGCTGCCCGCCTCGTACAAACCGAGGTCGAATCGGCTTCCATCAAAGAGCGAAAAGACGTTATGAAAGAACGGGTCTGCGTTTGGGAACGAGACAGCAGTGCCGACTGGCACGACCAAGAGGTGTGGCGTGAACATCTTGTTCTTCTGCAGTAGGCGGTAGATTGGCTTGCCCGGCCAAGCGATTGCACTCACATCCACGTCAAGCGGGTCCAGCCAGAGCAGAGTTTCCGGTGGGGGTGCATGCTCCTTCAGTGCGTGTGCAGGCTGCTGGAGGTGCACCACGACGGATGCTTGTGCTGGAGCTTTACCTGCCTGCAGGGCGGCTGCCACGCAAACAAAAGTTTTCACGAAAGTTCTCATCAGAATCGGTACGCCGCTCCAAGGCCGACAATGTGACTAATCCACAGGTGGCCCGTGACGGGTGCCGTGTGCAGATTGCGGTACTCCGCGGAGAAAAGGAGGTATGCACGTGGCGTGTAAATGAGGTTGCCGAAGACCGTGCTGTTGCGTGCCACATTGCTGTAGGCACTTCCAGCCGCTGCGCCGGAATAGGCATGTAGCTGGGAGACGAAGGGATTGTCGATGCCCATGCCGATATTCCACGTGAACTGCTGCCCGAGCGCCTGATGCAGGCCGAGCCAGCCGCCCACGTCGTCTAACGCGATCAGTTGCGTTTGTTGCCCGCCAACGCGGTAGACGTAGTCGCGATAGCCGCCGCCACCTAGACCGCCGAGGCCCGCGCCCCTGTAGGCTGTTCCAGTAAACGTCGCGTGATGTGAGAGCGGCAGTCGAAGGTCGAGCGAGGCTGCCCAGGCTGTGAAGTTATATCGTGGGCCAAGATTGTTAAATTGCAGCCGGTGGGGTGAGTAATAGCCACCCACTCCAAGAGCGGCGACTTGCTCCCCGGTACCATGTTCCAGCGATAGCCTGCTCTCGATGCCAGGCCACCGGCTAGCCTCAGACAGATTTGACGCCACCACTCCCGAAGTGTTCGCGCTGCCGACCGATGCGCCATACGGGTCGGCGGAGTCGATGAGAGCGGCCTCGATCCCTAGACGGTTATCTATCCCTCGATGGTAGGACAATCCCACTTGTGGGTTCCAGGCCCATAGATTCCCCGACCAAGCGAGTTCCGGCACAGCAGCCGCAAGTAAGGATTCAGGGTGGTAGGGGGAGAGCAACGGACGATCAAGGCTAAAGTAGGCCATGGCATGGTTCCATGTCAGCGAGGCGTGCGCGGTGCGAAGCCGTACAACTCCACCGCTACTCGCGTAAGTGGAACCCGCCGCCGCGTAGAAGTCTATATCCACGTTGGCCTGGCTTTCCGCCTTCCAAAGGTGTGGTCCAAATGCACTGAGGCCAAGCGATGTCTGCCGCAGGCTCAGGGCCGTGCTTCCTGGACCACCAAATGCAGCCGTGGGCACGGTGGGGTCATCCACACTGCCGGAGTTTGTCATCGCACTCAGCAGCAATGTTCCGTGCAGGCTGAGCGGAAATTTGGACTCCGTCTCCACTTTCTTCTGATCGAGCGTGGCAATTTGTGCAGAGGTCGCTTCCTGTTGCTCTTGAATCGCAGCGGCTGCGGCATCCCTTCCCTGCGTTCCGGGTTCGTTGGGCTGCCTGGTTGCCGTGCTCTCTATCGCTTCGATTTGCGACCGCAGCAAGACTAACTGCCGCTGATCCTCCGCCATCTGTCTTTCCAGCGCATCCATCTGCGCGTGGAGCGCCCGCATCTGCTGGTCTGGCGAGACCTGGACCGACGATGGCTGCGCAGCCTGCCGCCTGGCGGAATCCTGTTGCGCACCGCACAACCCCGCAGCTGGCAGTGCGAGCAGCCACGAGCACAGCGGCCGCCACCTACGTGACGTCATCACGCCTCAACCTCGTGTGTCACCGTGACGCGTGCCTGCAAATCTTGCAAGAGCGGTAGGGTAAATACGAAGAGCGTCCCCTCGCCGTCCGTATGCCGCAGGTCGAGTGAACCACCATGGTCCTCTGCGATCCTGCGCGCCAGGGTCAGCCCTAGACCGGTACCATCCTGTTTGCCTGCACTCACAAACGGTTGAAAAAGGGAGTTCTGCACTTCCGCGGAGACACCGACTCCGTTGTCTAGAACTTCAACATGAACGCTATCCCGTTCACATTGCACCTCGGTGCGAACTGCCGACTCACGTCCTGTTGGGCGCCGCGCTTGGCAGGCGTTGAGCAGCACATTGCGAAGGGCGCGCTCGATCTGCTTCGCGTCGCAGGAGATAACAAAGCTGTTTGGGGCAACTTCTGTGCGGAACGCGACCCGGGCCGCTGCTGGGTGAAGTTGCACCTGCGCCTGTGCCCTACGAACGACAACATCAAGCCGCTCTGGAGCAAACCTGCCGGCCTGCCCCGTACGGCTGAACGTTGCCAGCGATTCCAGCATCTCCGTCGTATCCAGCACGGCACCTTTGATGTTTTCGAAGAATTCTTCGCGCTCTTCCCGGCTCGGTCCCACATCCATCAGGAACTCGGCATGGGCATAGATCGTTGCCAAGTTGTGGCGGAGATCGTGCGATACAGAAGTCGCCATGCTGCCGATGGTGGCCAGCTTCTCGCTTTCCAGCCTAGCCCTGTTCAGGTCCGACACGCGTGTTTCCATCGCTGTAAAGTTCTGCTCAAGTTGCGCGATCTCCCGCGTACCCCGGTAGACCCTGCGCGTGTGCTCCCGCTCCGTGCCAAAAGCGTCAACCTGGCGAGCCAGGCTCTCCAGCGGCTGCGTCATCTGCCGAGCGACGAGTGTGATAAAGCAGCCGCCAATAATCAGCATCCAGAAGCCAAGCAAAAGTATGGACCGGCTAACCGCATGCGCCGTTCGCTCTGCAGGAATGAGCGACCGTTGAAAGACCACCTGGAGCGATGTGTTTGCGAGCGAAGATAGGTCTCGCGAAGCAGCAATCGACGGATATCCGTTCCCGTCTGAGGCTCGCGTCATGCCGGAGTTGGGAGCGGTTCGCTCTGTCGCACGCTCAATCAAGGTGCGCGGCAACGAAGCGCAAATTAGGGTGTGCCTGCTAAAGAAGGCGGCCTCCGTTCCGGATGTTTGACTCAGCTGCCGAAGCATTCCGGTATCGATCTCGTAGCCATCGACCGCCATCCCGAGTTGTGCTCCGTGCAGCGCGTCTCCAAAGTAAACAGGGCTTGAGGCGTAGTGAAAGAGTCGGCCACTGCTGACCAGGTAACGCTTGCCCTCCTGGGGCAGGCTGAGCGAAAGATCACGGGAGAGCGCCTCCAAGTTCGCACCAGGAGGCCCATAGATTGCCCGTACTCTTCCATTCGTGTCCGCAAGTGCAAAGAGCGAGCCGCCACCCGTCTTCCAGAATGTTACGCCTGCGTCTTGGATGGTGCGATCGTCGTTGGTAGTAAGCAATGCCTTCAGGCTTGGCAGTTCGGCGACCAAGGCAGTCTCCCGCTCCAACGAAGCGTACCGCTCCTCTTCTGCGGCACCAAACGAACGAATGGATTGGGACAGCTCCGTGTCCTCCTGCCTTGCACCTTGCTCTCGTACCTGGTGCCAAATCAGCCACAGACTACTCGCCGTGAACACTGCCATGGTGGCTAACAAGACACACAGCAGCGCCAACCGGGTGCTGATCGTCCACGGCGCTGCGGTACTCTGGGCAGAACCCGCAGAGTTACGGGACAAACTTGTATCCAGCGCCATAGATCGTCAGCAGGTGCTCCGGCTGTGTTGGATCCTCTTCGATTCGTTGCCGAAGCTTCAGGATCTGGTTGTCGACTGTTCGCGTGGTTGGATAAGCGGCATACCCCCACACCTTGTTCAGCAGCGTATCCCGGCTCAACACGACTTCCGAGTTTTCGCAGAAGAACTTTAAAAGCTTGAACTCCAGGGCAGTGAGTACTACTTCGTTGTGTGCCTTGGTCAGGCGCATGCGTGCGATGTCGACAACGCAGTTGCCAAACTGGAACGAACTTGCAGACTCCGGCTTGCTGTATCGTGCTCGACGTCGAATAGCTGCCTGAACCCGCGCGAGCAGTTCCCGCGGACTGAAGGGTTTGGTCACGTAATCATCGGCACCGATCTCTAACAGCAAGACCTTGTCGACTACATCGGAGATGGAACTAAGGATAATCACAGGCGTCTGCGGCGAAGCCGCTTTGACCTCTTTACAGACCTCGCGTCCAGAAATCTCAGGGAGCACCAAATCCAGCAGCATCGCTGTCGGTTCAGACTCGCGGAACAGGGCAAGCGCTTCCGCTCCGTCGGACGCCGTACGTACCTCGAAACCGTCTGCGGCAAAGATGCGCGTGAGCACCTTTTGCATCCGCGGGTCGTCTTCCACAACAAGTATGTGATGCGACGTCACGCGGGTTGCCTCCTGCCGGGTCGGGGTGCTTTCGTTATTTTCACTCTGCTTCGAAAAAGGGTGCCGGCCGTGCAGGCCGGCACTTTGCGGAGGGTAGCGCTTACTGCACCGTTACTGCCACGGTACTCTGCTGCGTCAGCGCGCCTGACGTTGCGGTAATGACCACATTGGATGTGCCAACCGGAGTGGGGACCAGGCTGCTGCCGGAGTCACCACAGCCCGTGAGAGCCGCTCCCACAAGGATGACGCAACCCACGCCCATCAGGCGAATTGTGGACGAGCGAAAGCGGCGGCGCGAACTGAACAGGGCCAGTGAAAAGATCGGCAAGCCAAACGCAAGCAGCGGAGCGGTATGGCTGCTGCGTAGACCGCGCGGCTTGAGCAGACTCGCGTGTCCTGACGTTGTGGTGATCGTCACGCTTCCAAGCGTAGGAACGGTCGAAGAGACGCTCAACTGCGCGGGCGCGAAGCTGCATGTTGCACCCTGCGGCAGACCACTGCAGGACAGCGACACACTGCCAGTAAAACCATTGACGGGGGCAACGCTCAGTGGAACATTGGCGCTGGTGCCACTCGCCATCGAGACGGCACCGGCACCCGTAGAGAAGCCGAAGGTGGCCGACCCGCTTGCCCCGGCGCTGGTAATGCCGCCGAGTAGGCCGTGCTTCTCACCGTCAAGCCCTGCGGTGAAGAAGACGGTGTTCTTATCGCCACCACTGGCAGCCGTTCCGTTCGAAACGGGTGTGCCGCCCGGTAGCAGCTCCCACAGGTTGGCATAGGCCAGCGACTTACCGGTGGCGTCAAACAATTGGCCCTGGTACGCGAACGTGGCCGGGTCATAGACGTTGATCTTGCCGTCCCCCTGGTTGCCGATGAGCAGATCGTTGCTGAAGATACCGAAGTTTGCGGGTGCGATCGCGACTCCCCAGGGTGCATTCAGATTGCCGCCGGTCGCCACGCGGGTCTTGAAATTACCAGCCAAGTCGTAGCTATCGACAATGCCGAGTCCGGCTCCGATGTTGGCCTTGAAGGGTGCCTGAGCCGGCTATTGGGCATAGGTCACAAAAATCTGCGAACCAAGAATATGGATGCCAAAGGGCGAGTAACCGGAAGGCAGGTTCGGATCCGTGAAGCTGCCGGCCAGCTTGGCCGCCTGGTAGTTGGAGTTGTACACCTCCACGGTTCCGCCCGTGAAGTTAGGCGCGAGAAGGAAGCTGCCACTTGCTGTATTCAGTAGCGCCAGCCCAGCATAGATGGCACCGTTGCTGCTGTTGTTGATCACGATCTGAGCGACGGCGTTGTTGGTTCCAAGTTTCGCGTTCCATCCCGAGATGGTGCCGTCCAGCGTCGAGAAAAAGAAGCTTGGTGCAGTTCCATTGGGCAAGAGGAAGCCGGTCGAACTCGCGGTGGATACGGCACCGGCTGGCAGCCCGGCCTGCGTCGGCTGTGCGCCCAAGGGGACGATGACCTTGAATGCGAGGGGGCCCGCTGGCGGGAACACGTAGTTAAAGCCGCTGCCCTGCGCGCTGATCCAGAAGTTGGCGCTGCTGGAAATGCCCCAGGGATTGATGAAGTTCGGATCGGTCGCCGTCGCTTGAACGGAGCCGTCTGAAAGAATGTTGTTGACTGTGTAAGACTGCGAACTGGCTGATGCTAGAACGGTTGTGCACAGCAGGGCCACGCCGGCGCGGCGGTATAGGCCTCTGCAGGCCCGAAGGACGGATTGAGCAAAGAAATTGGACATCGTGTCTCCCGAAGGCTGATCGCAAGAACGGTCTCCCGTCTACGCACCTCAGATACTAGGGACCGGACGACGAACGAATGTCAGACAATTGTCATGCCTTCATCATTCTTCTTACGGCAGAAAGCATGGCGGTGCTGATGCGCGTGTCATCGAGCGCCGACATGCTTTAGCCATCGAGTGCATGGGCGGCAGCCTAAGACTGCACACCGCCTATTGCCTCACTGGTACTGTCTGCGTTGGTCCTGCAAGTGGCTTTGCGATGTCTGACAGGAAGTCTGGTTTGCCGTCCGTGCGCTGCAGCGCGGGGTAGCGTTCGCCGTTGTGGTAATCCAGATCAACCGTCTTCACCGCACCCTCGTGCTCAACGATCAGGTGGATCGGCTCCGAGGCGCCCTTTGCCTTGCGAATCGCCTCATTCATGGCCTCCGCGCTAAATTCCTGCCCGTCCACAGACAGAATGCGCTCGCCGGGATAGAGCCGGGCATGATCGGCAGGTCCGCCATAGCGAACATCGGCAATGGTGCCGGGTGCCTCTGCCGCACCGCCGCGCGGGGCGCCCCCACCTGGACGGCCACCCGCAAAGCGCAGGCCAACCGAGTACCAGTCACCCGAAGTGGAGGCACCCTCTGCCTCCGCTTCGCCACGTCCCCGGCCGCCGGTGCGCACCGGGTGGTCCAGGTAGACGAACCTGTAACCGCCGCGCGTAATGCCATCGACGTCGGCGTGTTCCGTGGGCATATCCACCTTGTCGTGTAGCAGCTTGCCCCAGTCAAACGGTGCAACACTATTCAGGTCCGCGATCAATTCCGGTCGCTCATACGGCACAATCAGCGGGCCGGTGTTGCCGCCCTTGCCCAGGAAGAGCTTCTGGAAATCGGTCAGCGTCTTTTTGCCGCCGGTCAGCTCGCGAATCTTGGTGTCGATATCCATCCAGAGCAGCAGGCCTTCCTGGTAGTAGTCCTGCCCGCGTTTCCAGTTGGCCCATTCCTGCGGGCCGCCGCGCAGAATGCTGGCCGCAATCGCCGTGTCCTCTGTCGAGCGCCAGTCGCGCCCCGCCTTGTTATCCAGCGTGGCATAGTCATTCGCAATGTTCTGGATGTACTGGTCCATGCTGCGAAAGCCGCTGCGCGCCGCCAGCACGTTGCCCATGTACTGCGTCATGCCCTCGTACACCCACAGAAGGTCACCCTGCTCTGCCGGTGCAAAGGTCGGCTGATTCAGCCGTGCCGGGCGGCGGTACTTACCGTTCCAGCTATGCGTGTACTCGTGCGCCAGCAGGTCGCTACCGCCCTGGGGATTACTGAAGCCTTTTTCTCCCACGCCATTGTCAGACGACTGGCCATGCTCCAGCCCTTCGCCGCCCGCTACGTCCGACAACGTCAGCAGGAAGTGGTACGTGCCGTAGTGGTAGGAACCGTAGGCCGCCTGCGCTTCGCGCACCAAGTTGGCCGCGTCGGCCAGTAGCGGCGCGGGAATATTGGCATCAGCCGCCTGGTCGGCCACCACATCCAGATAGTGCTTCACCGGCATCTCCGGCACCAGCGGGTACTCATGGAAATACTGCCCTGTAATCACGGGTGAGTCCTCGAGCTGCTCCACGTTCGTGACGGCATACTGCGTCGTCACCGCTCCTGGCGTGGGCCCATGGTCGGCCTCGTTCACACCGGTTGTCGGCGGCGGTGTTACGGTGCCCGTCGGCTGCAGAGCAGTGCCGGTGCCCCATCCCGCGGGTACAGTCACGCTCGGCTGGATGAGCAGGTCACGCGTGGCCGGCCCGACCGGATAGAGCAGCAGCTTCTCCCACTCCAGTACGGCCATGTGGTCACTCACACGCGCGTGCACTACGCAGTCCAGGTGCGCGTGGAGGTTGGTCACACCCTTGGGCACCGTCACATGGAATTGATACAAGTCCACGTCGTCACGACGCCATGGCAGCACCTGACCATTTGCCGTGAACACCACACCGGCAATGTCGTCCACGGGTCCCGTTGGACGGTGATTGCCGGGGATCCATTTGGGAGTCGTCAAAGTCACTGCGCCGGCTTTCACCGGGATGTCCACCTCCGCGTGATAGAGGCGGCGAGGAGCCTCGGAGAGATCAGCGGTGATTCGGATAGGTGTTTGCGCGGACATGGCGCCCAAGGTACCAAGAACTGCAGCAACTGCGAGCCTAGAGCGAAGGTGCATTCGGAGACGCCTTTCGACCATCATCATGACACGTCGCTTTCAGCAGCAGCGCACGAACTGAACACTTCTCATCATGAATGTGGGTAACGGCAGAGACGATTTGCTTCGCTGCAGAGTTTCACGACCATTCCGCTGGCATATGACCGCAATGCGTTGCGACCTAAAGATCGCGCTTGAAACGCAAGCTACGTGGTTGCCCTGACACGTACAAGAACTCCGAACCCGGCTTCCAAGTCGGAACGATGCACCCGGAATCGATAGCATGAGTAGCGTGCGGAGGACGAACCGTGCTGCAAGGCACGCCAACGGCTTGGTTGGTACATCCGCGGCGTTAACAGACCTGAAACATACGGTTAAAGCTATGCCGTTGGGTCTTCAACCGCGCGCCATCTTCCGCTGCATTGCCGCTATACCAACAGAATGGCATTTAGCATCTTCTAATGAAGACTCTGCGGGCTTGGTGTCGTTCTCGGCTGCGGCTGCTGCTCGTGTGCGTGTTGTACAGTTGCGCCTGTTTGCAGTTTGTGCGGTTCTATGTGCGGAGCTCTGACTTCTATCTGAACATGCACGCATACTTGGCTGGAACTGAGCGTCTGCCGTTTCAGGAACGCATCTTGCCTGTGTTTCTCATGCGGCAGATCTTCCATTCCAACGCGATCATGCACCTGCTCGTGCATCAACAGGGCATTGCAGACCGCGAACACGCTCCCTTCTATCTGCTTAGCCTTGCGGGCACCTTCGCCACCGCCATCCTGACGCAGATGCTGTATGCAAAGGTCAGTAAATGGCAAACGCTCCCTATGCTCGTCTTTCCTTTGCTCCTTTTCTGCATGTTGTGGACGTATGTCTTGCATGTTGAAGCCAATTTTTCCTACCCCTATGACCTGCTGAGCCTCGCCTTTTTCACAGGAGGCCTTTACTGCATTCATCAGAGCAAGTACGCAGTTCTCCTAGCGGTGATGTTAGTAGGTACTTTAAATCGCGAACCGACCCTGTTCCTGGTGGGCATTTACCTCATCGACAGCGCGAGCCGCAATGCCCAACAAGGACCCGTTTCTAGCGAAGGTTCCCATTGGTTTTCGTCACGGGGATTGTCGCTGCGGAATATTGCCTGGGCCCGCACGGGTCTACTGTTTGCGGTTTGGCTGCTCGTGAAAGTGGCTGTCGCGTACTACTTCCGCCATAATGACAATTCAGAGAATTTCGTCCGCTTTGTTTATAACGCTGAAAGGTTACGAGTACGCCTGATTCCCGCTCTGCTAAACATCTGTGGCTACCTGCTGCCCGTGGTTCTGCTTTACTGGTCCAGGATCCGACCTCTGCGTTTCGGCAACTACATCCTGATTCTGGTGATGTGGGTACCCGTCATGTTGTACACAGGTGTGCTGCTGGAAACGCGCATTTACGGAGAATTGTGCTCCTGGACCGCGATTGCGATCACTGTTCTCGCAGAAGAAAGAGTTGCGAAGGCGGTTAGATCTCACGGGATGCCGGCCGAACAAGGGCTCAACCCCACGGATCAAACATCGTCGGCGGTCGTTACCTTGGCGGATGCCGCCTAGCTGCTTTGCTTGCCGCATCAACCTCGATGCGAACTGACCTGCAGGTGCATCTTCGCTACGATGGTGCTCAGACTCAGGTTCCCGCCCGGTATATCTGCTGGCCATGGTGAACTCGGCGCATCAAGAGCACATGGCGTCGCCAACAACGCATGGCGCATAGTGCTTGTCCACATCTACAACGGTCCAAAGTGGTCAGCGCGATATTCTGAGCGCGACCTGCTCTCTCCCATGCGAAGAGTAGGTGCAAATGCCGCTGCAATGGTGGACCATGAACGCAATCCCCATCTGAGAGATGTCTAGGGCCGGCGCATCATGGTGAGTACCGAGGTGGCAAGCACAGGGGCTGAAACGAAAAAAATGAGTATCGTGATGACTAGATCGTGACGCATGCTCTTCCCTACCTTGCTCCTGGTGCCAATCGGCACCAGTGGGGAGAACTTTAGCTCCACCATCCTAAACAGCGCAAGCCGGTGACTCAGAACCCACCTTCCTGTTGTCCCATTTAGAATCTGCCTCGAACGTTGGCCATCTACATGCTCGGCAAGCGACAGTGCTTAGAAGCCTTTACGAGATACTGTGGAGTCTTGAGGCGCGTTTCGGCGTCTTCAGAGCAGACCTCAATCGGATATCAGCAGGAGTATACCCATGCGTCTCAAGCAACATACCCCATCTGCCTACAGCTCCCGAGTGGTTCGACAGGCCGCGGTCTACCTCTTGCGTTCGCGACAGAGCAGCAGCATGACGCCCGAGGCAAGGCCGAGTTTCGTGTGTGTGTTGGTGCTCATGCTGCTGGGGCTGGTAGCCACGTCCGGCTCTGCTGTGGGGCAAAGCCTTAATGTGGTCTACGGCGCCAAGGGCATTCAGACGCTTTCATACGCAGGTAGGTCGCTGGCTGACATCAATGCCTACCCGGCAGATGCGTTCCACATCTATCACATGAAATGTGAAACCCTCACCGGCGTGCCGATCACCTCCGGCCAGTACGGGTGGGGCGAGAACAACAACGGAACCTCATGGAACGCCGCCACGCAGACAGAGACCTACACTTTTTCATGGGGATCCATAGCCGTCCAATTTATACAGACAGGCGACACCCTGAATCTGCTTGTAACGGAAAGTAACAATGCGAACTCTGGCGTCAAGTTCGATGGGGCGGAGATATTTCCTCTTACCTTCCATTTTCCGCAAGACCCAAGCGGCTTCCAAGGCTACTCGCAATTCCTGAACACCACCACAGGTCCAGGCGTGAGCGCAGCGAACTACGGCACTGGCGCAGTTACCGCAGTCTTTCCTGACGAGTCGATTGCCATCCACGCCGGGTGGAAGAATCTGGGTACAAACAGCTACAGCCCGCTCATGACTACCACGTCTCCAGACGGACTGGCGGCGTTTCTGCCGCACACCGATAATCCTCTCGCTCCGGGCCGCACCCTGCAGTACACACTCTCTCTGCGCTTTACCGCGAGTGGTGTCGCAGCCGATGCGACCGATGCATACCGCAGTTTTGCGGCGACCTATCCCAGCCGTATGACCTGGAGCGATCACCGCATACTGGGCACAGCATACCTGGCAAGTTCGCCAGCGAACGTGGCAGGCAAGACGCAAGCGGGCGGTTTTCCGACCAACCCGCGTCGATACTTCAACGATGCATCCGTAGACATCACGACCGCGGCAGGCCTGCAGAGCTTTCAGGACCGTATGCTTGCCCTTGCCGCCAGCAATGTCACAAACACACAGAACATGAACGGCCAAGGTGTGATTACCTGGGACATTGAAGGGGAACAGTATCCACAGGACACCAGCTATGTGTGCGCGCCCGACCAGATTGCAACAGTTGCTCCGGAGATGGAGACGGCAGTCCTAAACAGGCAGTCGCCCTACTTCGGCACCAAGTTGGATGACGCCTACTTCAGAACGATGACTGATGCGGGGCTGCGGGTCGGTGTCTGCATACGTCCTCAGCAGTTCGCCATTGCCTCAGACGGGTCGGCAAGCCAGACCTTCCTTACCACCAATGCCGCGATTGTCGCGAACCTTGAGCAGAAAATTACGTTTGCCAACACCCGTTGGGGCGCTTCCACTTTCTATATCGACAGCACGGTCGACAGTGTTGGAGGTACCCTCGACCCCGCTATCTTCCAGCAGCTGATCACAGACTTTCCCAGCTTCCTCTTTATCCCAGAAGAGACCACTCCGCGCTATTACGCCTACACCGCGCCATTTTATTCGTTTCTATTTCACGGCACGATCGGCACGGACCCTTCCGTGTACCAGTATTATCCGACAGCCTTCGGGGCCAATCTTATCAATGACGTCTCATCCTCCACTTTGCAAGCCGCCGTGCCTGCTCTGACCCAGGTGGTTACCAAGGGTGACATTCTGATGGGACATGCGGATTATTGGCAGGCCAACGATCCTATCCTGCTAGCCATTTATCGGGCCGCAGGTGTTGTTTCATTGCCAGCCATTCAGGTCACGCCCAAGATCACGTGGGCTACACCAGCCGCCGTCACCTACGGTACACCGCTCTCACTAACGGAGCTGAATGCCTCCGCCACCACACTGGGCACCTTTACCTATAATCCAGCCCTGGGAACGGTGCTGCAGGGGGGCGTAACGACCCTGATGACGACCTTTACACCATCCGACACGCGGGACTACACAACCGCCACGGGGTACACCACACTTACGATCACGCCTGCAGCCTCTCCCATCTCGTGGGCACAGCCAGATGCAATGGTGTATGGCACACCGTTAAGCGGTACACAGTTAAATGCATCATCCAGCGTTGCGGGCAGCTTCACCTACACGCCGGGGGCAGGTACTGTTCTGCCTGCCGGGCCGGCCACGCTCAGTGCCAGCTTCACGCCCCAGATTGCTGCCAATTATCAGCCTGCGCAGGCCACCACTCACTTGGTTGTCTCTCGTGCCACACCGGTGATTACATGGAACGCCCCAGCGGCGATCAGCCAAGGTACTCGGCTGAGCTCTGCCCAACTGAATGCGACCGCGAACGTGTCTGGCACTCTTACATACAATCCACCCGTAGGTACAATTCTGCCGATTGGTTCGACTACCCTGAATGTTGCCTTTGTACCTACGGACTCCAGCAACTATCTGACCACATCAGCATGGGTCCCGCTGTCCGTCTTGGCATCCGCGACCAGCACGCCCGTCGCCACCTGGCCGGTGCCTGCCGCGATCACATACGGGGTTCCGCTTTCGGCACAGCAACTGAATGCTTCTTTCTCCGCTGCCGGAACCGTGACCTATACGCCCGGTCCGAACACGATACTGCCAGCGGGAACATCAACCCTGCGGGCCTTCTTTACGCCACAAAACGCTACTGCGTATGCCTCAGCAGTTGCAACGGTGCAACTTACCGTTGCGAAAGCTCAACCGGTGATCACCTGGCCTACTCCGGCCGAGGTCCCCGCGGGATCGGCGCTTACCGGCGTTCAGCTCAACGCGACCGCATCGGTCCCGGGCACTATGCAGTACTCGCCTGCGGCCGGTACAGTGCTCAGGGCGGGCACGCAGGTGTTGACAGCTCAATTCACGCCGGCTGACACTCTCAACTACACATCCAGCGCAGCGTCCACAACTCTCCAGGTCGATCCAGGTTCACCTGCCATGTCCGGTGACTTGTACGTGACCTCACCTGCGACGGGCAGTTCTGTGAGCGGCACGATAGCAGTCGGAGCGGTATGCCGATTGACACTGGATTCCGCGGGCACCTACCTCATGGTGGATGGAGTTGAGGTTGGCACCAAGAGAATTGTGGATGGTCCTTATATCTACCCGCTGGACACGACCACCCTGAGCAATGGCATCCACGTTCTGCAGCTTTGGGGTCACGACATTGGCAATCGCACTACGCTCTCGCCTCAGATCTCGATCGTCGTCGCGAACTGACCGGTCTTTTGCGTCTCCTCAACATTACAGTTCATTGCAGCAATGTCACTTCTAAAACTTGCGAGAAAGACATCCTATCGCGGTCACTCGTCTCTAAAACGTGTACAGGATGGTAACTATGAAGACTGTAGGTGCGATTTGTAACCTGGCGGCAGTGTGCCTGCTGGGTGGGGTGGCCGGTGTAGTCTATGCCGATACACTGTCGGCAACATTAACGATCGACGAAAGTACCCAGGTACCCGGAGGGACGTTAAAGCCCGGCACGTACACGATAGGTATCGTGGATAGTCTTGCGGACCGCATGGTCATTCACATCGATGGCGATGCCGGTAAGACCCACCTGCTGTTCCTGGCTGTGCCGAAGGCGGCAGTCGGCGCGTCTGGCATGCACCCGGTGGAATGGAACACCGCGGATGTGAAGAAGCACTCCTTGCGCGGGTACAACTTTGGCTCGCAATTCGCCGAGTTCGTTTACCCGAAGAATGATGCGGTCGCTCTCGCAAATGCCACGAACACGGGCGTGGTTGCAATCGACCCGAAGTCGGAGGGACGTCCAGAGCTTGATAAGTTGACATCACAGGACCGCGAAATGGTGAGTCTGTGGATGCTCTCTCCGGTACAGGTCAGCCCCACGCAGAAGGGTATCAGTGCCAAAC
>CALMOM010000217.1:21329-29374 GCA_937873305.1 uncultured Terriglobus sp.
AAACATTACGTCGCAGAGCCTGTGACGCAAGCGTCGACTTCAACGGCAGCGGGCGTTCCATCGAATGCTCCATCCGGGGCAAGTACCTCCTCAGCGGCAACGGCCAAGGCACCAGCACCAACGTCGACCCAAGTTGCTGCTGTACACATGCCGCCCGCGCCAAAGGCGTACCGTCCAGCGATCAAGCGTCTGCCTCAAACCGCAAGCGATATGCCGATTGTCTGGTTGGTGGGTGGTCTCTGTATTCTTGGTGCGGTGAGTCTCCACACCCGACGCGCTCTGACGTCCTAGAGGCTAGGATAGGGTCGTAATGGTGGGTGCTGAACAAACGAGCACGTCAAGTAAAACCGTCGAACGCCTTCTTTGGTTCGGCGGTTTGTTGTGTTTGGGATTTTGTGGCCTCACCGCGCTGAACGCAACGAATGCTGAGCACATTACCGAGCGAAACTATCCCGCGACACCCAACAGAAGAACTTACCCACGGCCGGCGCAGGGTCTGGATGCAGCGCACGTCGAAGGCCGACTTGAGATCTCAGCCTTGCACGTGTCCGTACCGATCTTGTCGGAGTGCAGCGACAGTGCATTGCGGCTCGGCAGTTGCCATGTTGCAGGCACGGCAACCGCAGGTGGCTTGGGGAACATGGGCATCGCCGGACATCGTGATGGCTCATTCCGGTCCGTGCGTAACATCCAGACCGGGCAAGTGATCGACGTGTTCGGAGACGATGGCCACTTTCAGTACGTCGTGGACACGATGGCGGTCGTGTCAGCAGATGACGTTTCCGTCCTGTCCATAGGAACTCAACCCGAACTTACCCTTATCACTTGCTTTCCCTTCAATTACATAGGGGCTGCTCCGAAGCGATTCATAGTTCATGCCCACCTCTTGTCTGTGCAGAGCAACTGAAGGACGCCTGCACAACGGTACTGAACGGACAGCCTATTAAGGATCTATTAAGGATTGGATCGTCAGATGGTGAGCAGCGCCTTGGTAAGTGCATCCTGCATGGCTCTCGCTCTTACTTCCCAGGTACCCTGCTGGCTGGCAAGCCATCGTTCAAGTGTCCTGCCATCGTTGAATTTAATCTCATCTAGATCCTTCAAAACAGCCAGGGCTTCATCTGCGGTGTCCACCAGCCTGAGCAGCGGTTCTTTCTGTAGCACCTCTGCAAAACCTCGAGTTGCGATCATGGGCCGGCAGGCCGCGAGATGCTCATAGAATCGCGTACTTGAGCCGGAGTAGGTGGGCTCACACTTCAGATATGGCAACACCGCGACGTGGAAGCTGCGAGCGTATGCGGCGAGTTCGCCATACGGCTTTTTGCCCACAAACCTGGCGTTCTCGGCCTGTTGCACAGCCTCTCGCCTTTGACGCTGTTCCTTGTCTGAAATGGACATGGTTGTAGGCCCAACAAAGACCCACTTTAACCATGGAGTCCGGGTCACGACAGCGTCCAAAAACACCCAATCCATGTTCCCGGCAAGGTTGCCGATCACACCGGCAATGGGACGGCCATCAGAGCGGAACTCCTCAAGGACTGAGGGACCGACTGGAGGCTCAGCAAGCAAGTTTCGTCCTCTCGTTGCGTTAGGCACGATCGTAATCGTGCGCCTGTCACATCCCTGGTGCTGCAAGTAATCGCCAATGCGGATGGAATTCGGGCACACCAGCGTCGCCGCAGCGCACATGCGACGATCCAGAGCTGGCACATCGATGCCACGTGCGCTTTCGTACTCTGCAATTAAATCGGTGAGCCAGTAAATTACAGGTCCCGGCCACAGTTCCGCCACTCCAGCGAAATACGGCGCGGTGCAGACCAAGACATCGCTGCCAGATGAGGTGCTGCCCTCTTGCAGAACCTGAACCAAACGTGAGTCAAAGATTGCTCTGAACCGACGTGGCAGCCGGGCGTACCCTTTGGGAACCTGGAAAATCTGCTTCCGGAAGCCGGTGAGCCGGGACTCCGTCTGAGCTTTAGCTCCGGTGCCGATCCAGGCGGAGAAGATCGTCACGTCCGGCACCCAGCCTGTGACTTCAACATCCTGGCCGAGTGCTGAAGCTAACTCTTCGTCCAGCACATCGGAAATTTGAAGGATGTGCCATCGTACAGGTGCCTGCACTGATCAGGCCGCCTGCTTCACAATGTGTGGTCCGTTTTCAAGCGCCTGTACTTTCTCCCGCAACACAACGTGCAGCTGGTGCAAACGGGTGGTCATTGCGCGTGGCGGATGACGCAGCGAGCCGGACAGTGCCAAGCCATTCCCCTCACCCAAAGGTAAGAAAACAGAGTAGGTTGGTTCGCCATGCAGCGTCTCATTGATGTGCTTGAACTCAAGCCCTACCATTTGCATGGTCACCTCGCTAAGGTGTGGGTCTTCGCACACCCTGCTCAATGCGCGCCAGCACTCCTCCGCCGAGGATGCACTTAGGAGGGCGTTTCTTAGCTCCTGCATGTTGATCTCATCGGCAACAATGTTGCGCAGCGTTCCATTCTGCAGCACCTCTCGTACTGCCTGGAACTCGACATACTCCAAGCGGTGAACACCCAACAGGATAATGATCACAAACAGCGCCAGAGTAATGATGTCAAATTCCCGCCGACCCAGACTTTGCATCAGCGCGAGGCAGGCGAAGACTAGGCAGCAGCCGTAGAGGATGAGCGTGGCATGCCTGGTTGAAAATCCAAGTGCAAGAATCCGGTGATGGATGTGACCGCGATCGGCCTTCGTAATGGGCACTCGACGCAAATATCTGCGACTGATCGCGAGCGTCACATCGAGAAGAGGCAAAGCAAGCGTAAGCAGAGGACCAAGCAGGCCGAGGCCGACAGTATGTGTGCTCCAAACCATACCGAGGCAGCCTAGTATGAAGCCGACAGTCAGGCTGCCGGCATCACCCAAGAAAACAGATGCAGGTACGAAGTTGTACCTCAAAAATCCCAGCAGCGCACCTACAAGAGGAGCCGTTGCGAGCATGAGGCCAAAATTGCCATGCATGAGAGCAACTACAAAAGTGGTTCCTGCCGCCAGGAGGCTTACACCGGACGCCAGGCCATCCATGCCGTCGATCAGGTTGACCGCGTTGGTACAAGCGAGCAGCCAAATCATGCTGATGGCTGCGTTT
Source organism: uncultured Terriglobus sp. (assembly GCA_937873305.1). Classification (GTDB taxonomy): domain Bacteria; phylum Acidobacteriota; class Terriglobia; order Terriglobales; family Acidobacteriaceae; genus Terriglobus. The sequence goes on from CALMOM010000217.1 coordinate 24,454, forward strand.
AGCCAGAACGGCACATGGGGCAGTGTCAGATGTGCACCCATGGACACGGCAAAAGCGGAGGCCACAATCTGCCCCAGCAGCTTGTAGCGTGGCCGGAGATCCAACAGATCGTCCGCAACGCCGACCATGAAAACAAGCACAGTAGCAGGCAGCACCGCAGTCCACAACACGCGATGCTGGATGCTGATGACCGTTCCCCCCGGTCGCAGGAGATACGCAATGCCAAACGACACCGCGCACGACAGCATAATGGCAATGCCGCCGGACCGGGGGGTTGGGTGGGTATGCAGTTTGCGCTCGTCTGGAAGGTCGACCAATCCCCATTTAAGGAAAAGGTCGCGAATCGCCGGTGTAACCAGCAGACTAACCAGACACGAAGAGAAGAAAAGCGTTGCTATGACCACAATGTACTCCCGTTAGGTAGCGTTAGCTCCTATTGGTGAGGGAGTGTACTACACGAACGCATAATCCACAAGAGTTGGATTGCCCGCTAAGCCAGAAATAATGCGCGCTGTGCCCGTGGGCAGATCGTAGTGCTGCAAGAGTGCGTTACGGGCGCGCACGCCCGCAGCACGTACTTCATCCTTATGGTCGGCGAGGTATTGCAAAAGGCGTGCGAGGCCGACGTGGTCTCCGTTATCGATCTGCCATCCGCACCCGTGCTCACGGATGTGCAGGGCGGGTGTGGCGTCCGCAGGCCCGACAAAGAGAATCGGTCGTCCTGAAGCCATGATGCCGTACACCTTACTTGGCACGACCAAGCCTGAGCAGTTGTCGTACTGCAGCACCAACCCTATGTCGCCGATGGAGAGCCCCTCGCTCAGCCGGTCGCGGGACACATAGCTGCGTTCCTCCACGGAGGTAATGCCATATACCTCGACATACTGTTGAAGCTCTTTTCTGCGGCTGCCCCCACCCACAAAGATGAAGCGGAAGCGGGGATCCATCTTAAGATCGAGCGCGGCAAGGGCAAATGTTCTGACATCATGTGCCAACCCCAGATTGCCCGAGTACAGCAGCACCAGTTCGTTCGGATCCCCCGGACGCGGCAACGGGTGGATCTCCTGACTGTTAGACCAGTTTTCCGTCAGGTACATGTGCGATGCGGGAATGCCACGATGCACCAAGCGCAACGTCATGCACCGGCCCAGTGACAAGATGCCGTCTGCGTGTTTGCGGGAGCCGTCGGCAAGCCGGCTTACAACCCAATCCACCAAACCGCCCGGCTTTATGTAGCCCAGGTTGAGCGCGACGTCCGGGTAGATATCCTGCTCCCAAATGAAGTGTCGCGAACCGCGTACCGACTTCACCACGGTACCGACCAGCGAAATCAGCGGTGGTGTGGTGAGCGAAACGACAACATCGACCCTCGGCATGGTGAGAGCACGCAGCAGCGCGAAAGGGTAAAACGACAGATACGAAAGCAGCCTGCCCACCTTGCCGCGTGCAAACGGCAGCCCTCGCACGCGGTGGATGGTCGCAGGCGGCGGTGCCGTTGACGCAGCCGTGGCATACCCGCCTTTGCTGCAAATGACGTGCACTTCGTGGCCTCGCGAGGCAAGCGAGGCCGTCAGGTCACACATTTGCTGGCTCGTGGCAGCGGAGTCAGGCCAGAAAAATTGGTTGATGAGAAGAATTTTCAACTGTGCATCCCGTCTGCGGATGCAGCAGGTCCTGCAATCACACGTTCACGAAGGTAGGTAGCAGGGTTTCCAGCAACAATATGAAAGGCAGGCACCGTGCCGCTTACCACTGAGCCTGCAGCGGCAATCGCGCCCCGCTGCAGCACCGTGCCGGGTAAAAGAATGCACTTGGCCGCGGCCCACGAGCCATCCTCACATGAAACGGGACGGACAATGAGGCCAAAAGCAGGGTCAGTCCAATTGTGATTGCCAGTACACACGTAAGCACCCTGGGAGAGGCAAACATCGTTGCCCAACCGAACTTCGGTTAGGTTGTCGATCCAGCAGGCCTCCCCAATCCAGCAGTCATTGCCGGTAGCAAAGAACCACGGATATTTCACGCGAACCCCTGGCTTGATCACGACGCCAGTCCCGATCGTTGCGCCAAATGCCCGAAGCAGCAGCACTCGTAGCGCGGAAGAAGGTAGCCAGTGCGACGCAACAATGGGTTCGCCGATGAGGAACCACGCGGTTCGCTTCCAGAACGCACCGGGCCGATACCACGCATTGTCATATTTTTTGAGCTGGACGGTGGGATGCAGACTCATTGCAGCACCTCGCTGAGCACCGGCTTGTTACGACCAAGGCACCACCGATAGATTTCACTCATGCGTTCTGACACGCTGCTCCAGCTGTAGTGCTGGCGAATGTAGGTGCTTCCTACCCTTCCGGTCTCCGCATTTTGCTGCTTAGTACGGCTAAGAACTCCCAGGAGACTCTCCGCGATGGCACCGGCGTTCGGCTCAGTGGACCACCCCGCGCCAATGTCAAAGACCCAGGGCATGTTGCACTGCGGCGTTAGCACCACAGGCACTCCCGCGCCCATGGCTTCCAGGACGCTCATGCTCAGGCCTTCCGAATGAGACGGCATCACAAAGCCCTCCGCTGCGGCAAGACCACTCCACTTCGCCTCAGCATCAAGCATCCCGGCAAACAGGATGCTGTGCTGGGTACCATGTGCAGCGGCGACCGCTCGCAATGACGCAGCCATATTTTCAGAGTCCGGCCCTGCCAACACAAGAAACGCGTCTGGAAACCGTGCACTCACCTGTCGCCACGAGTCCACCAGCAGGTCGACGCCTTTTTTGGGGTGCAGACGCGCCAGGAATAGAACACAGCGTCTGCCCCGCAGCTCCGGATACCTGCTCAGGAAAGGTTCCGGTGAGCTATGTTGTGGGAGAGCAACGCCGTTTGGAATGACCGCGGTGGGAGTACGCCTACCGCTGTACTCGCGATATTGCAGCGCTTCCGCGTGGGTGAGGGCGTGCAGGATTGTGGCGCGACGCACGACCTCACGCTCAATCGCCAACGAATAGAGGCGCTTTTTCCACCTACCCTGGTTTAGAGCCCATGGCTCAAGCATGCCATGGCTCGAGAGCAGGTAGGGCTTGCGTTGCCGCCGGGCCATGCGCGATGCAGCGAAAGACGTGACGTCCCAGAGACCGTGAATATGAACACCGTCATGCTCAGATACTTCTCGCGCAAATCTGGCGCGCAGCGCCGTATCCCTCAACCAACGGAGCCGCTGGATAGGCCAGAACCGAACCCCGTCCGGGCGTGCATACTCGGGGAGGAACTCCTCGCCCTCTGCGCAAAAGGCCTCGATGCTGCTTTCAACTTCCTGTTCGAGTAAGGACTGAGCCAGCGATGGCACCACCGTGCTGATGCCGCCATATTTGGGATCGAGGTGCGACAGGACCTGCATCCACTTACCCGCCGGGACCCCTGCGGCAGTACTCACGCTGAGCCCTGACTCAAGCAGCTGTGTCAGCATAGACGTCCTTGCCGCTGGCTGCGTGTTTGGCGGCACCGGAGGCAACAATGCGCGCCACTTCCCTGCCGAATGCCTCCGGGGAGTAGTTCTCGATCATTCGCTGGCTGTTCGCGCCCATGGCGGCTCGGGCTTCCTCGGTCATGTGCTCCATCTGCGTCATGAGAGTTGTGAGCGCGTTTGGAACATTTGGATCAAAGACAAAGCCATTGCTCCCTGGAGTCACCAGATCGCGGGCACAGCCGCATCGATTGGAGACCAGGACTGGTAACCCACTTGCCATGGCCTCGTTCACCACCAGCCCCCATGGTTCGCGTGTGCTCGCAAGAACGAAGCAGGAAGATGCCGCGTAGTACGGCAGAAGTTCTTCTGTCGATTTCAGCCCGGTGATTGAGATGTCAGCACCAAAGCCGGAGCTTCTCGCGAGCGTTTCGAGCGCGGCACGTTCCGGGCCATCGCCTGCCAGAACCAGGGACCAAGTACCCCCCTGCGCACGATACGCAGACCAGGCATGAACCAATCCCCGCACGTTCTTCTCAGGCGAAAGCCGCCCCACAAAAAGAAACGACCGGACGGACGGCGTTGGTGCAGCGGCATGCAGCCGATTTACGCCCTCCTGGTAGAAGCGGTTATCAACCACATCATAGAAATGGGCAACGCGGTCCTGCTGAAAGCCGAGTTGCTCCAGGTACGCGACATGATCTTTGCCGCCTGCAATTGCCCAGTCGAAGAGGCAGCGCATCAGCAGACCTTTTGCCTGCTCCTTTGCGGCTTGGCGGACGTGATCGTAACTTGCGCTTTCCGTCATCAGAATGCTGATGCGCCGGTGCAGTTTAGCCCACAGCGCAGCTGCGATTGCGGGAAGCGTGTAGTAGCCGGGCACAAGAACAGCGTCAGGCTGCAGCGCATTCAACTTCGACCAAATGGCACGTGCCAACACCCATTTGTTCGCACCCTGCCAGTTTGCCGTCGGAAAGAGCGTCTGGATGGGCAAGTCAGCGGGCAGCGGCTGGCGGAACTTGAGGCCGGCATGTACCCCAACTCCGCCCACCATCTCGATGCCAACGGTGTGACCCGCCAGATCGGGAGCGGACAGCAGGCCGCGGAATCGTGCAACATGGTACGAATACCAATCGATCCATAAAACGGCTACACGGCACTTTCCTTGGGTGAGAGGCTGTTCAGGCATTGGGGCTCAACTCCGATGTGCCCGCGTGCCATGCAGCCCGCCGCGCCACCCTGCGGACGCGTGAGCGGCCCGTTGCTGGCCGTTGCGCCCACTTCCAAGCCAACCAGCATGGAACGCCCAGCTCGAGCGTACGGAAGATAACGGCTTCCATGGTCTGCATGACCAAGTAGATGGAAAGCGCCGCAAGCACGATGTAGAGAGATGTCCAAGGGCCGCCCACCAAAACGGCCTTCTTCCAGACCGCACCGTAGCACCAGCCAAGCACGGCCATAAACGGTA
>CALMOM010000218.1:0-4110 GCA_937873305.1 uncultured Terriglobus sp.
GATCGAGGTGGTCGGCGTTCACCTCAGGCACCACCAGCGGCACGTCCGGCGTCATGCGAAACGCGCTGGAGTTTGAGATTACGGCGCAGCCTGCCTCTACAAACAGAGGCTCCAGTTCCCGTGCCACATCGGCGTCCAACGCGGCAAAGATGATCTTCGGCAGATCTCCGGTGTTCGCGGTGGGCGTGTTCGGCTGCAGCACCATCTCGCCGATGTGTGCCGGAAGCGGTGTATCCAGCTTCCAACGACAGACCTCCGAGTAGCGCTTGCCGGCGGAGCGTTCGCTCGCGGCCAGCCACGCGATGTCAAACCATGGATGACCGTGCAGCAGTTGAACAAAGCGCTGACCAACCGTGCCGGTTGCGCCCAGGATCCCCACCTTACGACGTTCCATCTCTCCTCGTTTCCTGTTTCAAGGATACGTGAAGCGATGGAACATCGGGACTAGATGTCGTTGCGGCTGTAGCGGCGGCGATAGGTACCGCCGCCGAGTCCACCCCACGCGAGCACCAGCCCAACGGCATGGATCAGGAACCAGATGCTGAGGCCCTGCACTGTGAAAATCCAGAACAGAATCAGGATGCGCGGCACCAATAACGCAATCACTGTCGGGATTACGTTAACCACAAACACGTGTCCAGTCTGACCCTGCAGGTACAACACCAGCAGCGAAATGCGCGGCAGGAACAGGCTGAGGACGAGAAACCAGAAGGGAAGACCGAGCGAGTGGAGATCGGGCATGAGCAGAGCCTTTCACGAACTGGCCCGGAAACGCCTTCAGTACATACGCGGTGCGGGCATGTGCTGGGATTGCGAAGAGGCCGCGATGGTTGCCGCCTAGCTACCGGGATTAGCCCGCGTTTGTACTCGCCGACTTTCGTTTGCTCGCTTTCAGCAGCACCTCGAGTTCTTCCTTGAACTCGCTCACGTCCTTGAAGTCGCGGTAGACCGAGGCAAAGCGGATGTAGGCGACCGTGTCCAGTTCGCGCAGGTGCCCCATGATCATCTCGCCGATCTCGGTCGTGGTGCGTTCGCGGTCGGGTGAGTCCACCACGTAACTTTCAGCCTCATCGACGATTTTGCCCAGCTTTCCCGTGGGCACGGGGCGCTTTTCGCAGGCGTGCAGTAGTCCGCTCAGGACTTTTTGCCGGTCAAACTTTTCGCGGCGGCCGTCTTTTTTTACGACCATGTAAGGGATTTCGTCGATGCGCTCGTAGGTAGTAAAACGCTTGCCGCAGCGCTCGCACTCGCGGCGGCGGCGAATGCTGTCCGCATCCTTGCTCTCGCGCGAATCGACGACTTTATCCTGCGCAAAGCCGCAAAAGGGACACTTCATCGAGTGTTAGTATACCGGCTGCGGCTCGGTGGCGGTGCTTTGCCGGGCAACGGAGCGCAGCGACACCTGCTCAGCCCGCGCAAACAGCAGGCCAGGCACGATGACGGACATGGACGTGATCACCCAGAGCAGGATGCCCGCGCTGGTGGCCAGTTCCTTCGGAATCTTGAAGAGCACCGTCAGCGCTGTGATTGTCAGCACCTGCGCACCGCCCCCGACGCCAGGCAGCTGTACCAGGCCGCCCACCACGCTGAACCCGAGCAGGAGGATCACATACGAGGCGGTCAACTCATGCAGCGGCGACGGAAAAGCGCGGCATACGACCAAGTAGGTGAGCGCGATACTGCCCCACGTCAACAGGCTGAGCAGTGCCGCCAGGAGGAAGTCACCGGCACTGCGCACGGTGTTCAGGCCGTCCTTGAACTGGAGAACGCGGTCCGCCACCGTTGCGCCGGCCTTTGCCGAAATGTGCGACAACGAGCCGCGCAAAACGCGCGTAAAAGGATCTCCGGCGTAGGTAGTAAGCAGCAGAAACAGCGCTAGAAGCAGCCACAACGCAGCGATTGCAACACCAAAAAGGCGAAACTTGTCGCTGAAAGGCAGCGTTTTAAGCTGATTTGAGAGCAATAAATCACCCGCAAACAGCAGCAGAAAGGCACCAAGGTCGAAGACCCGGTCCACAGCTACCACCGCGATCTGCGAAGGGAACGACAGCCCGGTACGGCGGCTGACCAGGTATGGCCGGATTAGTTCTCCGATTCGCCCCAGCGCTGCCAACCCAGCGAAGCCGATGAACTGTGGGCCCACCAGCTGCCAGGTCGTTACCCGGTGGCCGGGCGGCAACGTGGGCCGCAGAAATACAGCCCAGCGCGCTGCCCGAAACAAAAAGTTGGTCCACAGGATCAGCGTGGCCAGCAGCAGCAATCGCCAGTCCACGCTGCGGCAAGCCGCCCAGAAGGCCGCCCACTCGAAATGAGACGTATGCAGTTTCCATCCAACCAGCGCCAAGGCAAGCACGAAAAGGATAGGTACGGCAGCCTTGCGGACGCTGCCTGTCAACGCGCGGTGCCTGGCAGGACGGCAGCCTCAGCCGCATGGGCGCGGACTGCCTCAGCCCGGGCCAGCCGGTTGAACTCACGCAGCACCCGTGCCACATACAGCCGGGTTTCGCGATACGGCGGGATCCCGCGGTAGCGGTCCACGGCGGCAGGACCGGCGTTGTACGCAGCCAGGGCCAGCGCGACATCGTTGCCGTACCGGGTCAGCAGCTGGTCCAGGTATGCGCTGCCGCCGTCCACATTTTGCGCTGGGGCAAAGCTATCCTGCACGCCCAGTTCCTTCGCCGTGCCGGGCATGAGCTGCATCAGGCCACGGGCGCCTGTCCGCGACACGGCGCGTGCGTTGCCGGCGCTTTCCGCATGCACCACGGATGCGAGCAGGGCTGTGTTGACGTTGTGCGCCGAGCCGGACTGCTGCAGGATCGTATGCAGCGCCAGTGGCGCGGCCGCAGCGGGCGCTGCAGGCGGGCGCACGCCCACAGTAGAATTCTCTGGAGCCGCCTCAATCGAGGCGACTGAGGCGACCGCTACATCCATGTAGCTCCCGCCCTGCTCCGCAGCGTCAGAGGCGTCCAGGTACAGCCGCAACGTGTTCGGCGCAACCTGCCCGTGCGACGCGCAGGTAATAGTGAAGCCATTCCGCAGGGTCACCACGCTGGCCGCGTGGGTGGCTGTTCCGGCCAGTGCGACGCACAACAGGGCTGCGATGCCACGGAGGCATCTCAGGCGGTTTGCTGTGCCGTATCGCAGCGGTTCGCGGTGTCGCATCCGCCCCCACTTTACCATCCGGCGGGGGTTGCGGCAGGTCAGGCGCGCGGCTCCGCAAGCGCCATAGTGGCCGTATCCAGCCTCTGATGAATGGCCAGGGCAACGGCGTCTTCGTCGTGCCGCGGCATGACCGGCCAGCCGCGTTCGCGCGCAAGCCCCAGCAGGGCCTCCGGTGCGTTGCCCATGAGTACGGGCCAGCGTGCCAGGTCCAGCATGGGCAGGTCGTTCCAGTTGTCGCCCAGACACATTAGATCGGTAGCGGACAGGTTTGCCCGGGCAAGCAGCCTCTGCATGCCGCTGCCCTTGGAGACACCCACGGGCATGATGTCGAGAATGCAGAGGTCACGCGCCGGGTACTCCGTCCGAAACAGCTCTAGCGTTCCGCCGTGTGCCCCGGCCAGGTGCTCCTCCGCCGCGTGCATCCGGTCCACGCTGCCGCACAGCATGGCCTGGATGGGCAGATGCGACTCCTTGAGAGCGTTCTCAATCGGTTTCACGCGTTGGATATAGCGAGCGTTGCTCTCGACCCAGCGCTGGATGCTGCGGTGCACCCCGTCGAAATTTTCGAGCACCAGCGTACCCGCCTCGTCCTTTGCGCCAGCATCGATCCCGTCGAAGGTCAGGACCAGGGCATCGCGAAAGTGCCGTAGGTGGCTGCACAGCCATTGCGCCGTAAGCAGCGGCATGGTTTGGCGAAATAAGAGGGAACCCTCAATGGTGCGAGCCACTGCGCCGTTTGAGCTCAATACCACGTCGCCCGGCTGCATGGAGGCTTCGCGCAGTACCTTCATGGCGTAGGTATGCCTGCGCCCCGTCGCAATCACGATGTGAGCCCCTGCATCCCGTGCGCGCTGCAGAGCTATGCAATTTGGAGTCGTCACGTAGCCGTTAGGGTGGACCAGCGTGCCGTCCATGTCGATGGCGATCATCGCCGGGGTCTCGACAGCA
>CALMOM010000218.1:4120-16477 GCA_937873305.1 uncultured Terriglobus sp.
CGCCCAGCACGGAGCCGATGACGGGCTCCATGTTGAGGAAGACGCCTGCCTGCGACGCGGGCACCTGCGTCATACCCCAGTTCCAGAGCAGCGTGGTGCTGGAGGTACACAAGAGGCCGCTGGCCGCCAGCGCGCCCCAGGCCGCGCGAGACACGCCGTGCACCGGCGGCGAGCCGTACTGCAGCGGCACCCACACGCACAGCATCAGCGTGCCCACCAGCAGGCTGCGTGCGCTCACCGCACGTGCGCTGTGCCTCTGCACCAGGCGCTTGTTTCCCAAAAGCCATACAAGCGAAATGAAGATGGAAAGCACCACAAGCGTGTCGCCCGGCAGTGAGGCACCACCCTTGCCCCCGCCTGACAGCGCAATAAGGCAGGCGCCCGCAGTGGAGCCCACCAGAGCAGCCCAGCCAACCGCATCCAGCCGCTCGTGCAGAAACATCGCCGCACTGGCCGCAAGCATAACGGGCAACGTACCGATCATCAAGGACGCGTGCGCCAGGGTCGTAAGCGAAAGCCCTTTGAACTGCACCAGGAACTGCAACGGTATGCCGAAGAATGCGGCGGTAGTCAGCAGGGTCCAGTCACGCCTGCTCCAGCGCTCTGCGCTGCGAAAGGCCAGGGGCAGCGCGGGCAAGACGGCGAAGAGGAACCGGTAGAGCACCATGTGCCCCACAGACACTTCGCGCAAGGCGATCTTGCCGAAGTAGAAGCCCGTTCCCCATAGCGCGCCCGCTCCGGCACAGGCCAGAAAGCCCAGAGAGCGGGATCGGAAGCGGGAGGGCATCCTTCCACTCTCGCACACCGGCGGCCGGCACCTGGTATGAACACCGTCCAGCTGGGTAAACGCGGCACGCCCAATTTGCTACAGGACCGGAACTGGCGGGTGTCGCCGATGTCGAGCAAAGCGGCTGAAGCGATACAGTGGTAGCAACATTCATGTTCCGCCGCCTCCACCTTCGACGCGCTGCCACGGCTGTCTTCTGCGGTGTGTGCATGGCGGCGGCAGTGGCAGCTCCTGTGAAAACGCCGCCGCCCGCTGCGAGTTTTCCGCTGGAGCGCTTTGGGTATCGACCGGGGACCAGTTCCGTTGCGTTGCGCACCGGCTACACGAACGCGACGCTCTCGTTTATCGACGCCGAGCACCTCCTGCTGACCTTTAGCGCGCGCAAGCTGATGACGCGTGCGCACGACCAGCGCGAACTGGACGACGATCACACCGTGCGGGCAGAGGTCATCCACCTGCCGGACGGTGCCGTGGTGCGCGAAACGGAGTGGCGCATGCACGATCGCGGGCCTTATCTCTGGCCGCTGGCGGACGGCCGCTTCCTGCTGCGGGAGCGTGGCGATCTGTATACGCTCGACCCCATGGGCAGTGCGCATGGGGAGACCCTTGGCCGGCGCATGCTGTTGCACTCTGAAAATGAGATCGAGTCGTTACAGTTAAGCCCCTCACGCGACCTGCTGCTGCTGGAGACGGTGCCGGCCCGCATGGTGGGTGACGATCCGGAGGAGCGCAAACCGCGCACGGTGGCGGTCGACTTCTTCAAGGTGGTGGCGGAGCCGGGCGGGGCGGTGAGTCTGAAGGAGCGAGGGCACGCCATTGCACATACCGCCTTCGGCGTCTCCTTTACCGCCATGGGCGTATTGCAGACTGTCCAGGAAGACCGGATGCACTGGGGCTTCGACTTCCATACCTTCGCGGGCAAAAACCTTGAGCTCGCTGGATTCACCAGCACCTGCAGGCCGTCCAGCATTTTTGTGTCGGATGCGGAGTTTTTTGCGTTTGGCTGCCGCGGCGGTGAGGACCGCAAGCTCATGGGCGGGTTTAACCTGCTGGCCGAAGCAAAGTGGGTGTTCACTACAGACGACGCGCCGCTATGGCTGGGTGTGAGCAATGCTCCGATGGTGGGCCGATTTGCCGTGCGCAACACGCTGACCAGTGTTGCCGCCACGGACAACGACCGCCTGAGTGCAGGTGACATACGGGCGCAGGAGGTGCGCGTGTACAGCAGCCGGGAAGGGCAGGAGTTGCTGCGCGCGTACTGCGGACCGGCGCAGCGTGCCAACGGCAATTTCGCGCTTTCGCCAGACGGCTTGCACCTGGCCGTGCTGCACGGAGCGCAGCTGGAGGTGTATAACCTGCCAGCGGTTCCGCCGGAAGATCACAAGCTCTATGAGCGGGAGCAGACGTCGCTGACGCCGCTGCGGTCTTCCACGGAGATCAACGTGACTTCGGCACTGGCGGGTGCACAGCGGAAGGCATCAGACGACCGTTAGCGGCTATGCGTACTCGTTAATGCGTGTCCGGTCCAGCAGCAGAAAGATGGGAACGGCGACGGCGGCGTTAATGGCTGCGCGGATTACCTCGTGCACAGGCTGGGCAGCGTAGTCGGTTTCCCCGAGTAGATAGCGCTGCAGCACAAACAGCAGTGCTGACTGCAAGAGGCAGAAACCCAGGTTCATTAGGGCGCGCGTGATGACGTTGTCCACGTCGACCTTAAGGCCAATGGAGGCAGCGGTGTAGCCGACGATGGCTTTTGCCATGCCGTTGACCCCGATGTAGCCGTTGCCGGGCAAGTCCTGCAGGAGACCCACAGCTGTGCCGAGCATGGTGCCGGCGATGCGGTTACGCCACGAGATGGAAAAATAAAGAACGGCAATCAGCGGGAGATCGAGGATGCTGAGCGGCTGCCAGATGTGCGGCAGGTAGCTCTGCAAAAACAGCGCGCAGAGTGGCACGGCCAGCAGAACGACCGGGTGGAACTGGTGCTCTTCAAGCTCGTGGCGGTTGACAAAGGAGCGACGCGGCATCAGGGCTGGTCCTCGGGCGCAGCCTGCTTGGGCGGCCTGATGGCCGGCGACGTTCGCTGCTGTGCCGGAGCAGCAAGTTGCGTGTCCTGCGCGCCGGGTGTGAGGTCGGAGGCCGGCGGAATGTAGCCTGGCGAGTAGCGATCTGCGTGGATCGCCTGCGGCGGTCGGGGCAGCGCGACAGCGGGCTCCTTTGCCGCGCCCTGTGCCGCGGGCGCGCCGGATGTCGGTTTGGTGTTGTCGGTGAGGCCGGGCAGGCGCTCCGCGACGACGTCCGAGGCTTTCTTTCCGGCCTCATCACCGTCGTCACCGGCGGCCAGTGCGGCCTTGGTCAGCTGCTCGGCGACATCTGTCACCACCAACACTTCTTCCAGTCGGTCCAGATTCGCCGCGGGCTGGATGAGTATCGCGGCGTACGGCTGGTGCTCCGGGTCGACTTTGATGGAGCGCACCGCTCCCACCGGCAGGCCGCGCGGGAATACCCGGTCGCCGCCACTGGTGACGACGGGTTCCCCGGGCTTAATGCGGTCGTCCGGCAAGAGATTGCTGATTTGCAGACGACCGCCCTGGATGCCATGGAGAATGCCGCGGCTGCGCGTGCCCGTCAGCACAATGCCTGCCCCGGAGGTGGGATCGTTCAGCAGCAACACCTGGGAAGAGTCGGAAAACACATCGCGCACCTTGCCGACCACGCCATCGGGCGTGATGACGGCCATGTCTGGCCGAATGCCGTCGGTCCAGCCCTTGTCGATGGTAAGTATGCGCGTCTGGTCGCCGCCGCCGGTGCCCCCCCCCTCTGCGGCTACCGTGTGCCACACGTACTGCTGCTTGAACGCAAGCAGTTGCTGCAGGCGCTGACCCTGCCGCGCATCCGCGGCCAGCCCGGCCTGCTGCAAACGCAACTGGTCAATCTGGTACTGCAGATCACGGTTGTGCTGGCGGACGTGCCGGAGGTCGAGATAGCCGTGCCAGGTGTTGCGCAGGCCGCCGCCAACGTGGACTAGGAACGTCTCCAGTGGCGTAATGGTGTGAGCGGACCATGCGCGAACGGTACGCACATTGTGGCCGTCCTCGCGCGATGCGTAGTGCACGCGGCCCATCTGCGCTGCAAGGCCTACCACCTGCAGCAGCAGCAGGAGCGCCAGGACCAGTTCACTTCGAAAACGGCTGAAGAACGATTCCACTCGTGCGGCCTCCCCAGCCAACCGGCAGGGTTAGTCGATGGAAATTTTGCGCAAGAGGCCGAAGTCGCTCAGCATGCGGCCTGTGCCCAGCACCACTGAGGCCAGTGGGTCGTCTGCAATGGAGACCGGCAGACCCGTTTCTTCGCGGATGCGGCGGTCCAGGTTCTTGATGAGCGCGCCGCCGCCTGTCAGGACGATGCCGCGGTCGCTGATATCCGCGGACAGCTCCGGCGGGGTGCGTTCCAGAGCCACGCGGATGGCATTCATGATGGTGGCGATGCTCTCGCTGAGCGCCTCGCGAATCTCAGAGTCATCGATGGTGATGGTCTTGGGCACACCCTCGATCAGGTTGCGGCCCTTGATTTCCATGGTCAGCGGCTTGTCCAGCGGAAAGGCGGAGCCGATCTCCATCTTGATCATTTCGGCCGTGCGCTCGCCGATGAGCAGGTTGTACTTGCGCTTGAGGAAGTTCATCACTGCCTCGTCCATCTGGTTGCCCGCCATGCGCACCGAGCGCGAATAGACGAAGCCAGCCAGCGAAATCACCGCGATGTCCGGGGGGCCGCCGCCGATATCGACCACCATGTTGCCGCCAGGCTCTGTGATGGGCAGCCCTGCGCCGATGGCAGCCACCATGGCCTGCTCGACCAGGTACACCTCGCTGGCCTTGGCGCGATAGGCGCTGTCTTCCACGGCGCGCTTTTCCACCTGTGTAATCTCGCTGGGCACGCCGATGATGATGCGTGGGTGCACCAGCATTTTGCGGTTGTGCGCCTTGGTGATGAAGTAGTTGAGCATCTTCTCGGTCTGCTTGAAGTCGGCGATGACGCCATCCTTCATGGGCCGAATGGCGACGATGTTGCCAGGCGTGCGGCCCACCATCTCCTTGGCTTCCCGGCCAACGGCCTCCACCTCTTTGGTCACCGTGTTCACCGCAATGATGGAGGGCTCATTGACGACCACACCCTTGCCGCTGGCGAAAACGAGCGTATTGGCCGTACCCAGATCGATGGCCAGGTCGTTGGAGAAAAGCGAAAAGAGCGACCGCATGGAGCGACCGCGGGAGCGACCCTGGTATCCGTTCTGAGGCATCGAGTATGTTGTTCCTGGTGGTGTAAATCTGCCCTGATCTTACAGCCCAGCAGAGTGGGCGAGCGAATGATGACGTAGAGTAGCTACTCTGTCACCAGCGTGCGCGGCTCCCGTTGCCCGCTCAGCCGACGCCAGAGGTGAGCTGGCCAGCGAGGGTCCATGCAGGGACGCTCGATAAGCACATAGTAGACCATGCTGAGACCAATGGCGCAGGGTACCAGCAATAGCGCCTGCACCGCGTAGTTCATCCAGAGATGATGGAAGACCAGGGCGTGGCGGGTGGCTGGGAATAGCGTGGAGAGGATCAGCATGTGGAGCAGGTAGATGGAGTAGCACGCGCCACCCAGAATGGCGATTGGATACCAACCGAGCATGCGCCGCACCAAGGGCCCTGCCATGGAAGCCGTAAACGCAAGCAGTAAAAGCAGGCAGAGAAGGGGCGCCGTCCATGGACCCTCTGGCAGCAAAAAGATGCATGGCCACAGCAGCACGCAGCCTGCGTCCCACAAGGCGTGTCGCAAGGCTGGCCGCGCCGCTACGCGGAGATCTGCCAGGAGAAAGCCGACCAGAAAGAAGCAGAGATTGGAGGGCAGCATGGAACGGTAGCCAATCATGCCCGACCAGTCACGCGCGGCGCCTACCGCGATACACAGTACCAAGACACCCAGCCGGAGGGCAGTGGGCCGAAGACGAAACAGCAGGGCCAGCAACGGCGTAAGCAGGTAGAACTGAACTTCGACTTCCAGGCTCCATGTGACAATGTTCAGGACTTTTACGTGGTGGTAGAGCAGCTGCATCGCATATAGCGCATGTGCGGCAAACGCGGGTGCTATCGTGCGGACACGTTCACCTCGAAACAGTACAAAGGCAGCGGCATACAAGACGAGCGAAAGCAGGTATGGCGGCTCCAAACGCGTGAGGCGACGCAGGTAGAAGCCTGGCAGCGAAACAGCTTTGCCACCATCGCGAAACTGTCGAAGGAATGGCTGCGCAAGGATGAAGCCGCTAATGACAAAGAAAAGCTGCACACCTCGGCCGAGATGGTTGATGCCAGCGACAAAGTGAGCATGCTGCAAGCCTTGTGCACGACCGAGTGCGGACCGGTTTACGGTTTGGTCAAGTACGTGCACCAGCAAGACTGCCATGATTGCAACAAAGCGCAATCCGTCAAGTTCCGGCAGCCAGCGGGCGCTGGTGGTCACGCGTTGTAATTGCATACTGAGCTGGTTCTATCCTACTCACGGTCGAGCGTAAACAGGGACCATGCGTTAGCTGCGGAACCGAGCGCATCTTTGTAAGCTAGAAAGCAGAGGATTTGCAGCAATGATAGTTGGTGTTCCGAAAGAGATTAAGGACCGCGAAAGCCGCGTGGGCATAACGCCTGGTGGCGTCCACGCGTTGGTAGCTGCTGGACACACGGTGCTGGTGCAAACGGGCGCGGGCGAGCTATCTGCCTTTCCCGACGATGAATATCAAAACGCGGGCGCGGAAATCGTGGGTTCGGCCTACGACGTCTGGCGGTTGGCAGACATGGTCGTCAAGGTGAAGGAGCCTACCGAGAAGGAGTATCGACACTTCCGCGAGGGATTGCTGCTCTTCACCTACTTGCACCTTGCTCCGCTGCCGGAGTTGACCGATGAACTGGTCACCAAGAAAGTCAATGCCATTGCCTATGAAACGGTGCGTGATCGCGCCGGTACACTGCCGCTGCTGACGCCCATGAGCGAGGTGGCAGGCCGCCTGAGCGTGCAAGTGGGCGCTGCGTACCTGCAGAAGGAGCATGGTGGCCGAGGTGTTCTGCTGGGCGGTGTGCCGGGCACCACGCCAGGGTCGGTGGTCATCATCGGTGGCGGCATTGTGGGCACCAACGCGGCCAAGATGGCGCTCGGCCTGGGCGCGAAGGTCACCATCGTGGACCTGAGCCTGAACCGGCTGCGCGAGATCGATGACATCTTCAACGGACGTGTGTACACGCTGGCGTCGAACCCATACAACATCGCACGCGCGGCGGCTGAGGCTGACCTGCTGATCGGCGGCGTGCTCATCCCCGGCCACTCTGCGCCCAAGCTGGTAACGGCGGAGATGGTGCGTGGCATGAAGAAGGGTGCGGTCATCGTGGACGTGGCCATCGACCAGGGCGGCTGCATTGAGACGGCGCGACCCACCACCCACACCGAGCCCAGTTACGAGGTGGACGGCGTGGTGCACTACTGCGTAACCAACATGCCCGCGGCGGTGCCGAACACAAGCACGCTGGCACTCACCAACGCGACCTTTCCATACGTGTTGACGCTGGCGAACAAGGGTGTAGCTGCAGCCATTCGCGACGACGCAGGCATTGCGGAAGGCGTGAACACGTATGCCGGTTCGTTGTGCTACCGGGCTGTGGCTGAGTCACAGAACCGCGAGTGGAAGCCGGTAGAGGAGTTGCTGTAGCAACACGAGAGAAGGGGGGAGCCATGGGAACAACGCAGCAGCGAAAGGTGGCCGTGATCGCGGTAGGCATGTGCCTGCTGCTGCTGTTTCTTGGGCTGGCCGCGCTGAATGCGTTTCGGTTGACGTTCCTGACGCCGGCAACCCAGGGCGGCATCTTCCTGTTCACCACCATCTCGCTGGTCGCGTTTTTGCTCTTTGTTGCAGCGCTGCTGCTGCTGATGCGCAACCTGCTGAAGATGTATGCGGACCAGCGGAATCGCGTGCTGGGGGCGAGGCTGCGGTCGCGCATGTTGTGGGGTGCGTTGCTGTTGTCGTTGCTGCCCATCGGCAGCATGTACCTCTTCAGCTATCTCTTGATGAACCGTGCCGTGGACCGCTGGTTCTCGCAGCCGGCGGCACAGATTCGCGACCAGTCGTCGGGCATCGCGGTAGACCTGTCTCGGTATGTTGCCGCGAATGCCATGTCTGAGGCGGAAGCGCTTGCCGGAACCATGACGGACGGGCACGGTGTGCTCTTGCCTGCAACGCAGGTGGCCGCGCAGATGCAAGGGCATGACGTGACACTGCAGGGCGGCTTTTTCCTGGTGTATCGCGACACCACTGTCGTCGCTCGCCACCATGTGGCCGCAGGTGCGCCGGCCAGGCTAAGCACCCTGCAGCCACAGGGTTCCCCCAGCGATGATGATGCCGTGCCGCAAACGCCTGCAGCCATGCAGGTGCAGAGCCGCGGGCCGGTGGAGGCCATTGTGGCAGAGGCGATCCGGCGTACGGATCAGCCCATCATCTCACTTGGCGGTGTCGAATACATTGCGGCAGCAGCGTGGATCAAGCCGGACCTGCGTGTGGTGGCAGCCATGCCTGTACCCGAGGGCATGACGGCACACATGCTGCAGTTGGACAAGGCAAGCCAGCAGTACTGGACACTGTTCCGCCTGCGTCACGGGATACGACGCAGCTACATGCTGGTGCTGCTGATGATTACCAGCCTTGCGCTGTTTGTGGCTAGCTGGCTGGCGTTGTACCTGTCCAAACAGGTGACGCGGCCGGTGGAAGCGCTGGCCGATGCCATGGCTGCAATTGCGGTGGGCAACTACGACCAGCGCGTGGAAGCATCCGCCACGGAGGAGTTAGGTGACCTGGTGAAGAGCTTCAACGCGATGGCTGGCGACCTTCAAAGCAGCCGCCGCCTGGTGGAGCAAAGTACCATCCAAGTGTTTGAAGCCAATGTGGAGCTTGAGGCGCGCCGCCACGAGCTGGACACCATGTTGCAGACGGTGCCGAATGGCATCGTGATGCTGGATGCCGAGCGTCACATCCGCGTGGTGAACCGCGCGTTTTGCGAGATGCTTGACCCTGGTGGACAGCGGGGCTTTCTTGGCCTGCAGCTGCAGGACGTGTTGCCCGCAGACACGCGAGAGCCGTTGGATAGGCTTTTGCAGCGTAGCCACCGCATGGGTGCAGCGTCTACCGAGTTGGAAATGCAGGCTCCGGGGGGCACACTGAACATCGCCGCGACCGTGGCATTGCTGGAGAGCAGCAACGCAGGCCAGCGTATGAGCACGGGGTACGTTGTCATCCTGGAGAACGCCACTGAACTGCTGCGCGCACAGAAGCAAAGCGCCTGGAAAGAAGTGGCGCGGCGTGTGGCGCACGAAATTAAAAACCCACTGACGCCCATCTCGCTTTCCGCCGAACAGATTCGCCGCCACATCGGTCGGCTGGATGTAACGCTGCAAAGCGGTCGTTTGGAGTCGCCCTCGGTCGCCGTCATTCAGCGCTGCAGTGAAGTGATCAGCGGCTCGGTGGAGAGTATGCGCTCTCTGGTGGATCAGTTTTCGTCGCTTGCGGAGTTTCCCAATGTCAAACCGTGCCCGGCAGACTTGAATACCGTGGTGGTGAATACGCTGGCCCTGTTTGCAGGACGGCTGCAGCGGCTCCGCGTGATCGAAGCTTTGGGCAACGGTTTGCCGCTGGCGCTGATCGATCCTGAGGCGGTCAAACGTGCACTGTCGAACCTGATCGACAACGCGGCAGAGGCCATGGCAAACAGCCTGCTGCGCGAGTTGCACATCCAGACGCGGCGGTCAGAACAAGCACCGGGCATGCTGGAATTGGTGATTGCAGATACCGGTCCCGGCGTGACGGACGAGGTGCGTGAGCGTCTGTTTCTGCCGTATTTTTCCACCAAGGGGCGCGGCACGGGCCTGGGCCTGACCATTGCTGCAAAGATCCTTGCAGACCACGGCGGCAGCATCCGAGCCGAACAAAATGCACCGGCAGGCACACGCTTCATCCTGGAGCTGCCCGTTGCATCGGTGCCGCAGGGGTTGGACGTGCCGAAGCCCGCACGTGAGGCGCAGCCTGCATGACGCACATTCTGATTGTGGACGACGAGGCGGAGATCCGGCAGTCGCTGGAAAGCATCTTGCGGGAGGAGGGCTATACCGTAGCCAGCACCGGCACTGCGGCAGAGGCGCTGGAACTCGTGCGGGACGTTGAGTATGACGTGGTGCTGCTGGACATCTGGCTGCCGGATGGAGACGGCCTCCACGTGCTGGAGCAGATACGGCAGATGTCTTTGGCCGCACCGCCCGAGGTCGTCATCATCTCCGGCCACGGCACCATCGAATCCGCCGTGCGCGCCACCAAGCTGGGTGCGTATGACTTCCTGGAAAAGCCGCTCTCACTCGACCGCACCCTGCTGCTGCTTAAGAACGCCACGAACGCGCGGCAACTGCGGCGAGACAATCGCGAGTTGCAGCATCAGTTGGCGCAAACGGCGTACATAACCGGCGAAAGCGTTCCGCTGAAGGCGCTGCGCCAGCAAATCAAGCTGATGGCGCCAACCAACGGCCGCGTGCTCATCTTCGGTGAGTCTGGCACGGGTAAGGAGCGCATTGCACGCACCATGCACGCGGAAAGTCTGCGTGCGGACCGCGTGTTTGTGGAGCTGAACTGCGCTGCCATTCCTGAGGACTTCATCGAGAGTGAGCTGTTCGGCTATCGCCACGGTGCCATGCCGGGTGGGCCGCCGGAAAAACGCGGCACCTTTGAGCGCGCCGATGGCGGCACCCTGTTTCTGGATGAAGTGGCCGACATGAGCCTGAAAACACAAGCAAAAGTGCTGCGTGCGCTGGACGAGCAGCGTTTTTATCCGGTCGGTGCTTCGAACCCGGTTCATGTGGATGTGCGAGTCATTGCGGCCACCAATAAAAATCTTGAGGAGGAGATAAGCCGCGGCAATTTTCGCGAGGACCTGTTCTACCGGCTGAACGTCATCCCGTTTTTTGTGCCGCCGCTGCGCGACCGCATTGAGGATGTGCCGCTGCTGGTCCGCGAATTTCTTGGCGAGTTTGGCCGCCAGTACGGGCGTCCGCGGGTTGATATGCGGGCAGATGCACTGCAGGCGCTCAAGGCCTACAACTGGCCCGGCAATGTGCGCGAACTGCGCAATGTCATTGAGCGCGTGCTGATCCTCAATCCCAAGGCGCAGACCATTGAGCGAAAACACCTGCCCGTGCTGCTGTCACGAGAGGAGAACCGGGACGGTGCAAGGGGCCGCGGCGAAGAATCAGGAACGTTGTTACAGGCGCGCGAAGCCTACGAGCGCGAGTACATCCTCAAAAAGCTGGAGGAATGCCACGGCAATGTAAGCCGTGCAGCAGAAGCGCTGGGGCTGGAGCGCAGCCACCTCTACCGCAAAATGCGAGCGCTGGGCGTGATTACGAAGGATAACTAACCTTTTTCTTATTTTGCGTTTCACTCAGCGCTTCCATCTGCCGCCGCCAGTCCAGTTCTTCGATAAAGCCGGGCTGTGAGCGCCAGTCCTCGCGCACCTTGACGAAAAGCTCCAGAAACACGCGCGTGCCGAGAAGTCCTTCGATCTCCTTGCGTGCGGCCGTGCCGATCTGTTTCAACATGGAGCCGCCCTTGCCGATGAGGATGGCTTTTTGTCCGTCGCGTTCGACGAACACTGCGGCGGCGATCTTGGTGAGGGGTAGTTTCACCTCCACGCCGGGCTTGCGTGGCTTGCGCTGCGGCGCAGGGTCCTCCCAACGTTCCACGACCACAGCCGAGGCGTACGGCACCTCCTCACCGGTGAAGAGCAGGATTTTTTCGCGGATGATTTCCGACGCTAGAAAGCGCATGGGCTGGTCCGTCAGCTGATCGGCAGGGAAGTAGCGCTCGCCAACAGGCAGCAGCCCGACGACCTTGCGCACCAACAAATCTAGCCCATCGTTTTTTCGCGCGGAAATCAGCACCGTCTCCGCAAAGGAATGTTTCGCCGACCAGTGCGTAATGAGCGGCAGCAACTCCTCCCGCTTAACCAGGTCGATCTTGTTCAAGACCAGGATCACGGGGCAGGTCAGGTTGCGCAGCAGGCTTAGCGCAAAGGCGTCCTCCGCGGCAGAGAGTGCTTTTTTGTCCTCTGCCGGTGAAGGCTGACGGCCTTCCACGCGCTCGGCCGGTTCGTGCAGGCGGTGCGTGGCGTCCACCAGAAAGAGCACGGCATCGCGCGACTGCAGCGCATCGTGCACCTCCTGCATCATGCGGCGATCCAACTGGCTGCCCGGCTTGTGAACTCCGGGTGTATCCACCAGCAACACCTGTGCAGCGGGCTTGGCGTCCTCGTGCTCAGCGGAGTCCGCGGCAGGCACTTCCAAAATGCCAAGGATGCGTGTACGCGTGGTTTGTGCCTTGTGTGTAACGATGGCGAGCTTCTCGCCAAGAAGCGCATTCAGCAGCGTGGACTTGCCAGCGTTTGGACGGCCGATGATAGTGACGAACCCGGAGCGAAAAGACATTCTGCCTAGTGTATGTCGCGCGGCTTAGT
>CALMOM010000218.1:16487-22699 GCA_937873305.1 uncultured Terriglobus sp.
TCCACCACCTCGCCGGGCAGCGGAATGTGCCCCGCCATCTCTGACACCAGGCCGCCCACTGTCGCTGCCTCGAGGTCCACAGGCAGACGCAGCGGCGGCTTGTTCTCCTCGCCCTCGCGGCTGGTGAGCAGGTCTCGCAAGTCCGCCAGGTCCATGCTGCCGGGCACCACGAACGAGCCATCATCCTCACGCACGCCCTTGGATGAGTCCTCATCGTGCTCATCGTCGATGTTGCCCACAATCGCCTCGATCAGGTCTTCGATGGTGATCAATCCAGCCACCGAGCCGTACTCATCGATGACGATGCGCATGTGCTGCTTCTCACTCTGCATCTCGCGCAGCAATTCATTGACGCGCTTTGGCTCGGGCACAAAGGCGGCCGGCCGCATAATCTCGCGCACTGTTTTCCGCTGGGCATCTGCATCGTCGATTTGCAAAAGATCGTGGGTAAATGCGATGCCCGTGATTTCGTCCAGCGTGCCGTTGTACACGGGGACGCGGGAGAAAGCGTTGTCCCTGATTTGCTGCGTGAAGCTCGCGATGCTGGTACTCTCCGGCACGGTGAACATTTCGGGGCGGGGTGTCATGACTTCGCGCACCACCATGTCGCCGAACTCAACTACGGATCGCACCAGGGCACGGTCGCTTTCCTCGAGGATGCCTTCTTCTTCTCCGGCTTCCAGCAGGGCATCCACCGCTTCGTCCGGATGTTCTTCCTGTTCCTTCTCGCGCTCCGCGAGGGCCGCAATCGAAAGCAGAAGACCGAGCAGCAGCGTCACCTGCAGTACTAGGTAAAAGAGCACGATCAGCGGCCATCGCAGATTCTGCACCCACGTGCCGCGGGTGCGCGCGAACAGCACCTGCGGCAACAGGCGATCAAAGAAGACCACGATCAGCAGCAATTCAGCGAGCGTTTGCAGGTATTGCGGCCATCCGGCAGCCGCAGTTCCTGTGGCGCGCTGAACACCCAGCAGCAGCGCCATGGCTACCAGCGAGGTTTGCCGCAGGATGGACGCGGACAGCGCAATGTTGTCCCGCGAAAGGCCGAAGCGCGGTTCCATGCTGTCGACCCAGGCGTCCAGATTGTCCTGGTATTCGCGCGCCAGGAACTTGCCCATCTCGGAATACACACGGTCGACATAGGCCGCCAGCGTCAGTACGACCGCCAGCAGCAGTACTGAGAGCAGGATCAGCGCCGTCATCGCTTGCTCCGCGCTGGAACCGGAGATTTGCTTCCAGAGACGGAAGCTACCGACCGTTTGGGGCGCATCAGGGTCCGCTCGATAAGGCCGCCGGGCAGCTTGAACCTATCGCGCAGCGTTGCTTCATGCTGCTGCATTTCGCCCGTGTCGCTTTCATGGTCGAAGCCGGCAAGGTGCAGCATGCCATGCAGCATCAGCACACGCAATTCTGTGGAGAGATCGTGTCCGTGTCGGGCGGCCTGTTTTGCCGCTGTCTCCACCGAGATGGCTAGATCACCTGCTGTGTCTCCGGCATTCTCGCCCGCGAGAAAGCTCAACACGTCTGTAGCCTTGTTTTTGCCGCGGAAGTCACGATTCAACTGCCGGATGCGTGTATCGCCACACAGCAGTGCGGTCACGTCGCCCTGCAGGCCCACTGCCTTTTTGGCCCGCAGCAGGAAGCGGGAGAGTTCAGGCTTTCGCAAGTCCGTAAACAGGGCTTCAGCGGCGGCACTACTCGGAGGTTCTGTAACGATCAAGTCGCCTCACACGAAAGGGAGAAAGCATAGCCCTCTCCCTGACGATGGTACCGCGAGTCGGTGTAGGTTACTGCGTTTTGCGCAATGTTGCAGGCCGCTGCGCCGGGACGGTGCCATCCAGCGATGGCTCGCCCAGGCCCAGCGAATGTTGCTCGCGGGTGTGTGAGTCGTACGCGCGGACGATGCGCTGTACCAGGTTGTGCCGCACCACGTCACCCTCTTCAAAGTGGCAAAAGCGTATGCCCTCCACGCCGTTGAGCACATGCAGCGCCTCGACAAGGCCGCTGCGCTTGGGATTGGGCAGGTCGATCTGCGTCAGGTCACCGGTAATTACAGCTTTGGAGTTTTGACCGAGACGGGTGACAAACATCTTCATCTGTTCGTTGGTGGTGTTCTGCGCTTCGTCCATGATGATGAAGGCGTCGGACAGGGTACGGCCACGCATGAAAGCCAGCGGCGCGACTTCGATGATGCCCTTTTCCAACAATTTATCGACTCGATCCTTCTCCAGGAGGTCGTACATCGCGTCATAAAGCGGGCGCAGGTACGGGTCAATCTTTTCTTGCAGGGAGCCCGGCAAGAAGCCCAACCGTTCACCGGCTTCTACCGCGGGCCGAACCAGGATGATGCGGCTAACTTTTTTGGCCATCAGAGCGCTTGCGGCCATGGCCACGGCAAGGTAGGTTTTGCCGGTGCCTGCCGGGCCTATGCCAAAGGTCATGTCGGCCTGCTCGATGGCCTCCACATACTTTTTCTGGTTGGGCGAACGTGGATTGACCATGCGCTTGACACCAGTGGCGGTGCGCTGCCGTGCGCTGTCGACCAGAGCCTTCAGGCTCACCGTGCGCTCGGCCATGGCCAGCTTCAGCAGGGCGTGCAGTTCCGGTCCGGCCAGCAGTACACCGCCGCGGCGCAGGCCGTCATAGTCCTTGAACAGGCGCTCCACCAGCTCGACAGCATCAGGGCTGCCCTCAATCTGTAGGCCTTGGGAACGCAGGTCGATGGTGACCCCCAATTCTCTCTCCATCGTCCGCAGGTTTTCATCGCGAAGGCCGAACATGGCTTCTGTGTTGGGCGTGATCTCGAGCAGGCTCTTTACCAAGTGAGTTGTGCCTCCATAGGGTTGAGGGTGTGTCGATCGCGACCGTGATGGGCTTGCAAGGGGAGCGCCCGACCCACCGGCCTGGCGCATCGCAGTGCCGCGGCGAGGGTGGAACAGAACGGGCTGGCGGAGAATGCCAAGGTAGACTTGCCGTGAGAATAGACTTGGGACCACCGGGCGTCAAGTGAACAAACTGCCAAACTGGCAGCCCCGTCAATGGGCTGATAGATGTCTTTCACAGGCCGTGTCCGAGCCGGCCATCGAGACACTTCCCGGCTTGTATGACGCCTGCAGTTGCCGTTTGGGCGGAAGTGCCCTATCATCATAGGGTTGAACTGCAGGCCGGGCGTGTGCCCAGTGAGTGCATCCGCCGCGGGCTTCCGCGTTCCCATAGTTTCGGTCCAGCCAGCGCAACGTGCGGCGGCCCACACAGAAAAGAGTCAAGATGGCAAATCACGTATCGTCGCTGAAGCGGTCCAAGCAGACCCTGGCCAAAACCGTAGTCAACCGTTCCAACCGCAGCAAGCTGCGCGGTGCGCTGCGCCTGATGCGCGAAACGCTGCTGAAGGGTGATGCAACCGCCGCCAAGGACGCGTACCGCGCAACTGTGTCCATCCTCGACAAGAGCGTGCAGAAGGGCGTGCTGCACGACAACACGGCCTCACGCTATAAGAGCCGCCTGAACGCGCGTCTGAAGATCCTGGCTACCAAGGCCGCTTAAACCAGTTCTGGAAATGAGAATGCATCAACAGGGCACGGATACTTCCGTGCCCTGTTGCGTTTACACTCGCATTGAGTCCGCCGAGTATGGAACCGCTGCCAGACGACATTGAACCGCCGATCCTGCACGGCAGCCTGCGGCCGCGTGAGGAAAAGGTTGCGCCCGCAAAGCTGGCTGCCAGTCAGTATGTGATTGCCCTGGTGCTGCTGGTGCTACTCACCGGCCTGTGGCGGCTACAGGTCCTGGGTGCCAGCAGTTACAAGGTGCTTGCTGAAGCGAACCGCGTCCGCAAGGTGCCCATTCTGGCGCCGCGTGGCAGACTGTTCGACCGCGAAGGTCGGCTGCTGGTGGACAACTACTCGTCCGTCACCTGCTTTCTGCTGCGGGAGCAGTTGCGCGACGAAGACCTCTCCATGATTGCGAGCGGTCTCAACCTTTCCGCAGAACAACTGCAGTACACGCTGCACCACTTCCAGTACGCGCCCAAATACCAGCCCATCCCGCTGAAGCAAGACATTACACCGGATGAGCAGGCGTTTATCGAAGCGCACCGCAATGAATTGCCGGAACTGGAGACGCTGGAGGAACAGCGCCGCCTCTACCCGCGCGACGGCTTTGCCTCGCACTTGATCGGCTATGTGGGCGAGATCTCCGAGGGCGACCTGAACCAGCCCAAGTACGCCTTTTACGAGCCGGGTGATGTAGTGGGCAAATCCGGCGTGGAGGAGTCATACGACGGCCTTTTGCGCGGTGTGGATGGCTCCCGCGACATGGTGGTGAATAGTCACGGGCGCGAGGTGGGCCGCCTGGGCGAGGAACTGGCTCAGCCCGGCAAAGACTTGCGCCTGACGATCGATCTGGACCTGCAGACCTCGGCGGAAAAAGCCATGGACGGTAAAAACGGCGCACTGGTCGCCATGGACCCGCACACCGGTGAGATCCTGGCCATGGTGTCGCGGCCCAACTATGACCCAAACCAGTTCGCGGTCCGGCTGTCACGCGCCTATTGGAGCGGGATT
Organism: uncultured Terriglobus sp.; assembly: GCA_937873305.1. Classification (GTDB taxonomy): domain Bacteria; phylum Acidobacteriota; class Terriglobia; order Terriglobales; family Acidobacteriaceae; genus Terriglobus. Next base: position 21,050 of record CALMOM010000218.1, read on the forward strand.
GTGAACGATCCAAATCACCCACTGCTGAACAAGAGCATCCAGGCGCAGCTCGCCCCAGGCTCTACGTTTAAGGTCATCATGACCTTTGCCGGGCTGCAGGAACATGCGGCGCAGGACCTTCGCGTAGTGTGCAACGGCGGTGCCAGCTTTTACGGTCATTTCTTTGGCTGTGACAGGCATCACGGCTCCGTGGACATCCACAACGCCCTGCCTTACTCCTGCGATACCTATTACTACACGCTGGCAAACCGGCTCGGCATCGACGTGATCGCAAGGTACGGGCATGCGGTCGGGATCGGGGAGAAGACCGGTGTCGACCTGCCGAACGAGGCGGCCGGTATCATGCCCTCTCCGCAGTGGAAGATGAATGCTCAGCACGACAAGTGGTACGCCGGTGAGACCATCTCCGTCGGCATCGGGCAGGGCGCGGTGCAGGCGAGCCCCTTGCAGCTGGCGCGGGCACTGGGCGGCATCGCGAGTGGCGGCTACTTCGTCCGGCCCCATGTGGTCCTTCAAAGGGAGCTTGCCCCGGACGCGCGCGAGACCGTCAAGGAGTCGTTCCCCGGCAGCGGCAGCAGGCAGGTCGACATGGCTCCGGACACTTGGCAGCTGATTACCGACGCCATGGCCAAAGTGACGCAAGGCGGGGGTACGGCCGCCGAGGCGCACCTGGAAGGCGTGGATTTTACCGGCAAGACCGGCACGGCTGACGTTGTGAGCGGGCGCAAAAAGGGCACGGCCGACAAATCCACACTGCCAAATGCCTGGTTTGTGGGCATGACGCCGCGCCGTAATCCAGACATTGTGGTCGCAGTACTGTGGGAGCACGGATACTGGGGCTACAACTCGGCAAAGGTCGCTGCCCAAGTTATTAATGCCTACGTGGGCAAGCAGCGCAGGCATGCCGGCAACGTGCGCCTCGAGCAGGCCAGCGCGCCCCCTGCAACGAACGAGCCCGCGAGTCCGTCAGCACCCAACGGCAAAGCGGAAGGCTCGCCCACCGCCAAGGCGGCTTCAGGCAAGCCAAGCGAGCACACCGCCGGATGAGCCGCGTCTCCGCCTATCGTGACTTCGACTGGATGTTGCTGTCGTTTGTGCTGCTGATGAGCCTCTTCAGCGTGGTGGAAATTTACTCGGCCACGCTGCACACCAAGTTTCACGGTTTCCACACGAAGCAACTGGAGTACCTTGCCATCGGCATACCGCTGATGTTTGCCATCTCGCTGATTGACTACCACCGGCTGGTGGAGATTGCAAATTGGGCTTACGGCGTCAGCATTGTCGCTTTGCTGGCAGTGATTCTGGTGGGGCACAAGGTGCTGGGCGCGAGGCGCTGGATCCTTTTACCGGGCGGGCTGCACTTTCAGCCGTCCGAGTGGGTCAAGCTGGTGTTGATTCTTGCTTCGACTCGATACTTCTGGAGCCTGGCCGGCAAGGACGAGCTTGACTGGAAGGACGTTGGCAAGGCGTTCGCGCTGATCGGGGTACCCATGCTGATGGTGCTGAAGCAGCCGGATCTGGGCACCGCGCTGACGTATCTGCCAGTGCTTGTGATCGGGCTCTTTCTGGGCGGCATTCCGTGGCGGCGGGCAGTAATCCTGCTGGTTGCACTGCTTGTGCTCGGGCTGGGTGCGTGGAAGAGCGGCAAGG
>CALMOM010000219.1 GCA_937873305.1 uncultured Terriglobus sp.
GCGCGAAATCTCTACCAAAAACTGGAAAACTCTACCGAACATTGCAGGAATCGCACTCGATACCGGTTGGTGCCCTGGCGATATGGTTTGGCCGAGTTTCGCATGAGGTTTACCTTTGGAAGTGTGATGTACCTCCGCCGCGCACTTGCCCTGTTATGCGCTGTTCCTGTGATCGCACCCCAACTGCATGCCGCACCCAAGGTCCACACAGTCGCCCTTGGCCCGGTGCGCCGCGTGCCCTTTGTGGCGGCGGACGTGGCCAAGGAAGCCAAGGAAGACGAGGCAGGCACCCTGCGCATCCGCGGCCTGTACGTGGATGACAAGCTGCGCGAGTGGACCACCGGCGACCAGCACGACGTAACCGAGCGTAGCTATGTGACGCGCCGCGTACTGCACGTGAACGACGCCCTGCCGGGCGAGAAAACAGGCCGGTGGGTGTGGCAGCCGGGGCCATGGATTCTGATCGACCGGGTCACCGGCAAGGTAACGGCGCTGCACCTGCCCGACTTCGACCCCAGCATCAGCGAGGCCGTGTGGTACCGCGACTACGCCGCGTACTGTGGCATCCATACCGCAGCGCGAGGCGGTGGCTTGGCTGCGGAGGTGTGGCAGATTGGCGCCCGTCGCGCGGCCCTGCAGAAAGTGGTCGCGCCATGGCCGCAGCCGGAGCGGGTGCGTCCCGTCTGCCAACCCGCAGTGTGGCAGCGCGAGCCCATGCGCGTGACGCTGCAGGCTAGTGGCGGCGAGCCGCTGCAATATAGCGTGGTGGGCACGTCATCCTTGCTGGTAGAAGATGGGGAGGGTGGCGACGATGACAACTGAGGTCCTACCTCCCAAAGCTGCAGGCTTGTCCGGCACGGAACTAGCGAAGCCTGGCCCGCTCGATCTGGATCTACTGCTAGCGGACGCTGCCGTGGCGCACGGTCATATCTGCGCCGGGCAGGTGCTCGGGGTGCGCATGGCCATCTATGCTTGCCACCTGCTGAGCGTAGAGGAGCCGCGCGGCCGCGACCGCAAGCGCCTGGTCACATTTGTGGAGATCGACCGCTGCGCCACGGATGCCATCGGCGTGGTCACCGGCTGCCGCCTGGGCAAGCGCGCGCTTAAATTCGTCGACTGGGGCAGGATGGCAGCGACGTTCGTCGACCTGCAGCGCCGTGCCGACGATGATGTGTACGGCGGCGTTCGTCTGTCGGCGCGGGAGGACTCGCGTGACCTGGCCCGCTCCCGATTCCCCGAGGTCACTGACAAAAACCAGCAGCAGATGCGCGCCTATCGCGACCTATCGGACGATGAGCTGTTCACTGCGCAGAAGGTCGAAGTCACACTGCCGGCGAATGAGTTCCCCGGTTATAAAGGCGGACGCCTCGCCTGCGCGGTATGTGGTGAGGGCATTAACTACCGGCGCGAGGTGGTTCGCGACGGCCAGGTGCTGTGCCGTGGCTGCGCCGAACCTGAAGCGCGCTACTACCGCGTGGTCGAGTAGCGTCGGGGCGGAAAGCAGGCCCTCCCCCGCGCTTCGAGCGGCATGATACACACAGTGCCAGCGGAAAATACAGAGGCCGGTGCATCGCTGCACCGGCCTGGACTTCGTTGCTACAGGTTACCGGCGAAACCCGCCGCGGCCGGCAAACCCTCGACCGGCATAGCCGCCCCGGAAACCGCCGCCGTAGCCTCCACGGTATCCTCCACCGTAGTAGCCGCCGCGATAGCCGCCACCGTAATATCCACCACGGTAGTAGCCGCCACCGTAGTAGCCGCCATAGTATGGGTAACCATAGCCGTAGCCGTAGCCGTAGCCATAGTAGCCGGGGTAGTACCCAGCATAGGCTGGGCCATAATAGCCGCCGTAGTAGCCTGGACCGCCAACGCTGATGCCAAAGCCGAAGCGCTGTGCCTCTGCCTTGTGTGCCGGAGCCAGCAGCATCGCCCCAGCCAATGCAGCGCCTGCCAGCCACTTCGTGATCGTCTTGGTAATCGTCATTGCGAACCTCCAACCGTGCACCTGTTGGAACACAGGTCCATCAGAAGTGTTGCGTGTAAGTAGATGGTCGCTAGCGAGCTGTTTCTGCAGATTCCACAGCCCTGGCAACGCGCAGCAGCTTTGACTCGGCAAAATGCCTGGCCAATAACTGCACACCAATCGGCAGCCCTGTCGCCGTGGTGCCGCAGGGCACGCTGATGCCGCAGATGCCCGCCAGCGACGCCGCCACCGTGTACACATCGGCCAGGTACATGCTCACCGGGTCGTCTACCTTTTCGCCCAGCTTCCACGCTGGTGCGGGCGTCATGGGTGTCAAAAGGGCGTCCACCCCGGCAAAGGCCTGCAAAAAGTCCCGCGTAATGAGCGTTCGGACCTGCTGCGCCTTGCGATAGTACGCGTCGTAGTAGCCCGCGCTCAGGGCATAGGTGCCCAGCAGGATGCGGCGCTTGACCTCGGCTCCGAAGCCCTCTTCGCGGCTTTCGCGGAAGAGCGCTGACAGGGTGCGCGGGTTTTCAGTGCGGTGGCCGTAGCGCACGCCGTCAAAGCGCTGGAGATTGCTGGAGGCCTCTGCCGTGGCCAGCACATAATATGTGGGCACGGCATATGCCGTGTGCGGCAGACTCACCCGTTCGACGGTGCATCCGGCGTCGCGCAGGCTGTTGGCAACTCGCTCCACGGCGGTACGGATCTCTGGGTCAAGGCCCTCGGCAAAATACTCGTCCGGCAGGCCGATGCGCATGCCCGCTACGGGCTCGTTTGCCGCTGCCACGTAGTCTTGAACGGGCTCGGCGGAGCTGGTCGCGTCCATACTGTCCTGGCCTGAGAGCACCTGCAGCAGCAGCGCTGTGTCCTCGACAGAGTTGGCGAGCGGCCCAACGCGGTCCAGCGAACTGGCATAGGCAATCAGGCCATAGCGAGAGACGCGCCCGTACGTGGGCAGCATCCCCACTACGCCGCAGAACGCAGCGGGCTGCCGAATGGAGCCGCCCGTGTCCGTGCCCAGGCTGGCCGCGCAGAATCCAGCCGCGACAGCAGCAGCCGAACCGCCGGACGAGCCACCAGGCACATGCTCCAGCGCACGCGGGTTGCGCACCGGGCCGTACGCGGAGTTTTCGTTGGAGCTGCCCATGGCAAACTCGTCGCAGTTCAGCTTGCCCAGCAGCGTAGCCCCTGCCGCATCCAGCTTTGCGACCGCCGTGGCGTCATAGGGCGGGTGGTAACCCTTCAGGATGGCCGACCCGGCGGTCGCGGGTGCGCCGCGCATGGCAAGCACGTCCTTGATGCCGACCGGCACCCCGGCCAGCGCGGGCAGCGGATCGCCACGGCGCGCCAACTCGTCCACGGCACCGGCCTGAGCCAGGGCGCGCTCGTCGGCCAGCGACAGAAAGCTATTGATCTCCTGCCCCGGCTCTTGATCGTGCAGGCGGATGCGTTTCAGGTGCTCTTCTGCCAGAGTCGTGGCAGAGATGGTGCGGCTCTGTAATGCCGTGACGATGCTGTTGAGGGTTGCCGGTTGCGTCATGCGTTTACTTTCTGTGCCCTTCAGCGCTCAATCACCTTTGGAACCTTGAAGAAACGGCCATCCGTCTCGGGCGCTTCGTGCATCACGGCAGCGCGATCCACCGACGGTCTAGGCGCATCGGCGCGCAGCGTGGCTCCGGCAAGCGCGGCCTCCTGCTGTAACAGTTCGCCCACCTGCGCCATGGCGGGTACGCCGGCCGTGTCCACGCTGTTCAGGCCCGCCACGTGGCTCAGGATGGCGTTCAGGTCGCGCTGCATGCGCGGCTCTTCTTCGGCGGAGAGCTGCAGGTTGGCCAACGCGGCCACGTGGCGCACGTCGTCCAGTGTGACCGTGCCGGATTCCAGGTGTCTGTCAGTCATGGTGTGTCTCAGAGTTGTGCTTCGCCCGGTTCGACCTGCGGCAGTTCGATTCGCAGCACGACCAGTATATCGGTCACAGGCGTTCCGCTTACCCGCTGGAGGTCCGAACGCAGCCTGGTAACGGAGATCGTCAGCTGCCGCTGCCACTCTTCGCTGTCTGCGGCCACGGTAACGCGGCCCGCATGGTAATCCACCACGCCTGAGCGGGCTGCCAACGCGTGTCCCGCCACCACCGGCCATGCCGCGGCAAGGCGGTCCTGCGGCGACAGCGTTGACAGCGACTTGGCCAGCGATCGCCACAACACGTCACGCATCAGCTGCATGGGGTCCCACTTTCGTCGGCAGAGGCGAACTACGCAACCGTGCGCAGCGCCTGATCGACGGAAGCCAAAACGCCGTCTGCGGCAGGCAGCATGTCCAGAATGGCGGCGCGCATCTCCCGGAGAAACCTTGGCGCGGAGAACTCCTGTGCGAACGCCTGCGTGGTGTCAGGAGAAAAGCTCGTCTCCTCCGCCTCAAAGCGCAGGATGGCTTCGCACAAGGTGTCCACCGTCTGCGCTGGAAAAAAGAGACCTGTGCGATTTGGGTCGCCCTCGCAGCCACGCACTGTCTCCAGCGAACCGCCAGCACCGTAGGCAATCACCGGTCGACCGCAGCTTTCAGCCTCCAGCGGCACCATGCCGAAGTCCTCGTCGGCGGCAAACAGGAGCGCGCGGCAGCGGCTGTACTCCTGCCACAGCTGCTCGCGCCGAAGGTGGCCCAGGAACGTGATGGTGGGGCCGGCCATGGCGCGCAGCCGCTTTTCTTCCGGCCCGGTGCCTACGATGCGCAGCTGGCGTTGCAGTCGATTGCACGCCTTCACGATCAGATCCGTTTGCTTGTACGCCACCATGCGCCCGGCTGCCAAGTAGGCGTCACCGGCGCCGTTACGCCGTGCCAGGTGGAAGTCAATGGGCGGATAGATCACCTCGGACTCCCGGCCGTAATTGGCGCGAATGCGCCCCTGCACATAGCGGGAATTCGCCACAAAGCGTGTCACCCGCTGTGCCGCTCGCCAGTCGGCTCGCCGCACGTAGGGTGCCACCATGCGAAAGAACATGCGTTTGTGCCACGGCATGGAGCGGCTGTAGCTTTCAAACCCGTCGTACAGATAGCGCATGGGTGAGTGGCAATAGCACAGGTGCGGTGTGCCAGGCCGCAGGCGCGCTCCCTTGACTGGACCGGAGTCGGACGACACCACAAGATCGTAGCCCCGCACGTCCAGCGATCGTGCCGCGATCGGGTAGAGGGGCAGTAGCTCACGGTGGCGTCCGGTGGCACCGGGGATGCGCTGCAGCAGGGAAGGCCGTAGAGACCTCCCGGCAAGTGACGCGGGCAGCCCGTCGGGTGCGTGCATCAGGGTGAACACGTCGGCCGTGGGCAGCAGTGCCGCCAGACACTCCGCCACGCGCTCGCCGCCGCCTTCCGTGACGAACCAATGATGCAAAACCGCTACACGCAACCGGGCACCCTTGCTAGTATGCGCCGTCCGCATTCACCACATGCGCCATTGTCCGTAGAATGAGGCGGATGTCGCCTATTAGCGACCAGGTTTCCACGTAGCGCCGGTCCAGTGCCACGCGCTGGTCGTACGTCAGCGTCGAGCGGCCAGACGCCTGCCACAGTCCCGCAAGGCCGGGCTTCACCGCCAGGTAGTAGCTGAAGTCGGATTTGTACTTTTCAGCCTCTGCAGCCACAATCGGGCGCGGACCGACCAGCGACATGCGGCCTGTCAATACGTTCCACAGCTGCGGCAGCTCGTCCAGCGAGGACTGCCGCATGAACCGGCCCAGTGGCGTAATGCGGGGATCGTTCTTCAACTTGTGATTGGCGGCCCACTCTGCCCTCTGCTCCGGATGGTCTGCCAAGTGCAGCTCCAGCACCTCCTGCGAGAGCGTGCACATGGTGCGGAACTTCCACATGGAGAAGAAGATGCCGCCTTTGCCGATACGACGATGAGAGAAGAACACAGGGCCAGGCGAACTGAGCACAACGCTGAGTGCCAGCACGATGCAGAGGGGGACAATCACGGGGGAAGCTAGCACGATCAGGATGATGTCAAGCGCCCGCTTGGTCACTGCATAGGAGAAACGACGCGCCGGTGAGCCCACGGGAACGCGGGACTCAACATGTGCCGTAGGTACGCTCGCTGGAAAGCTCAACAAAATGGGCGACGCGCTGCCTGTTTGCTCGTTCGACTCCATCCATCCTCTGCCGTACAAGACCACCGTACGCCGTTACATTTCTCTGCAGGACCCAACTATGGCCAGGCTCCAGCTCGATCAAAAAGGCAGCCTACGCCAACGTGGCTTCGCGCAATGTGATGCGTCTGTATTGTTACAGCATACTTGTGCTAGATAGAACCCCTTGCAGGACTGGGTGTTGCGATCAACAACTCCTCTATGGCGGACAAGGCGTTCATGTGGTGATAGACGAACTGGACCTGACAAGAATCAGGTTCCGTGGCACCCACTAAAAAGAGACGTTTCAAGCCAGCGGCATGCCCCGCCACCAGGTCGGAGCAGCGGTCGCCAACCAGCACCGAATGCCCAAGACCCAGGCCGTGGTCTTGCGCCGCTCGCAGCAGCATGCCCGGCGCGGGCTTGCGGTCGTCGCTCTCGCGCCGGTACTGCCCCAGCCCATGCACCGGGTGATCCGGGCAGAAGTACACCGCGTCCCACGCTGCTCCGTCGACGGCAAGCTCCGTTGCAATATGCGCCATCAGACGGTGAAAATCGGCTTCGGTATACATGCCGCGGCCGATGCCCGCCTGGTTGGTGACGACGCAGATGAAGTAGCCGTTGGTGCGGGCGGTGCGCAGCAGGCTCGCGATCCCTGGCACCAACCGGCAGTCCTCTGGCCGATAGAGGTAGTTCACCTCTTCATTGATGACCCCATCGCGGTCTAAAAACAGCGCAGGGCGCAAAGTGCTGCCAGTACGGTTACGTTCTAGTGCCTTCATGTAACAGAAACGATGATTGAAGCAGCAAAAAGGCTGTAGACAGGGCTATTTTCCGTGCCTTGTGTCGCATTACATGCAGCGTCGTGTCTCTACACGCAGCTATTTGCCAGCTGAAGGTAATAACTTACCGGTGTCTATGAGGTACGAAGAACCAGCATCGTTAATAATTCCGTAGCAGATTTTCCACAGACTGGAGGGCGTGCTCGGGTGTCACCTCCGCCATGCAGGTGTTGTCACGGCAGCGGGCATATCGCGAGCCGTCATAGCAGGGACGGCAGGCGTACCCCTCGCCACCCCAAAGTGCGACCGCACCCGGTCGACGCGGCAGCCGTGCCCGCGGGTCTACGGGTCCAAAGATACCGAGGAGCCCGCACCGCGTGAGCCCGGCCAAGTGCAGCGGCCCACTGTCGTGCGTTACAACGACGGCGCTGGCGTCAAAGAGCGCAATCACCTCCGGCAACGAGAGCTGACCGATCAGGTCGGTATGCGGCATTCCGGCAAAGGCCTCGCGTACCCAGGTGTCACCGGGCCCCCCGGTCAGCACGATGTCGTACCCGGCCCTGTCCAGCAGCTTGGCGAGCGCGGCATAGAGCTCCAGTGGCCAACGGCGTAGCCGGTCGTCGCGTAGGAGGTTGCGTGCTCCGCCCGGTGCCAGCGTGATGCGCGGCCTACCTGCGGGCGGCAGCGGACAGGCAGGTAACACCACGGGCCGCAGGGGCGGCACACTCGTCGGTACCGGGCCTGTATCGCCTACATCAGCGCCGTTTGCTGTTGTGGATTCGCCAGCCGCCGCATCCAGCAGAATGCGTGCAAATTCGTCTGTATGGTGCCTGCCAGGTAACAGATTCCAGCGCCGATTGTCCGTACGCAGGCGTATATAACGGCTCGCCAGCACCGGCAGCGAGAGCAGGCGGTAGCGCCGGTCGTAGTACAGCGTGGCCACCAGATCGTAGTGCCTCGCCAATTGCCGCCAGACTCGCTGCAAACCCACCAGCCGCTGCCACGGCGAGCCGTGCAGGATGGCCTGCTCCTCAGCTTCCACTACGCGCACAAAGGGGTACAGCCGTAAAACGGAAGCGGCCTGTGAGGCGGCAACCCAGTCGATCTGGAAGCCCTGCGCGTGCAGCAGGTGTACGGCCGGTACTGCCATCACCACGTCGCCAATGGCTCCCAGTTTGACGATCAGCGCGCGTTTCATCGGAGTAGACGTATCAGGCTCTCCCAGTAAGCGTGGGCTGCAGATCGGTCGCCGCCAGTTCCCGCAGCGCATCGGCCACGGAGATGCGCCAGTGCGGCAGGCGCACCCCAAAGGCGCTGTGGAGCTTGTCACAGTTCAGGCGCGAGTTGAGCGGTCGCCGCGCTGGGGTGGGGTAGTCCTCAGTGTTGATGGGCGTGATGGCGGGTGGCTCCAGCCCATGCTGCAGGCGCAGGTAGTCACGCACCGCTTCGGCCAGCCCTGCCCAGGTGGTCTCGCCCGTGCCCGCGCAGTGGTAGACGCCGGTGCGGCCTAGCAGCGCACCGCGCAGGGTGCCATCCGGCGATCCTGCCTCGCCCTCTCGCACAATGGTGAGTGCCGCCGCCGCCAGGTCTGCCGCCGCCGTCGGTGCGCCGTGCTGGTCGCCCACGGTGCGCAGAGCCTCCCTCTGCGTGGAAAGCAGGCGCAGCATCGTTCGGACGAAGTTTTTGCCGCCGCCTGAGTAGACCCACGAGGTGCGCAGAACGACCCAAGGCAGGGCTGTTGAACCGAGCGCCGCGGTTACAGCCTCCTCACCGAGCAGCTTGGTGCTGCCATACACATTGGGGGGGCCGGTGGGGTCCGTCTCCACCCAGGGCCGCTCTCCGCTGCCGTCAAAGACGTAGTCCGTCGAGAAGTGAATCATGCCCGCGCCACATCGGGCCGCCTGCTCCGCCAAAATGCCGGGCGCTACCGCATTCGCGGCGTGGGCGGCCTCCCTGTGTGACTCCGCCGCGTCCACCGCGGTGTATGCACCGCAGGAGACGATCCAGCGCGGCTCTGCAGCCGCAACAGCGGCGCGGATGCTGTCCGGCTGCAGCAGATCCAGTTCCGCGCGGGTTGGCAGCAGAAGCGTCGCATCGGGCAGTTGGTCCGCAAACAGCCGCGCAACGGCCGCCCCTACCTGTCCAGATGCGCCCGTGATCAGCACCCTCACGCCGGGCTCCACTGGATGTCGTCGCGCACCAGCCGCCGCAGGTACTCGCCATAGGTGCTTTTGCCGTAGTTGCTCGCCAGCGTATCCAGTTGGGCCGCATCGATCCAGCCCATGCGATAGCTGATTTCCTCCGGACAAGCCACCTTCAGGCCCTGCCGCTTCTCAATGGTGTGGATGAAGACCGATGCTTCCAGCAACGAGTCGTGGGTGCCCGTGTCGAGCCACGCAATGCCGCGCCCCATCACCTGCACGTGCAGCCGGTTTTGCCGGAGATACCAGAGGTTGACGTCGGTGATTTCCAACTCACCACGCGGCGAGGGCTGGATGCCCTCGGCGCACGCGACCACGTCGGGGCCGTAAAAGTAAATGCCGGTCACGGCATAGCGGGACTTCGGCTCCCGCGGCTTCTCCTCGAGTGAGACCGCGCGCCGGTTCCCGTCGAACTCGACTACACCGTACCGCTCGGGGTCGGTGACGGCGTAGGCGAAGACGTGCCCGCCGCCCTCGCGCGTGGCCCGGTCCGCCGTCGCGCGCAGCGACTTCGCCAGGTCGTGGCCGTAGAAGATGTTGTCGCCCAACACCAGGCAGCAGCTGTCGCCCGCCAGAAACTCACGGCCGATCAGAAAGGCCTGCGCAAGCCCGTCAGGCGAGGGCTGCACGGCGTACTGCAGATTCAGTCCCCAGGCCGCACCATCGCCCAGCAGTTGTTGAAAGCGCGGTGTGTCAGCGGGTGTGGAAATGATGAGGATGTCGCGGATGCCTGCCAGCATAAGCGTGGACAGGGGGTAGTAGATCATCGGCTTGTCATACACCGGCAGCAGTTGCTTGCTGACGGCCTGCGTCACTGGGTGAAGCCGTGTGCCGGACCCGCCGGCGAGAATAATGCCCTTCATCGTGCCACTGTCTCCGCGGGTGTCTTCGCGCCGCTGGTTCTGTCGCCGTAGTTGGTGTCGATCCAATCGCGGTAGGCGCCACTGGTCACGTTTTCGACCCAGGACTGATGGTCGAGGTACCACTGTACTGTCTGCCGTAGGCCACTCGCGAAGTCCTGCGTGGGAAACCACTGGAGTTCCCGCTGGATCTTGCGAGCGTCGATGGCGTAGCGGCGGTCGTGGCCAGGGCGGTCGGTGACAAAGGTGATCTGTTCGGCGTAGGAGCGGTTGGCGGGGGCAAGCTCGTCCAACAGCGCGCAGATGGTCTCAACCACGTGGAGATTTGCCTGCTGGTTGTTGCCGCCCACGTTGTAGGTTTCCCCCACGGTGCCGCGTGCCAGCACTGTTTCGATGGCAGAGCAGTGGTCCTCCACATACAGCCAGTCGCGCACCTGCTGCCCGTCGCCGTACACCGGCAGCGGCTTGCCCGCGAGCGCGTTGCCGATGACCAGGGGGATCAGCTTCTCAGGAAACTGGAACGGGCCGTAGTTGTTCGAGCAGTTGGTGATCAGCGTGGGCAGGCGGTAGGTGTGGTGCCAGGCGCGCACCAGGTGGTCGCTGCTGGCCTTGCTGGCCGCGTACGGGCTATTGGGCGCAAACGGCGTGTTCTCGTGGAAGGCTGGGTCACCGGGCTCGAGCGTGCCGTACACCTCGTCAGTGGAAACGTGGAGAAAGCGGAACTGCTCACGCTCCTCGCCCTGCAACGTGCCGTAGAACTCACGGGCACACTCCAGGAGGTGGAAGGTGCCGTCGATATTGGTTTTCAGAAACGCACCCGGTCCCAGGATGGAGCGGTCCACGTGGCTTTCCGCGGCAAAGTGCACCACGGCACGCGGGCGGTGGTCGCGCAGGAGCTGCCGGAGGAGGTCGCGGTCCAGGATGTCACCCTGCACCAGCGTGTGGCGCGGGTCCGCAGCCAAAGCGTCCAGGTTGTGCGGATTGCCGGCATAGGTCAGCGCGTCCAGCGTGACCACCGGTCCCGCGGACTGGTCTCGCAGGTGCCGCAACACAAAATTAGAGCCGATAAACCCTGCGCCGCCGGTGACCAGTAGCGGCCCGTTTCTACCATCCTGAGTGCGAACCATGGACTACAAGTGCCTTTCTTCTACAACGCGAACGAACTGCTCAGCTTAGATATCTCGGCTGCCGGCACCGATGGGTGTCCAGGAGCGCCGGGCGGAGACGTACCGGGCAGGCCGAACATGAAGATCATGTAGGTAAACCAGTAGAACGCCATTACCGGGATGTAATTGAGCGCACCATCCGAGAACGAGATCAGTCCATAAAGTATCAAGCCTTTTAGCGCAGCGCGTCGCAGCGGATGTTGCAGGGCTGCTTGGTCTGTCAATAGAACGAGCAGGGGCGAGATGAGCACCAGGGTAATAGCGGGCATACCGATATAACCGAAAAGGTTGATGGCCGAAAAGTACACCACCTCGGTAAAGAACATCGGGCTTGGCTCCATGGGAAAGAAGTTGCGTGAGCCGAGTGAGGTAAATTGCTCCGTCCTGCCGCCCAGGGTCGGGTCTAGCAGGAAGTCTGCACCTGAGGTGCCAAACAGACCTGAAGCAATGAAAAATAGGGGTGCAGCCAGTAGCAGCGCACTGCCAATCCACACCAGTTTGCCAAGCCGCAGCACTGGAAAGGAGCGCCGCTGCTCCACTAGCAGGGCCACTACAGACAACAGCAGGTAGAAGACCATGCCTGCCCAAACGGTTCGGCTGAGAGTTAGAAAGAGCGCTATCCACACCACCCACCGCTGCCAGCGCCGAACTGTCACCTTTTCATACAAGCTGAGCACGGTGAGCGTAGCCGCGCCGTAAATGTTGCCGTTGTTGTAGGTGGAGATGAGCTTAAAGAAGTAACCGCGTGCGATGTTTTTGGTCGTAGAAAAGTCACCGACGTCGTCGGCATTTACGGTCAGGTAGGGTATCTGAATCCACGAGCCCGTGAGCGGTCGCCATACAAACAGGAAGATGCCAAACAGTGCCGCGGCCAGCACGCAGATGCGAAAGCATCTGAGCAAAAACGCCGCATCGACCAGCGGCAGCAATGGTGGGTAAAACACCAGAAACAAAAAAGGAAAGACAACAAGGCTGGTGACGGTACTAACCAGGCCGCCGGGATTGGGCACACCAAATGCCTGCACTGTATAGCCGATGAGGATGGCAAAGGGGGCAAGGCATAGCAAGACCACCGCATGGCGAGGGTAGAATGCAGACCGGACGGCGAGCAGGCGATATGGCAGGCATAGCAACACGGAAAGAAACAGCAGCAGGTAGCCCCAGGTGACAGGCAGGGGACCCGCGCGAAACCCTCCTTTGGGAAACAGGATCAGCATGACGCACAGCACGGCTACCGTGGCGTTCGCGATCCGACTGGAGCGGGCAGCCACTGCTTACGCCCGCTGCTGAAAGGCGCGCCTGAGTTCCCGCAGCTTGCCTGACGACGTGGGGTCGCGATGCAGGCGTGCCAGCAGCGCCGTGGCTATGGTGTACAGCAGCCCCAAAAACATGCCCAGGGCAGCCAGTGCGACGCCGATCGCCAGCCGGTTGGGAAACGTTTTGGGCACGGGCATCGTGGCGCGGTCCACCACATGAACACGCGGCACGCCAAAGTTTTCCTGCAGGCGGGCCCGCTCGAACTGTGCGGCCAGTGAGGTGAGCAGGTTTTCGTGGTACGCCACATCGCGCTGAAGCCGCTCTGTTTCAAGGTTTTGCGTTGGCAGGTCCTGCCCACTGCTCCCGGTGACCCTGGCCTGCAGTGCGCCTACCCTGCCCTGCAATTCACTTATCTGGGCGTTCAGGCGCTGCATCTCAGGGTTTTCCATGGTGGCGGATTGCGCAATATTAGCGCGCTGCACTTCCAACCCGACGATCTGCGAACGAAGCGATGCAATCTGGCTCAGCCCCAGGCTGGTCTGAGAGGTGGGTTGTAGCAGGCCAGTGTGTTCTTGTTGCGTTTTTAATTCTGCCTCAGCTTTCTCCAATGCCGCCCGCTCGCTGTTCACCTGCTCCTGGTAGAACGCGCGGCTGCGGCTAGCGCCCTCAAACGACATACGGTTGCTCAGGTCCTGCAGCGCGTCCAGATACGCATTGGCGATGGCAACAGCCCGTTGGGGTGAGCGATCCTGCACCTTTACGGTGTACATACCCTGGTCGGAGTGGGAGGTGCTGGTCTCACTCTGCACCTTTGCCGATAGGCCAAGCCGATCGTTCTCGTTGATGGCCTTGCGGCCGCCATCGCCAGCAAAAGCGTCGGCACCGATGTGCGTTAGAACAAATTCCGAGATAGCACGGCTCTGCAGCAGCGATATGGTCGGATCGTTCTGCCGGAAGAGAAATACACCGGCGCTGGATGTTTCCTGATCTACCAGAAACGTCACGGTCGCAGAGTAGCGCTTAGTCAGTCCAAACGAAAGCAGGACGCCCGCAATGGCAAACGTAACGGTAAGCAGCGCTATTAGCCGCCAGCGACGTGCTAGCAGCAGTAGCACGTCTAGCACGTCGAAGCCTGACTCTTCTTTTCGGGCAGCAGGGGAGACGGTCTCCAGGCTCATAATGTCTCCCTCACCGCAGCAATGCAATGAGTGAAAGTGGTGTGGCGACCTGGCCAAAGATGCTGCTGATGGCTACCACGTCACGCAGGATGTTACGGCGGGTTAGCTGGGGCGGCACCACGACGGTGTCGCCGGGCAGGCTGCTGGCCTTGGCCACGTTGCTGTACTGGCGCGACCCCACGGAGCCGTCGGCGCGTATGACGAAGACGCGGGTGCTGTCACCGTTGCGCGAAGGGCCGCCCGCGTCGCGCAGGTAGTTGCGCACCTGCAGGTTGGGCTCATACACAAAGGCGCTGGCGTTGTAGACCTCGCCTGCGACGTTCACGGTGGAGGGTTGGCGCGGCACGATGAAGCGGTCACCGTCTTCCAGCGGCAGGTCCGGCAGGCTTGCCACGCCCGTCGCATCGGGCTTGAGTTTGAGCACGATGCGCCCGGTGGGTTGAATGTCACGCAGCCGCGCCACGGCTGCACGCGCGTTGTCCGCGGTTACGGTGGCGGTCTGCGCGGCAGAGGCGGGGTCGATGGCAGTGGCTACGGCACGGCTGGTTTCTGAGTTAATCTGCGCTTCCAGCGAGTCAGCATACTCGTGCAGGCGCTGCGCTTCCACCCGGCGCGTGCTCTGCCGGGTGAACTCAGAGGCGTAGAGGAAGGCGTCTGGCGTAAACCCGCCGGCCCGTACGATGAGCTGGCGCAGCGTTTCGCCGGGACGAACGCTGTACACGCCCGCGCTCCCGAACTCACCCTCCAGCCGCACATAGCGCGTCTGCTGCGCCTGCGGCACGCGGACGTCCGCCTTGGAAAATACGGTGATGACGTCGCCAGGCTCCAGCTCAAGATTTTGCGATGGATCTGTGCCGCTGAGCACCGCGCCCAGGTTGAACGGCAGCAGGGACGTGGTGAGGGTGGTGCGGTCCAGCCGTTCCACGACGGCATAGGCCAGGTCCACGTCCGGCGCGCTCAGCACCAGGTCGTTGGCCGCGGCAAAGGTGCCGTTATTCTGCGTCAGGGCGTCACCGACGGTGGTACCACCGCCAGTGCTGGTGGCGGCGGACGCGGCGGTAGGCGTAGGAGCTTCGCCTGTGGAACCCGTGGTGCCGGACGAGGGTGACGTGCTGACCGCAAGCCGGCCCTGGCCGGGCTGTGCCGCGGGCACCGTCGCAGGTGGTGCCGCCGCCGCGGCAGGCTGGCCCAGAGCGTTGCGTGAACGGTAGTAGTTCCGGGTCACCAGGGCATCCGTGTTCGGGATGACGTCGGAGATGCGCAGGCCCGAGTGCCACGCGTACCGGCCCGGGTTGGCCACGTTGCCGCGCAGTGTGACCGCGTTGGCAAACTGCTCAGAAATTGTGCCGATGGTAACAATGTCGCCGCCATGCAACGGCACGGTTCCACCTGTCTCCAGGGCCACGTTGCGCACCACGCGCTGCGCGTTCACAATACTCTCTACCCGCGCGTTGCTCGCGTTGGCCGAGGGGGTAGTGCCGTTTGCCAGCTGCAGCAACTGGTTGAGCGTCGCTTCGCCGCGAAGCTCATAAATGGCGGGGCTGGTGACAGATCCGGCCAATGCAACCTGCGGGCCTGCCGCGGGTACAAAGAGGATGTCCCCTGGCTTGAGCGAGACATCCTTGCTCTTGTCCCCGCGCAGCAGAAGGTCGTACAGGTCCACAACCGTGACGATTTCACCACCGCGGTGCAGTTCAATGCGGCGTAGTGAGCCCTCTGGCTTGATGCCGCCGGAGACGAACAGGGCATTGACCAGCGTGGACAGCGACGACACGGTGTACGCGCCCGGCTGGCGCGTTTGGCCCAGAATGTAGACCTGGATGGACCGGAGCTGGCCCAGGCTGACGTTGAGCTCGAAATTGCGGTAGACCCGGCCAATCTGCTGACGCAGAAAGGGCTTAAGGTCGTTGAAGCGCAGACCTGCCACCGTCAAGGTGCCGACGTCTGGGATGGAGATGGTGCCGTTGCGGTCAATGCGGAAGGTGCCCTGCTGATTCAGCTGACCGGTGGCGGACAGGCGGATTTCATCCCCGGTACCAAGAATGTAGTCCGGCGTGACCTGCGCTTCGCCCACGGGCGCAAAGGTGCTGGCGGGATTGTTGAAGATATCTGAGCCAAAGATGGGCAGTTCGGTGCCAAGAGTCTGGCGCACCAGCTGCTGAAACTCCGTGGGAGTATCCGGCACGCGCGCCGCGCGGATGCGGCTGTCCTCAGCGGCAGTGCTGCGGCTACCGTCGACCGTACGCTGCGCCGCGTCGAGCCGGCTCCAGTCGGGACCAGAGCTGCTATACCCCGGTGCCACTTGCGGCGTGGTCACGGTGATGATTTGCGGTGCCTGCGCTGCGGCCGCTGCCGATGCGGCAGGTGCTGCCGTCTGCGCCAGCAGCGCCGGAGGGAGTAGCAGTAACGTGGTGCACAGGATGCTTAGCCGGTGGGGCAGGAGGGGCAGCCGACCTGCCCGGTTGCGTCGGCAGCAGACAACATCAATCACGAAAGGTCCTCAAAGCAGACAGCAGCAACGGCTGCGGTCCTGAGAAGTGTACCGGAACTGGGTGCGAAAGGCGGGGCTTCCAAGTGTGCTGCGGTCTGCGCAGATGCAGGCATCCCCAAAGTGGCGTGGCCGTTCCAAGACGACAAGCTGCCAAGTACGCAGCACACAGGGAGAGTGACATGAAAGAGCCCAGCACCAAGCCGTTGCCGGAATCGACGCAGAAGATGGAACACGAAGCCAAGGAAGAGCCGTCCGGCTATCGCGGCACAAACCCCTCCACTGCGGGACCGGGACCAACCGCGGTGCGGTCGGAGACGCCCGAGAACAGAGAGGGCCAATTAAATCCGTCAGCGCCAGGAAACACCGGCACAACACCCGGGACCACACCTCAATAATCGTCTGAGAGAAACACGGTAAGGTGGTACGAGGGGCCTATAGCTCAACGGTTAGAGCAGCGGACTCATAATCCGTTGGTTCCAGGTTCAAATCCTGGTGGGCCCACCAACTTGGCTTGTCCGCGTTGATGGTCAGGCTGCGCAGCATGGTCGGAGAAGCTTGCCATCTGAGCTGTTATCTTCCTAGACGCCATTTCACGCAGCAGAGCGATCGCGAGATTTCGAGAAGCCGCTGTTTGCCTACGGATACGCTCTGCAGCAGCATGTTGCCGTTGGCCTGCCAAGCCACTGCAGGCGACCACTCGGCGTCTGTTGCATCGCATAATCACGCTCCTCTTTACGGTCTCCAGGCGATCCATGCCGGGGGTCACGCCGTAGAGTGGAAACGAGGTGCTTCGACTATGGAAAGTGCCACTACTCTGCTGTGCCCGGAGGACCCATGGAGTTTCACATTGCGCGTGCGTTTCGCGATCGTTTTGATCTGCGCGATCTGCTGTTTTCGTATTCCGGCAATGTGATTTTCGCCAATGTGTCGGCCAGCCGTCAGCTGGCACGGCAGATGAACCTGGCGCGGGAGGCAGAGGGCGGCCCGTCCGCCGAGCACGACCCAAGTGCAGTGGTGCACGCCGGGCAGTTATTCGCCATGGGCCTCATCGACGAGTTGAGCCACGCCGTCATCGCGCAGTACCGCACAATGCAGGACCCGGCCTTGCTCGCAGACGCGTTGGCATGGTTTGGCGGGCGGGTGGGTATGGAGCAGTTGGAGGCATTGCTGCTCCGCTTCACGATTGAATTTCCTAATGTAGACGTATACAGCGAAAAGGTTTCAGCAGAGGAGTGGCTGGCGGGTGAGACCGATGGCATGCCGCACCGCGAAGCTGCACTGGAGGAGCTGCTGCTGCTGTGGCTAGCGAATCAGAATCCCGCGTACAAACCCTTTCAGACGCTGTTTGACGATGCCGCGCTGACGGCTGCCTCGCCTGCGTATGAGAAGCTTCAGGCCGACGCGGATGCGTTCTTTGAGACACGGCCAGAGTTGAGCGCAGAAGCCAAGACGCTGCTGCAAGGCCTGCGCGCGCCTTTCCTGGCGTCGCCTGATTCGCTCAGCGGCCAGCTCGACTACATTCGCGAACACTGGGAAAAACTGCTGGGCTCCGCCTTGGCGCGAACGCTGCTGGCCATCGATACCTTGCGCGAGGAGGAGGTGGCCATCTGGATGCAGTTCCATCCTGCTGGGCAGGGAGCGCGGCAGCACAGCGCGCTGGAGTTTGCCGGCAAGGAGGGCTTCCAGGGCGACGAGTACGTGGGCTTCGACGAGTACTGGGAGGATGTCACCAACCCGGACGGCTCGGTAACGCGCCGCCGTCTCCTCCGGTCGAAGTACGCGTCGGACTACCAGGCTCCCCTCGACGAGTACGAGGCGTTCTCGCACGACGATGCTTGGATGCCCACAGTCGTGCTGATGGCGAAGAGCACCTATGTGTGGCTGGAACAGCTTTCGAAGAAATATCAGCGGCACATCTACCGGCTGGACCAGATTCCCCGCGAAGCACTGCAACTGCTGCGCGACCGCGGCATGAACGGGCTTTGGCTCATTGGGCTGTGGGAGCGGTCGAAGGCATCGCAGACCATCAAGCGGCTGCGCGGCAACCCGGACGCGGTGGCCTCGGCGTATTCACTCAAGGACTATCGCATCGCGGACGACATTGGCGGAGAAGCGGCCTACCAGCACCTGCGTGCCGAGGCTGCAGCGGTGGGCCTGCGGCTGGCCAGCGACATGGTGCCCAACCACATGGGGCTCGACTCAACCTGGGTAGTCGAGCACCCGGAGTGGTTTATCGGGCGCGGCGAAAGCCCGTTCCCTAGCTATAGCTTCGAGGGGCCGGACCTTTCGACCGACCCTCGCGTCGAGATCAAGATTGACGACCACTACTACGACATGACGGACGCCGCCGTGGCCTACCGTGTGCGTTATCGCGACAGCGGCAACCGCACAGAGTTCCTGTATCACGGCAACGACGGCACCACCTTTGCCTGGAACGACACCGCGCAACTGGACTACAGTAAGGCCGCTGTGCGCGAGCACGTGATCCAGGTCATCCTCGACGTGGCGCGCAAGTTCCCCATCATCCGGTTTGACGCGGCCATGGTGCTGGCCAAGCGGCACGTGCAGCGGCTGTGGTTTCCGCTGCCCGGCGTAGGTGGGTCCATTCCGTCGCGCGCGGAAGATGCGATGACGCAGGAGCAGTTTGACGCGATCATGCCGGCGGAGTTCTGGCGTGAGGTGGTGGACCGCGTGCAGCGGGAAGTGCCGGGCACCTTGCTGCTGGCAGAGGCGTTCTGGCTGCTGGAGGGCTATTTCGTACGCACGTTGGGCATGCACCGCGTGTACAACTCTGCGTTCATGGTGATGCTGCGCGACGAGGAAAATGCGAAGTACCGCAGTTACCTAAAGAAGACGATTGAGTTCGATCCGGACATTCTGAAGCGCTACGTCAACTTCATGTCGAACCCGGACGAACGCACCGCCATCGACCAGTTCGGCGACGGTGACAAGTACTTCGGCGTAGCCACCATGATGGCGACCATCCCGGGCCTGCCCATGTTCGCACACGGGCAACTGGAGGGCTACACCGAGAAGTACGGCATGGACTACAAGTCCGCCAAAACCGACGAGTGGCCGAACGAAGATCTCCTACGGCGTCATCAGCGGGAGATCGCGCCGCTGTTGGCCAACCGGGCGTTGTTTGCGGAAAGTGGCAACTTCGTCTTCTTCGACGTTTGGACCGGCGGCGGCAGCGTCGACGAAAACGTCTTCGCGTACACCAACCGGCGGGGCGGCGAGCGCGCGATCATTCTGTACAACAACGCCTACGCCAGCACGCGTGGCACCGTGCATGTGTCCGCGGCGTCCATCGACAAGGGCTCGGGTGAGCTGCGGCAGCGATCGCTGACGGATGCGCTCGCGCTGCCGCAGGATGGCAGCTCTCTGCTTGCTTATCGCGACACTGTCACTGGACTGGAGTACCTGCGGCGCGCGGAGAGCATTCTGCATAGCGGCTTGACCTTTGACCTGCGTGGCTACCAGTACAACGTGCTGCTGCACTGGCGCGAACTGCAGGCGAGCGCCGAGCGGCCATGGGGCGAGCTGTGCGACGCACTGAACGGTGCGGGCGTGCATAGCCTTGACGAGGCGCTGCTGCGGCTGCGGCTGCGGCCCTTCACAGGTGCACTGCGCAGTGCCGTTTTGATCGACGCCGCCCGCTTGCTGCAGGCTTCGGAGCAGGGCGAGGCCGCTGCCGCTGCGCAGGCATGGGCAGAGCGCGCGGGGTCGGTGTACGACCGCTGGGTTGAGCTTGGGCATCAGGGCGGCTCGCGCGAGAGCTACGTCCACGCCGCAAGGGAGCTTGCGGCGGGTGCGGCGCAGGCGGTAGCCGAGGCCCGAGAAAACGGCGCATTGCCGCCCCACACGCATCCAGAGGCACTGTGGTCACCAGTGCTGGCAGTAGTCGCGCTCCACGCGCTGCCGGGCAGCGGCAACGGAGTGGATGCGTTGCAGCTGCGGCCTGCGCTGGCGGAGATCTTCTCCGAGGTTGGCGTCAACGGCGAGGATGCGTGGCGTGCGGCTGCACGAGTCCGGCTCGCACTGGGCACGGTGGACCTGCACAGCCGAAGCTTCTGGGCGGAACCGGATGTACAGTGGCTGACTTCCGTCAACGAGCACGAGGGAGTCCGCTACATCAACCGTCAGGCGCTCGAGCAACTGTTGTACTGGCTTGCTCTTACTGCAGCCATGCAGGCCCAACCCGCACTTCCAACAGCAGAGGTGCTGCAGGTGGCTGAAGCTGTCAGCTTCCGCTTCGACAGCATGGTGGAAGACCTGTGCACGCCGAAGCCGAAGCCGCCGGGGTCGCCTACCGATGGAACTGGACTAACGGAAGTGCCTGCCGACGATGTCACTGGGA
>CALMOM010000220.1:0-3285 GCA_937873305.1 uncultured Terriglobus sp.
CGTGGTGCAGCGATTCGCGCTGCTGTATGAGCAACTGAACGCGCCGCTGCCGGCCATCACGCAGGTGCTGCTGAAGGTGGGCAATGCCGCACAGAATTACGGCTTGTACGTGATCCCACTGGTGGCGCTGGTTGGCTACCTGATCTACCGCTGGGCAAAGACAGAGGCC
The DNA here is from genome assembly GCA_937873305.1 of uncultured Terriglobus sp. Lineage (GTDB taxonomy): Bacteria > Acidobacteriota > Terriglobia > Terriglobales > Acidobacteriaceae > Terriglobus. The sequence goes on from CALMOM010000220.1 coordinate 170, forward strand.
GGGGCTACGCTGGTGGACCGTGTGCGCTTGGCGATTCCCCTGCTGGGCGTGATCTGGCTCAAGTACCAGGTAGCGCTGTTTTCCCGCACGCTGTCCACGCTGCTGACGGGTGGCCTGCCGTTGGTGCCATCGCTGGAGACGGCGGCGCGGTCTATCTCGTCGCGGCAGGTATCGAACGCAGTGTTCTCGTCTGTCACGCAGGTTCGCGAGGGCCAGCGGCTCTCGTCGTCGCTGGAGGGCACACGTGTCTTCCCGGAGCTCGCCATCGAGATGGTCGAAGTCGGCGAGTCGACCGGCGCTCTGCCAACGATGCTCAACTCCGTCGCAGGCTTTTTTGAGGAGGACGTGGAGACGTCGCTGGCCGGTGTGCTGTCACTCATTGAGCCGTCGTTGCTCATCTTCATGGGCGTGGTCGTCGCCGTCATTTTGATTTCGCTCTACCTGCCCATCCTGTCGCTGGGTGCGAATGCCACCGGCACGCCAGGCGCGGGCAACTGAGTTAGCGCTGTTAGGAGCAACACTATGGCAACACTCCTCGCCATTCCCATTACCAACCCTGAATTGAACGAGACCGAACTCGCGCAACTGATGGCGCGGCGGTACCACTCGGAGTTCATCGACCTGCGCGACTTCAAGATTCAGCATGAACTGGTGAAGTCCGTGCCGGTGGAGTTGATGTTCCGCTACAACTTCATCCCGCTGGAGCAATTGCCGGACCGGCTGGTGATTGCGGTCAGCGATCCGTCGCGGCTGATGGTGTTGGATGAAATTAGCGGCCTGCTGGGCCAGCGCCTTCTGCCGCGTGTGGCCACGCTCTCGCAGATTACCGATCTGCTAAAGAAGACCGAGCAGTCGCAGCGTGTGCTGGAGGAGGCGACCGAGGGCCTGACCTATGACGTGCTTTCCGCTGAGGACAACCCGGACGAGAACATCTCCATCGAGCGGCTGACGCGCGAGGACGATATTTCGCCCATCATCCGCTTGGTGGATACCACGATCTTCAGCGCCCTGGAGCGTCGCGCGTCGGACATTCATCTGGAGACCTACGACGACTCGCTCCTTGTCAAATACCGCATCGACGGTGTGCTGCAGCAGGCCATGGCACCCATTGCGCGCGAGTATCACCAGACCATCCTGAGCCGCATCAAGGTCATGAGCGAGCTCGACATTGCCGAGCGCCGCGTGCCGCAGGACGGCCGTTTTCGTGTTCGCTACAAGGGCCGCCTGATCGACTTCCGTGTCAGCATCATGCCCACGGTGCACGGCGAAAACTGCGTCCTGCGCGTGCTCGACAAGGAGAGCATGAGCGAGAAGTTCAAAAAGCTTTCGCTCGATGTGGTGGGCTTTGGCGCGGCTGATCTGGAGCGCTTCCGCAAGTACATCAAGGAGCCATATGGCATGGTGCTGGTGACCGGCCCAACGGGTTCCGGCAAGACCACCACGCTCTATGCCGCGCTCAACGAGATCAAGAGCGAAGAAGACAAGATCATCACGATCGAAGATCCGGTCGAGTACCAGATTCGTGGCATCACGCAGATTCCGGTCAACGAGAAAAAGGGCCTGACGTTCGCGCGTGGCCTGCGTTCCATCCTGCGGCACGACCCTGACAAAATCCTTGTCGGTGAGATTCGAGACGCTGAGACTGCGCAGATTGCCATCAACTCCGCGCTTACGGGCCACCTGGTATTCACGACCGTGCACGCCAACAACGTTGTGGACGTGCTGGGCCGCTTTCTGAACATGGGCGTGGAGCCATACAACTTCGTCTCGGCGCTTAACTGCATCCTGGCGCAGCGGCTGGTGCGGCAAATCTGCGATTTCTGTGCAACGTACCGGACCCACACCGACGACGAACTGCTGGCCAACGGCCTGGATCCGGCAGAGTGGCAGGGCTTCCGCTTTCGTGAGGGCACGGGCTGCATCGAGTGCGGCGGCACAGGGTTTCGCGGCCGCTCTGCCATACACGAGCTGCTCGAGCTGGACGACGACATCCGTGAGTTGCTGCTGAACAAGGCACCCGGTTCGGAGATTCGCCGGAAGGCGAAAGATAAGGGCATGCTATTCCTGCGTGGCAGCGCGCTGGAGCGTGTGCGCGCGGGCATCACCACGCTGCACGAGATCAACAAGGTGACGTTCATCGAGAGCGGGCGCTAGAGAGTGCAATAATGACGCGACAAACGATCTACTTTAAGGACAGGGCGTGTAGAGCATGACCAATGTGCAATTTATCTCTCTGCTGAGCACTGCCATTGGCTCCTTCGTCTTGGTCATTCTTGCGTGGCTGCAGGCTAACCAAGGTCTTGGTGACTTGCGTGCGGGTACCAGTCGCCAGTATACGGATGTGAATCGCCAATTCAGTGAGATCAGAGCTTCGTTAACGACACTCTCCGCGGACTACCAGCGTTTTTATGGCATGGAGCAAAAGCTTGAGGGACGTGTGGACGAACTCTCGAAGCGCCTTTAAGGCGAAGCAGAGCAGACGTTCTGCATTGGTGTTGACACGCGCTTCTTCCGGTGTGACTCGCTTTGCTGAACGCAGCGCCGCCAAACGGGAGCAGACCCGTCTCAAGCATGTAGTCTGGATAGGCCTTGCCCGCACTGTTTCCTAACTCGTCCATGCAGGTGCGTCCGCGCATTGCCGTGGAGGTGCGTCCGGAAGGCGTATACGCCGCATCCGCGACGGATAGCACTGGTGTACTGGCGACGGTCAGCAGCATGGTGCTCGGCGCAGGCGCGGTCGTGCCGTCGCTGCGTGTGGGCAACATCGTGGACCGCATCGCGGTCATTGCCGCGTTGCGTAAGACGCTGGGCGCGGTGCAGGCAGGCAAGCAGCGGGATGTGACGCTCATCATTCCGGACCCCGCCGTGCGCGTGCTGCTACTGGACTTCGATGAGCTGCCGTCCAAGCAGGACGAAGTATTGCCCGTGTTGCGTTTCCGCCTTGCCAAGCTTCTGCCGTTCCCGCCGGAACTGGCGCAGATCAGCTACCAGGTAATGAGCCGGCATGCGTTGGTGTTGCAGGTGCTGGTGGTGGCGGTGCCGAACGAGGTGCTGGCGGAGTATGAGTCTGCCGTGCGCGAGGCGGGCTTTGAGCCGGGCGCGGTGCTGTCCAGCAC
>CALMOM010000220.1:3295-15131 GCA_937873305.1 uncultured Terriglobus sp.
AGTTCGCCGTGACCACGGCTATCCTGCGAAGGGGAGAGCTGCTACTGCACCGCACGCTGGAGCTAAAGGCGGATCCGATGGCGGAAGCTGCCGCAGCCGTCGCGCTGGAGCCCGCGAGCGTCGCGATGGCTGCCGACGCAGGTCATGGTACGGACATGGCCGTGGCGGAGATGGTGCAACAGGGCGTGCTGGTTGAGGCGGCCGCGATGGACCGCGCACAAGAGGAGTTGTTGCAGGCCATCTCTGTAGCAGCGGCGTACTACGAGGACTCGCTCGCGGTCGCACCCAGCGAGGTGCTGACGGCGGGAACGCTAGTTCCAGCTGCGCTGGAGCTCATGCTGGATGGCTCCGGGCTGCAGGTGCGGGAGGTGGTGCAGACGGCGGATCTTCTGACATCCACACCTGTGCCGCGTGGCCTGCTGGCCGGGCTGCGGGGAGCTTTGAGGGCTTAAGTGCGCGTCGCGATCAATCTTGCAACACGGCCCTATGTCGAGCTGGACCGGCTTCTGCGGCAGCTGCGCATCGCCATTGGTGTGCTGGCCCTTCTTGCAATTGCGCTGGGGGTCTGGCTGCATGTGGCCAACGCCCGCTCGGCAGAACAGCAGCGTCAATTGGCCGCGCTGAATGCGCAGGCGGACGCGCTGGACCGGGAGCGCGCCAGCAATGAGGCTCGGCTGCGGCAGCCAGTCAATGCGGCGACGCTCAGCCGCAACCAGTTCCTGAACACGTTGTTTGCACGCAAAAGCTTTTCCTGGACGGCGGTGCTGATGGACCTGGAATCCGTTTTGCCAGGCGGTGTGCAGGTCCAGTCGATCGAGCCCATTGTGACGATCACGGGTGAGGTCAGCATCCGGCTGCGCGTGCTGGGCGACCGCGAACGCACGGTGCAGCTGGTGCGTAACCTGGAAGGCTCACGCCGCTTCCTGTCGCCGCGGCTGCAAGGCGAGGCGCAGCAAACCTCCGGCAACACGGCCGGCCGCGAGACCAGCGGCGCAACCGCCGTGCCCCAACCGGGTGGAGTTGTTGCAATGGCTGGAGCGCTGCCGCCGGTTACGGGCGTGGAGTTCGAAATCGTCTCCGGTTATAACCCGCTGCAGGCGCGTCTGCTGGACCGGACGGCGCCGTCTCCCCGGCGCGGCACCGATGCGGAGGCGACACCATGAGGCTGCCTTCTGGTGTGACACTCTCGAACGAGCGCCGTGAGCGCCTGCAGCAGGCCGTATCGGTACTCAACCTGCATGTGGTGGCAGCGGTCCTGCTGCTGCTGGTCTGTCTCTACTTTGGCGTGCGTTTGATTCTGCTGGGCAGCAGCACTGGCGCACAGGGTGAGGCAGCCATTGCGGCGGCACACTCTCGCGTTGCGGCGTCCGAGGTGTCAGCGCGCCGTCTGCGTGGACTGGACAGCAAGCTGCAGGCCTCTGACGCGGAGGCCGCTCGCTTCTACCGGGATCGCCTGCCGTATGCGTATTCCGATGTCGCCGCCCAGCTGGGGCTCGTGGCAAAGCGTACCGGGGTCCGTCTGAGCCGCGCTTCGTACGTGCAGGCGCTTCCAGATAACGGCGTCACGGAGGTCCGCATCGATGCCGCAGTGACAGGGGATTACAGCGCTGTTGCGCATTTCGTCAACGGCCTGGAGCGTGACCCCAGCTTCTTTCTGCTTGAAACAGTTGCGCTGAGCGGTGCGCAGAACGGCCTTGTGAACCTCCAAATGCGCATTGGAACGTACCTTCGCGAACCAGTTACGCCAACTGCCGCGCCAGCGTCGGCGGGAGCGCGCCCGTGAAGGTCGGCTCTGAGGACCGCAACAAACTGATCGCCGCCGGGAGTTTCGGCGTGCTGGCTGTTGGCTATCTGCTGTATACGCTGTTTGGCGGCGGCAGCACCTCAGACGCCCCGCCAGCTGCGCCGGTCGTCACGACGATACGGACGCCCTCAGTCAACCGACCCGTGGCCGCCCCGGTGCCTAGCCAACCCTCGCGCCTGGATCCCACGCTGCACCCTGAGGGAATGCTGCTGGCGGAGTCGCTGGTGTACTCCGGCAGCGGGCGCAACATCTTCCTTGCACCAGGTGCTGCTCAGCAGCAGGCCGCAGTCAAGATTCCCAAGCCCATTGCCTCACCCCGCTTCGTTCCGCCCACCAGCGCCAACACAGGGCCACCGCCGCTCCCGCCCATCGAACTGCGTTTCTTTGGCACAGCAACCCGCGCCGACGGCAAACGGCAGGCATTCTTCCTGCGTGGCGACGACGTGCTCATCGCGTCGCAGGGCGACGTCGTTGGCCGCCGGTACAGGGTAGGCGCGATCGCGACCAGCTCAGTCGAAGTTACGGACTTGACCAATAACAATACGCAGCGGCTGCCCATGAGCGCACAATGACCCAACCAGCACAGCAGTTTCATGGAAAGCCCTCCGAGGAGGGATACCTCCTGCTGGGTCTCGTGGTCGTCTGCTTTTTGCTGTTGCTGACCCTGGCCATTGCTGCACCGCGTATGGCCAAGCAGCTGGAGCGCGACCGCGAAGTGGAATCTGAGCACCGGGCACAGGAATATGTCCGTGCCATTCAACTGTTCTACCGCCGCACGCACCGCTTTCCTTCCTCGGTGGAGGAATTGCTGGGCACTGGCACGACCGGTGGCACCTCCACAGCCTTGAATGTCAAGTACCTGCGCCAGCAGTACAAAGATCCCCTCACTAATGACGACTATCGCTTGATCCTGGTGGGCAAGGCAAAGACCGAGGTCAAGGGGTTCTTCGGCGAGCCACTCACGGGTGCGCCTGTCGGTAACCTGGGGTCCGTAGCGGGGTTGCAGTCGGGTTCCGGCTTCGGCAATCCTGCCGCAGGCAGCACGTCTGGCGCAACGGCGGCCAGCAGCTTCGGCTCCCCCTCCAGCAGCGGTGCGACCGTCATTGGCGGAGCACAGGCTGGCGCAGCGACGGGTGCAAGCTCCGGCTCTGCCCCAAGCGGAACGGGTCCAGGGAGTGGGATTAGCGGGTTCGGGTCCAGCACCGACGCCACCAGCTTTCAAGGCAGCAAAGGCGCCTTTCTGGGCGTAGGTAGTAATGCAAAGGGACATGGCCAGGTGGAATGGAATGGCTCCGAAAACATAGAAGATTGGGAGTTTCTCTACGATCCGCGCGTCGACGCCATGAAGGACAAGGTGAGCCTCTTTGGCGGCAGCCCCGCCGCAAGCGGCTCCAGCCTGCCGGGCGCCATGCAGAGTAGTGGGGCCACTTCGTTCGGCGGCACCTCGGCAGGAGGCCTCAATGGCTCGCCTCCATCGTCCTTTGGCGCAACGGGCACGTCCGTCCCGGCCCAAAGCGGCGCAGCTACCACCGGCACCACCACAGACCCGAATGCTACGAACCCGCCACGGTGACGTGCTCGAGCGCACATTCCAGGAACTTTAGCCATTCTGACGCCTTGTCGATCCGGTAAGGGGTCGCGCCGGAGGCATCCTGAGGATGTGCATCTCCTGGTGAACTACCGCATCAGATGCATTGACAGTAAGTCACTCACATGTGATTCTAAACGTGCTGAGCAGGCTAGGATGGCTGTCACGAATTAAGTAGGACACATGCGGGCGTAGCCGCCAGAGGAGTAAGACAGATGGGCAAAATCATCGGTATCGACCTTGGAACCACCAACAGCTGCGTTGCGGTGATGGAAGGTGGAGAACCCAAGGTTATCCCCAACGAAGAGGGCGGACGCACCACGCCGTCGATCGTGGCATTCACCAAGAACGGCGAGCGCCTCGTAGGACAGGTGGCCAAGCGCCAGGCCATTACCAACCCCGAGAACACCATTTACTCCATCAAGCGCTTCATGGGCCGCCGCCTGAACGAAGTGAACGATGAGATGAAGATGGTACCGTACAAGGTCGTTGCCAAGGGCGACAACCTGGCCGTGCTGGCGCAGGGCAAGGAGTACACTGCGCCAGAAGTGAGCGCGATGATTCTGCAGAAGCTCAAGAAGGCTGCGGAAGACTACCTGGGTCAATCCGTGACCGAGGCCGTTATCACCGTCCCGGCATACTTCAACGACTCGCAGCGCCAGGCGACCAAAGACGCGGGCAAGATCGCGGGCCTGGACGTGAAGCGCATCGTGAACGAGCCCACGGCGGCAGCATTGGCCTACGGTCTCGACAAGAAGAAGGACGAAACCATCGTGGTCTATGACTTCGGCGGCGGTACGTTCGACGTGTCTGTGCTGGAGGTTGGCGAAGGCGTCATCGAGGTCAAGTCCACAAACGGCGACACCCACCTGGGCGGTGACAACCTGGATCAGCGCCTGGTGGATTGGCTGATCGACGAGTTCCGCAAGCAGGAGGGCCTGGATCTGCGTGGCAAGGGCAACGAGATGGCATTGCAGCGCCTGCGCGACGCAGCCGAGCGCGCCAAGATCGAGCTCTCCACCACTATGGAGACAGAGATCAACCTGCCCTTCATTACGGCAGACGCGACCGGGCCCAAGCACTTGGTCGTTAAGTTGACCCGCGCCAAATTCGAATCGTTAGTCGAGGATCTGCTGCAGAAGTCCATTGGACCCTGCAAGCAGGCCATGAAGGATGCCGGTATCGACGCGAGCAAGGTGGACGAAGTCGTGCTCGTCGGTGGCCAGACCCGCATGCCCCGCATGCAGGCATTGGTGAAGGAACTGTTCGGCAAGGAGCCCCACAAGGGCGTGAATCCTGACGAAGTCGTTGCGATCGGCGCGGCGGTGCAGGGTGGCGTGCTGGGTGGCGAAGTGAAGGACCTGCTGCTGCTGGATGTGACACCGCTGACCCTGGCCATCGAGACGATGGGCAGCGTGGCTACGCCCATGATCCCGCGCAACACGACCATCCCGACCAAGAAGACGGAAACCTTCTCGACGGCGGCCGATTCCCAGACGGAAGTCGAAGTGCATGTGCTGCAGGGTGAGCGTCCGCTGGCTGGCCAGAACCGTACGCTTGGCAAGTTTAAGCTGGCGGGTATTCCCCCCGCGCCACGTGGCACACCGCAGATCGAGGTCACCTTCGACATTGACGCAAATGGCATTCTGAACGTGACGGCAAAGGACAACGCCACCGGCAAGGACCAGAAGATCACCATCACCAGCAGCTCGGGTTTGAGCAAAGACGAAGTCGAGCGCATGGCGAAGGAGGCCGAGGCGCACGCGGGCGAGGACAAGGAGAAGCGCGACGAGATCGAAGCGCGGAACCAACTCGACAGCCTGGTTTATAACGTAGAGAAGACGTTCCGTGAGAACGGCGACAAGATCTCCGGCGATGAGCGCCAGCAGGTTGAGGGTGCTCTGAGCGATGCCAAGACCACGCTCACTGGCAGCCCGAGCGCAACTGAGCTAAAGGCAGCCAACGACCGTCTGACCCAGGCAAGCCACAAGTTGGCCGAAGCCATGTACAAGACGCCCCAGACGCCAACGGACAGTGCCGCAGCAGCAGGTGGCACAACGGAAGCGCCGAAGCAGGATGAGGGTGTAATTGACGCCGAGTACGTCGACGTCAAATAAGCACGGACTTACCCGGCTGTAGTCTGGCCGGGTAATTTTCACACCTGAAGTTGAGGCCGGAGTTATGCCGTACTTAAAGATTGGTGTAGCTCCGGGCTCTGCCAAAGTAAGCAGACCTGAATCGAGTTAGAGCAGAGCGAGTCTAAACCTTAGCGACTTATACGCAAGGTTTTATAGCTCAGGAGGAGCAGGCGATGAATTTGAGCATGAACAGCACCCTTTGGAAATGTGAGCAGTACATCGCTGGCAAACTCTATGAAAAGACGATCTTTACGGATGAGGAGCAGGCACGCGAGTTTGCGCGCAAGCTGTACAACGTACGGCCAGATACCATCCTCCGTATCGAACCTATGCCGATCCAGCACGTCTGGAACTAGGTCCAGAATTCTACAAGGGCCAGCCCGCGGGCTGGCCCTTCTCTATGTATGTGGCTTTCTTGAGTAGCCGGGCCTCTACTTTCCGGCTTAGCAGCACAGCAGGTTGATCAATCAACTTATGAAACACCTCCGAGGCCAGGTACACCAGTACGAGGTAAGGGAGAACCAGGTAGGCAAAAGAAAAGCGGCCGTAGAACGCGCGTATCAATGCGAACAGGACGGTGCCGTGTAAAAGATAGGTGCTGTAGGAAAGAGCGCCGATCCTGAGCAGCCATCCTTGCTGCAATGCCGCGCGGAGCGAAGGCAGCGCAATCGCCATCAGCATGACGCCCACGGCGGCCACCATACCGCACTGAATACGCAGTAGCCTTGCCTCTGTTACAAGTGCCCTCCGGAGCTTAGTTTTAAAGCTCAGCTTCTGCTTGGTAGTGGTGTTGGCGGTCGTAATCGCGGGTACGTTTTCCTGCGGTCCGGATCGTTGCACCACATCGAGTTGAGGAGCGGGTACAGCCACGGCATACAACAAGATAAAGACCAGTGCCAGCAGCTTGCGGCGTGCTGGCGGCACGCGATTGACGACCAACAGCAATCGAGGCAGCTCACGAAACAGGAGGATGCCCAGCGCGAACTCGATGACTGCCGCCTGGAAGCCGCTGTCGATATAGCGATCGAACGGATGTGCAAATGGAAGAGCCAACTGGCTCAGCAGCAAGATGGGAACTCCAAGGATGCTACGAACTCGTAGAACAAGCCAGTAGAGGAGTGGAAAGAGCAGGCTGATGCGGACTTCGTACCCCACACTCCAAAATGCCGTGTTGAACTGCTGCATCCAGTGATCGGCTGTCATGATGACCGAGAACGCCATGGGCCAGGTTGGCCGAATCGTCCATGTGGAATTGATCCATTCATTGGATACATGCAAGGGGTGCAGGAAGTAGAGGTCCAGGAGCGCTGCTAACAGGAGCGCGGCATAGAACGGTAGGCAAAGGCGTGTGACTCGCTTTACGCCATAGCCCACATACCCGGAGGTGTTCCGGCTCCAAAGCGAGGCGAGTACAAACCCGCTCAGCAGGAAAAACAGAATTACAGCCTCTGGTCCGTTTGTAAGGAGATGTAGCGGCGTAGAGCCGACTACGGTGTAGAGCATGGATGGCGGCAGGACCAGAAGGAAGTGGTAGAGCACGACCGACCACGCCGCAAGGCCGCGCAACGCATCCAATGCCTTAAAACGATGTGAGCTGATCTCCAGCGGTACGATGGAGCTTGTTTGCGTGTGTTTGCTCATGTGGGTGCATTGTTCTTGTATCAGACAAGTGCCGCCTGACGTGTACTGAAGGTTAGGCACGCGTACAGAGCACGCTCGTAGCAAAAGGATGGAAATGCCAGAGGGGAATGAGATACACCGGTGGGCAGAGCGGCACACCGCGGCGTTCGTCGGCAAGAAGCTGAATGTGCTACCGGGGCCGAACCACCGCTTTAGCGATGCGCACCTGGTGGATGGCAAGAAATTGCTGAAGGTGCATGCCGTGGGCAAGCACCTGGGCTATGAGTTTGGGCCAGAGTTGTACCTGCATGTGCACCTGGGCCGCTTTGGCGACTTTACCGAGGGTTGTGGTCTGTTGCCGGAGCCGAAGGGGGCTCTGCGAGCCGTGCTGCAGCGCGCGAGCGTGGGCAAGAAGTCGCGTTCGCAGAAGGGTCAGCCGCATAACCTAACCTGCGCTAACGACGACGGCACGCAGCCTTTTCCGCCGGAGGAGGTGGACTGGTGCGAACTGCGCGGACCCACCGATTGCAGCGTGTACGACGCGGCCAAATGGCAGGCCTTGCTGGACCGGCTTGGCCCGGATCCTTTGGCGAATGAGCCGGGCGGCCACGATGAGCCACAGCGTGCGTATGACAAGATCCTGAGCAAAAGGACCAGCATTGGCGAACTGCTGATGGACCAGTCGATCCTCTCGGGCATCGGCAACATCTACCGCGCTGAGTTGCTGTTTCGGCACCGCGTGAACCCGTTCACCCCGGGTAACGAAGTGGATGTAAAGACGCTGAAGGCGATCTGGAAGGACTCCATCCCGCTGCTGAAAGCGGGCATGGTGGACCGCCGCATTGTATGCACGGATCGCAAGGACCGGCCCAGCAAGAATGCTGTCGCAGAGCGCGGCGAGGAGCACTACGTGTACCGCCGTCACGGCAAGCCTTGCTTTGTGTGTGGCGAGACGATCCTGCGCAAGGACGTGGCAGGCCGCACGCTCTACTGGTGCCCAAACGATCAGAAGACCACCGATGCGCAGAACGAGACCGCGTACGCGCACGGAACCAGCCTGCGCGCGGGGCGAGCAGCCGAAAAGAAGGGCAGGCGTTCCGCGCAATAGCCACTTCGTATACTGACCGGAATGGCGTACACGGTCGCACATAAGGAAACCCAGCGTGGTGCAGAACGGGCGCTGGCATGGTTGCTGGCGTCGGCAGAGCCGGCGTTGCTGGCACTGGTGCTCTGTTACCTGCTGTACGAGCTTCTGCTTAGCCACGTTGAGGGCGATCAGGCTTACCTGCTGTACGCAGCGCAGCAGATGCTGCATGGCGTTCAGCTGGATGGGCCGATGCTTATCGAAACCAATCCGCCGCTCATCGTGTGGTTCTCGATGATTCCGGCGAGTCTTGGCCGACTGTTGCATGTGAACGCGGTGCCAGCCCTGCGCGTGGTTGTTCTCGCCATGCTGGTGGTCAGTGCCGCGTGGGGTGGGCGCCTGCTGCGGCTTGCGGGTGTTGCAGCGGTCGTCGGCATGCGGGCGGCGCGAGTGTTGTGGGCACTCACATTTGTGCTCATCACGATCACCCAACCCGCAGAATTCGGTCAGCGCGAACAATTACTGCTGGCCTTGTTTTTACCGTATTTACTGGCTGTAGGCAGCGGCGTGGTCGACCGGCTCAGCCTTGCGGAGCGGGTTGCGTTGGGTGCGTGCGCCGGACTTGCCATCTGTTTCAAGCCGCAGCACCTGCTTACGATGGTGTGCCTGGAGCTTTTCCTGGCGTTCGCCCTGCGCACCCTCAAGCGCCTATGGTCGGCGGAGTTGCTCACGGCGGTGGCAGTGGGTGTGGTGTACGTGGCTGCGGTGCGGCTGCTTACGCCGGCGTACTTCACGGTGCTTACGCCGCTGCTACGCGACACCTACTGGGCATTGGGCGAGTACAGCATTGCGCAGATGGCATGGCATGTAGGCCGGGTGCTCACGCTGGTAAGCCTACTGGCCGCGGCAGCCTGGGTTACGCTGCGCAGGCAACTTGCATTGCCGCGGCTGGAAGGCGCGCTGCTGGCGGCGGGCGTAGGGGCGGTGCTGGCATATTTTCAGCAGCATACCGGCTGGTATCACCAACGCTTTACGGCCATGGCTCTGCTCGAGATTGCCTGTGCATGGATGGCCACGGATGTATTGCGCGGCCAGCTGCTGGGAGCGTCAAGGATGCCACGCCTGAAGGCGGCCGCATGGGCGGTGCTGCCCGTGTGCGGGGTGCTGCTGTTTGGCCTGGCATGGGTGAAAAAGCGGCATGCACCGCCGCCGGACGACATGCAGGCAGAGTTGTTACGCCTGCCTGCGCACACAACGGTTTATGCCTTCAGCGTGGGGATGAATGCCTTTCCAGCGCTGATGGAGCGGCAGTTGCTGTGGGGCAGCCGTTTCGCGCACCTGTGGATGCTGCCCGCGATTCGTGCCAACGAAACTACCCCCGCTGCCGTGCCTCCTGCCCATGTCTTGCCAGCGTTTCGGCTCAATGAGTTGGCGGAGTTGCAACGTCACCAGACCACGGAAGATCTGCTTCGCACCCATCCCGACGTGATCTTTGTCGAGCGCTGCACGCCGACCCACCCCTGTGGGGCATACCGCTCGCCTTTTAACGCGGTGCAATGGTTCTCACAGGATGCTGCCTTCACTCAGGTCTGGTCACACTATCGATTTGCAAGACCTGTCGAGGATTTTGACGAGTACCTGCGCAAGGACTCAGGCAAGCCTGTGATGTGAGTGCGTTCCTGTGCGATCTGGTTCAGCGCCGTGACTAAGCCGCAACCCGCGCAGGCGAGTACCATCTAATCGATAGAACAGTATGGCACCCACCCAATCCAAGGACTACTACGGCACACTCGGCGTCAAGAAGACCGCCACCTCAGATGAGATTCGCAAGGCGTTTCGCAAACTCGCGCGCAAGTACCACCCGGATGTAAACCCTGGCGACAAGAAGTCCGAGGAGAAGTTCAAAGAGATCTCTGAAGCCAATGACGTGCTCTCTGACGAGAAGAAGCGCAAGGTCTACGACCAGCTGGGCTTTTACTCAGACTCCATTGATCCGGCACAGGCAGAGGCTGCGGCGCGTGGTGGCTACGGTGGTGCGCCCGGTGGCGGCTATGGGCAGAACGTCTACACGGGCGGCGGCGCGGGGCAGGGCCAGCCGTTCGATTTTAGCGGGTTCGATTTTTCCGGCGGTGCTGGTCCGCAGGAAGGCAGCGGGCGCGGATCCTCGTTCCGGGATATCTTCGGCGGCATGTTCGGCGGTGGGCGTGGCGGCCAGGCGACAGCAGCGCGGGGTCCGCGGCCCGGTACTGACCTGGAATACCAGGTCGAGGTTGACTTCTGGACGGCGATCCGGGGCGGGACCACTCGCATCGAAATTACCCGGCAAGAGCAGTGCACCACCTGTAAGGGGCAGGGGACGGTAGGCACAGCACAGACCTGCCCGCAGTGCAACGGCAGCGGCCACGTTACACAGATGAATGGCAGCATGAAGTTTAACGTGCAGTGCCCCCGATGTGGCGGCACGGGTAAGCTGCAGCAGCCGTGCCCCACCTGTCACGGCGAAGGTGCCATCACAAAGCGTGAAACGCTGGAGTTCCGGATCAAGCCAGGCACGCGCGACGGCCAGCGCATTCGTTTGGCGGGCAAGGGTAACGCCGGTACGCAGGGTGCACCAGCGGGTGACCTTTACCTGATCATCAAGGCAGGATCACACCCGGTGTTCACGCGGTCCAGCGATGATATCCGCGTAACAGTGCCGGTAATGGCGTTCGAGGCTGCCTTAGGCACCAAAATCGATGTGCCGACGATCGACGGCCGCACGCAGTTGAAGATACCGCCCGGCACGCAGACCGGCCAAAAGCTGCGCCTGCGCGAGAAGGGCGTGCCATCTGCATCGGCAGAAGGAACCCGCGGCGACCAGATTGTTGAAGTGCGGATCGTGGTGCCCAAAATCCAGGATGAGCGCTCGAAGGAGATCCTGCGTGAACTGGCCAAGCTGAATCCTGAGGACCCGCGGATAGAGTTGTTCGCTCAGGTTTAGGGAGTGCGGGCAACAGCCAATTCACACGCAGGCATGCTGGCCGCCATCACACGAGAGCGGTTCGCGACAATAAGCGCGTTACGGCATGCATCAGGATTTGTCACGGACACCAAACCGCGATCGGCCTGGTGTGCTGTGGCGAGGTGCTTCGCAATGCTGTAGTTGTTGAGTCGATACCAGAACAGCCACTCGCCGTCCGTCCTCACAAGGTTTCGTAACGATTCCATGGAGCCATCGACATCCTCGGCCTGCGGGTGGTTGGTGCCGGTCGAGCTTTGGCGTCCGGCATAGAGCAGGACGATCCAGGCGTCCACTGAAAACGGCTGAGAGATGCGGGCGGTGTCGGGCCGCAGCTTGAATTCCTCACGGTAGCGATCCGACGGTTGCACGCCTGTCTGTGCTGCCAGCACCGCCAACCAAACTGCACTTACAAAGATAGCCGTTTGCATGGCAGCCATGCTACGCGCGTACCGTGGCACCGTATGTAGCGTTCCCGCCATTGCCTCAAGACTTCGCCAAAAACCTGTTTAAGGTCTGTCAGAGGGCTTCGGGTGCAGCTCTGCGTCGCGCGCTGGCCGCAGGCTCCGAATGGTGCCGGGAGGGGGGGTCGAACCCCCACGAG
>CALMOM010000221.1:0-14498 GCA_937873305.1 uncultured Terriglobus sp.
AGTGCCCACGCTGGACCGGGCACCCACCGAGGCGGACAAAAAAAGCTTCGCCAAGGCCTACGAGTACATGGACCTGCAGCCCGGCACGCCCATGAGCGAGATCCGCATCGACACGGTCTTTCTTGGCTCCTGCACCAACGGCCGCATCGAAGACCTGCGCGCCGCTGCCGCCGTGGTCAAGGGCAACCACGTCGCCACGCGCATCCGTGCGATGGTGGTGCCCGGCTCGCAGCAGGTGAAGCGGCAGGCGGAGGCTGAAGGGCTGGACGCGATCTTCAAGCAGGCAGGCTTCGAGTGGCGGGAGCCGGGCTGCAGCATGTGCCTGGGTATGAACCCCGACATTCTGCAGCCCGGCGAGCGCTGTGCCTCAACGTCGAACCGCAACTTTGAAGGCCGCCAGGGCCGTGGCGGACGCACACACCTCGTCTCTCCGGAGATGGCTGCGGCAGCCGCGATTACAGGGCACTTCACCGACATTCGCAAGTGGCACAGTAGCCGAGCCAGCGCACATGGAAGTGCCGAATGACTAGCGTATTGCTGCGAACTATTGTCTTCATGCCAGTGACCCTTAGTGGTGCCGTATGCCAGTCCACGGTGCAAAACTCAGACAAGATGGTATGGGCTGATCCGAATACCGGTCTAGTCTGGGCTGCAAAGGACAATGGTGAAGACATTAGTTGGAAAGCTGCAAGGAAGTATTGTCGCCACCTCAAGCTAGATGGCCTCACAGATTGTCGCATGCCAAGCACGAGTGAGGCTCAGAGCATTTTCGACAAACGCGTACAGTCGCCCGGCATCATGGGCATCAAGCGGTACGGCAACGTGGACACAGCAACTTGGCATGTAAAAGGTGGAATTTTCCTTACGGGAACCGCCTGGATTGCTGCAGGTGACCAAAGTCCGAAGTGCGTCTGGACCTGCTACGCTCCTCACTTCGACTTCAACGAAGGACGGGTAGATCAAGACCCAGTTGGTTGGCCTTACCCCTATGACGGCAGGCGAGCCTTATGCGTACGCGGCTCACAAGTAAGTACCAAGGGAGCGAACTCATGACGCCCATCAACATCCTGACCAGCAAGGCCATGCCGCTGCCGCTGCCGAACATCGACACGGACCAGATCATTCCCAAGCAGTTCCTCAAGCGCATTGAGCGCACGGGCTATGGCGAGTTCCTGTTTTACGACTGGCGCTACCACCTGGACACGCCGGACGCCGTGACGCCCAACCGCGACTTTGTACTGAACAAGGCAGAGTACGCGGGTGCGGAAATCCTGATTGCCGAGAAGAACTTCGGCTGCGGCTCCTCGCGCGAGCACGCCGCGTGGGCCATCAACCAATTCGGCTTTCGCGCGGTCATTGCGCCCAGCTTTGCCGACATCTTCTTCTCGAACGCGGGCAAGAACGGCATCATCCTCGTCCGGCTGGAAGAGGAGCAGGTGCAAACGCTGATGGACCGGTCCACCCGCAACCCCGAGCACCGCATCACCATCAACCTCGAACACAACACCGTCACCGACGACGCAGGCTTCCACGCCCGCTTCGAGATCGACCCTTTCCGCAAGTACTGCCTGCTGAACGGCCTTGACGACATCGGCCTGACACTGCGGCATGTGGATGCGCTGGACAGCTTTGAGGCGAAGCACGATGCGGCGTTCTGGTCTGCTCCGAAGATGGCGTAACGCACGAAAGCTTTGTCATCCCGCAGTGCAGCGGAGGGATCTGCTTTTCAGCTGAGACTTCCAACAACTGCGACAGCGGGCAAACACACATGCAGATCCCTTCGCTTTGCTACGGGATGACAAACAGGTAAGGAAGTTAACTTTGATCACGAACGAACTCGATCCCGGCAAACGCAACTCCGCCATCCTCACCGAAGGTCCGTCACGCGCGGCGGCGCGCAGCTACCTGCGTGGCGTGGGCTTCAGCAAGGAAGACCTGCACAAGCCCATCATCGGCATTGCCAACACGTGGACGGAGATTGGCCCCTGCAACTTTCATCTGCGGCAGGTGGCCGAGGCGGTGAAGCAGGGCGTGCGCGACGCGGGTGGCACGCCCATGGAGTTCAACACCGTCACCATCTCCGACGGCATCACCATGGGCACCGAGGGCATGAAGGCGTCGCTCATCTCGCGCGAGGTCATCGCCGACAGCATTGAACTAGTGACGCGCGGCAACAGCTTTGACGGGCTGGTGTGCATCGCGGGCTGCGACAAAAACATGCCCGCCGCCATCATGGCGCTGGCGCGGCTCGACATTCCGGGCATGATGCTCTACGGCGGCAGCATCGCGCCGGGCCGCCTCGCACAGGCTGACGGCACACACAAGGACATCACGATCCTGAACGTCTTCGAGGCCATCGGCTCGCACGCCGCAGGCCGCATCAACGACGACGAGCTGGAAGCCGTGGAGGCCGCGGCCTGCCCCGGTCCGGGCGCGTGCGGCGGCCAGTTCACGGCCAACACCATGGCCATGGCGGGCGAGTTCCTGGGCATCAGCCCCATGGAAATCACCGGCGTGCCGGCCACCTCGCCGGAGAAGGCCAGCGCCAGCCGCGAGGCGGGCCGCATGGTGATGGACCTGGTCCGCAAGAACATCAAGCCATCGCAGATCCTGACGCGGGCGTCGCTCGAAAACTCCATCACCGCCGTGTGCGCCTCCGGCGGCAGCACCAACGCGGTGCTGCACCTCATCGCTATTGCGCACGAGCTGAACATCCCGCTGACAATGGAGGACTTCGACGCCATCAGTGAGCGCACGCCGTTCATCTGCGACCTGTCGCCCGGCGGCAAGTACGTCGCGAAGGACTATCAGGACGCGGGCGGATCGCGCGTGCTGGCCGAGCGGCTGATCGAGCGTGGACAGTTGAACGACGTGGTGACCGTGAGCGGCAAGACGCTGCGCGAGGAGGCTGCCGCAGCCCACGAGACGTCGGGCCAGCCCGTCATTCGACAGTGGAGCGACCCGCTGAAGCCGACCGGCGGCCTCGTCATCCTGAAGGGCAATCTTGCGCCCGAAGGCTGCGTGGTCAAAGTGGCCGGGCACGAGCGCGTGCTGCACACCGGCCCCGCGCGCGTGTTCGACTCGGAAGACCTCTGCTTCAAGGCCGTGGAGGCGGGCGAGATCAAGCCGAACGATGTCTGCGTCATCCGCTACGAAGGCCCCAAGGGTGGCCCGGGCATGCGCGAGATGCTGGCTGTCACCGCCGCCATCAAGGGCATTCCGGAGTTGAGCGAAACGGTAGCCTTGTTAACCGATGGCCGCTTCTCCGGCGCAACGCGCGGCCTGATGGCGGGCCACGTGGCTCCCGAAGCGCAGGAGGGTGGCCCTATCGCCTTTGTGCAGGAGGGCGACCGGATCACCTTCGACATCAAGGCGCGCGAACTGCGCGTGGAGATCAGCGACGAGGAACTTGCCGCACGCAAGCAGAACTTCAAGGCACCGGTGCCACGGTACAAGCGCGGTGTGTTTGCCAAGTACGCCAACACAGTAAGCAGCGCCAGCATCGGCGCGGTGACGACATAGTCTATGACCCCGACGAGCAAGTGGGCTTTGGGGATAGCTGGCGTTGTTCTTGCCATCCCGCTTGCCTATTTCGGACTTGCTTTGCTCTTCGGCTTAATGTTGGCAATCGACACTGCCTTCCAAGATGCTCATTATGCTGCAACGCAGCAAAGACCAAGCGAACAGGAGTTAGTAGGAGGCTATGGTTTTCGATCTTCTCAGAACGAAGCCGTCTTGATCCTGAGAAGTGATCACCATTTTGAAGAGCACTACAAGGAAGCTGGAAGAGCCAGCGACACGCAAGGTCAGTGGCAATCAGGCGAAGCTGAGTTTGGAACGTACGTGACACTTACGTCGTTCATCGGAGTTGAAGGTAAAGAACGCGGTAAGAGGTACGGTAACTACACGCTGATATTTACTCAGCCAAAACGGCTCACCTCATGCTGACGATTGGAAGCGACTTAAGCCGTAGTTGAACAGCGACGAACTGGTGGATGGGACAGTATGGAAAATGTGAAAACACAAAACACGGTTATGCCGCACGCACCTACACTGTCCGGCGCAGAGATCGTCTGGGCCACGCTGGGGGGCGAGGGCGTCTCCACCGTCTTCGGCTATCCGGGCGGAGCGATTCTGCCCATCTACGACGCGCTGCGCAAGTTCCCCATCCACCATGTGCTGGTGCGGCATGAGCAGAGCGCGGCGCACATGGCCGACGGCTACGCGCGGGCCAGCGGCGAGGTGGGTGTGTGCATGGCCACCAGCGGGCCGGGCGCCACGAACCTGGTCACCGGTCTCGCGACGGCCATGCTCGACAGCATTCCGCTGGTCGCCATTACCGGGCAGGTGGCCAGCAAGGTGCTGGGGAGCGACGCCTTTCAGGAAGTAGATATCACCGGCATCACCTTGCCCATTACCAAGCACAACTTTCTGGTGACGCGCGCGGAGGACATCGCCACCACGGTGCGCGAGGCTTTCCAGATTGCGCGCAGCGGCAGGCCGGGGCCGGTGCTGGTCGACATTACCAAGGACGCGCAGCAGGCCACCGCCGTGTTCGACTTCGCCATGGCAAAGCCACGCGCGTACCGTCCGCACCCGATGCTGAACGTGGTGTCCGGCGACAAGAACCGCGCGCTGGAACTGATCACGACGTCGCGCAAACCGATCATCTTCGCGGGCCACGGCATCATCCAGTCGGGCGCGGAGCAGGAGGTGCTGGCGTTTGCAGAGCGGCACGGCATCCCTGTCGCCACCACGCTGCTGGGTCTGGGTGCCTTCCCTGCCTCGCACCCGCTGGCGCTGGGCATGATGGGCATGCACGGCGAGTCGTGGGTGAACCACGCCATCCAGAATGCCGACCTGCTGCTGGCCTTTGGTATGCGGTTCGATGACCGTGTGACCGGCAACCTGGCCCACTATGCACCAAACGCCAAGAAGATTCACATCGAGATCGATCCCAGCGAGATCAACAAGAACGTGAAGGTCGATGTTGCGCTGATCGGCGATCTGAAGCAGGTGCTAACCAGCATTGAAGCGGCGACCGAAGTGGCGAAGCTCGACCGCACCGTGACTGCTGCCTGGCGTGAGGAGATTCGCAGCCTCAAAGGTGGCGCCAGCGTGCGCGACATCATCAACCTGCCCGACAACGGCCACCTTTACGCCGCGCACGTGATCCACGACATCTGGCAGGAGGCGAAGGCGGCGGGGCGGCTTGCAGACACGGTCATCGCCACGGACGTGGGCCAGCACCAGATGTGGGAAGCGCAATATTTCCGGCACGAGGACACGCGTTCGCTCGTAACCAGCGGCGGCCTGGGCACCATGGGTTTCGCGCTGCCCGCGGCGATCGGTGCCAAGATGGCCTGCCCTGACAAGGATGTGTGGGTGATCGTCGGCGATGGCGGTTTCCAGATGACGGCCGCCGAACTCTCCACGATTCAGCAGGAGAAGCTGCACATCAACATCGCCATCATCAACAATGGTTTTCTGGGCATGGTGCGGCAGTGGCAGGAGGCGTTCTATGACAAGAACTACTCGAACTCGCCCATCCTGTCGCCGAACTTTGTAAAGCTCGCTGACGCACACGGCATTCCGGGCACGCATGTGCGGGAGCGCAAGGATGTGGTGCCAACCGTGACGCGCGCGCGCACCGGTTCAGAAACCTACTTAATCGATTTCGTCGTGGAGAAGGAAGACGGCGTGTACCCCATGATCGCGCCGGGCAGTGCCCTACACGAGATGGTGCGGCGGCCCACGAAAGATCCGCTGCTCGAAACGAGTGAGGACCAATAACGTGGACAGACATCCTGCTGTGTACTGGGAGAGCATGGCAGTCTTCGCAACGCCGCTTCTGCCTGCGACAGTCACTGTTGTTAAGCTCTGGCGTTCTGCCGAAGATAGGACACTCAGTACCATCCTGCCGCTCGGTGTGGTGCTTGCAAGCTTAGCGTTCATGCTTTACGGCGGCTTCCATCCTGCTGTTTAGGGACCTGACTACAGCAACGAACGCTTCACTATCATTGGCACGAACTTCTTTTTGGCACTGTTCTCTGCACTCGTAGCAACATTGTCTCGCCCTAAACGTCAAATGTGGACCTTCACAGCAGCGTTGATGCTTTCCGCTGTTTGGGCTTTCGTCTACGTAATGAATTCTGTGATTTAGCCATTGCTATTGACATATTCACACGATGGATGCCACTAGAAAGGCGAACTAATGCTAAACACTTCATCGCACTCGTAGACAACAAGCTCGGCGTGCTGACGCGCGTGGCGTCTCTGTTCCGGTGGCCCACCGAGGACGCCCTGCTGGAAACGAGTGAATATAAGAGTAATGCGTGACACGTACAAGGAGAAGTTATGAACGCCCGCACGCAACTTACAGAGAAAATCCTTCTTGCCAAGCGCAGTCTTGGCCTTACGTGGAAGGACCTTGCTGCCGCTCTTGGCTCGCAGTCGGTCGTCTTCTACACCGCGGCTCTGCTGGGTCAACATCCTTTGAACAAGGAAGAGGCCGAGAAGGCAGCAACCCTGTTAGAGCTGGATGATGTGGACGCATTGGTGCTGGCGGAGTCGCCGGAGCGCGGTGTTGGCGCAGTGATGCCGCCCACCGATCCGCTCCTCTATCGTTTTTACGAGCTGGTGCAGAACATGGGACCGACGTGGAAGCAGTTGATTCAGGAAGAATTTGGTGACGGCATCATGAGCGCCATCGACTTCAACATGAGCATTGAGCGCGAACCGAATCCGGCGGGCGACCGCGTCCGCATCACCATGAGCGGCAAGTTCCTGCCCTACAAACGCTACTGACATGAAAGCCAAAGATGCTGCATACATTCATCGCACTCGTAGACAACAAACCCGGCGTGCTGACGCGCGTGGCGTCGCTGTTTCGGCGGCTCAACATCAATATCGTGTCGCTTACAGTAGGTGAGACGGAGCGTGAAGATGTGTCGCGCATGACCATTGTGTGCGATGCGCCGGAGAACGCAGCGTTCCGTGTTCGCGCGTCGCTGTACAAGCTGGAGACGACGCGCAATGTGGACGAGGTGGGTCGCAGTGAGGCCGTGGTGCGCGAGCTTTGCCTCATCAAGGTGTCCGCAGGCCCCAACGCGCCACATGGACTGCAGTCGCGCACGCAGGTGTTTGAGCTGTCACAGGTGTTCCGCGCGCGTGTGGTCGATCTTGCCCCTGACAGCGTTATGCTCGAGATGACCGGTTCTGCTTCGAAGATTGAAGGACTCATCCAGGTGCTGCGCGAGAGCGGGTATGAGATTCTCGAGGTTTCACGCACCGGCCGCATGGCGATGCGACGCGGCGCGCATAGCAACAAGGTGATGAAGGCTCTGGGCAGCAAGGCGCACCAGACGGTGTTCGACGGCAACGAGGATCCGGATGCGCTGGACCCGATGGACAGCCTGCCGAACCAGTTTGCGGAACACGAGACCTAGCACTTCTGCGCTGCTGTTCGCGCTTGTAACAGGCAGACGTACAACCACGAGCACACATGCAGATCCCTCCGCTTCGCTGCGGGATGACAAACTACACGTAAGAGCAAGAAAGAAGACAGACCAATGGCAAAGACCTATCACGATCAGGACGCAGACCTTTCCCTTATCCAGGCCAAGAAGGTGGCCATCATCGGCTACGGTTCGCAGGGCCACGCACATGCGCTCAACCTCAAAGACAGCGGCGTGGAGGTCAAGGTGGGCTTGCGCGACGGTTCAAAAGGCGCGGAGAAGGCAAAGGCATCCGGGCTGGAAGTGCTTTCGGTTGCGGATGCGGCACAGTGGGCTGACGTGATCATGGTGCTGGTGCCGGACCAGACCGCCGCCGCCGTCTACAAGGAGATTGAGCCCGGCCTGAGCCAAAAGTCGGCTGATGGCTCTGGCAAGACACTGATGTTTGCGCACGGCTTCAACATCCGTTTCCGCACCATCACGCCGCCTGCCGACGTGGACGTGTCGCTGGTTGCGCCCAAGTCGCCGGGGCACCGCGTTCGTGAAGTATTCACCGAGGGCGGCGGCGTTCCCGGCCTCGTCGCCGTAGAGCAGGATGCCAGCGGCAATGCTCTGGCGCAGGCGCTGAGCTATGGCAAAGGCATTGGCTGCGCCCGCGCGGGCGTGCTGGAACCGACCTTCAGCGAGGAGACCGAGACCGACCTGTTCGGCGAGCAGGCTGTCCTTTGCGGTGGTACGGCGGCGCTGGTGAAGGCCGGCTTTGAGGTGTTGACCGAGGCGGGCTACCAGCCGGAGCTGGCGTACTTTGAAGTGCTGCACGAACTGAAACTGATCGTCGATTTAATGTATCGCGGCGGCCTGGAATACATGCGTTACAGCATCAGTGACACGGCAGAGTGGGGCGATTACGTCGCCGGTCCGCGCATCGTGACGCCAGCGGTCAAGGACGCCATGAAGGGGCTACTGAAGGACATTCAGGACGGCAGCTTTGCCAAGCGCTTCATTGAAGACCAGAACAGCGGCCGCAAGGAGTTCACGGGTTTCCGGCAGCAGGACCGGGAGCACCCGATCGAAAAAGTGGGAGCAGAGTTGCGTGCGGCCATGCCGTTCCTCGACCCGGTCAAGGTGGAGAACGGCGCAGTCGTCAAGGCATAGCTTCGCGCTTACGCATCGCGGCTCCCTATGATGGAGTCGCGATGCGATGTGCAGCATCCAAGGTTCATGCATGCCCAGGCAGTTCGTCTTTCTGGCGATTTCTCGATAGACGCCCTAACTTTCGACCCCATTGATGTGCCCGATCCCGGCCCGGGTGAGGTGCTGGTACGCGTTCGTGCGGTCTCGTTGAATTATCGTGACCTCATGCTGGCCGAGGGCCGCTACGATCCCAAGGTACAGCGACCTCGCATTCTCTGCTCTGACGGCGCGGGTGAGATCGCTTCCGTCGGCGCTGGCGTCACTGAGTTCAAGCCGGGCGACCGCGTCGGTGCGCCGTTTTTTCTGGACTGGCTGGATGGTCCTATCACAGCCGTCGCATCAGCATCTGCACTGGGCGGCGCGGTGGACGGGATGCTCACGGAATATCGCGTGCTGCCCGCGCGCGCCCTCCTCGCCATACCGGAGGCATTCAGCTTTCAGGAAGCTGCCACGTTCCCCTGTGCCGCCGTTACCGCATGGCAGGCGCTGGTCAGCACTGCAGCCATCGATGAGCATGACACTGTCCTGCTTCTGGGCACAGGCGGCGTCAGCATCTTTGGCTTGCAAATTACGAAGTTGCGCGGCGCACGCACCATTGTGACCAGTAGCTCCGATGAGAAGCTCGAACGCGCAAAGGCCCTGGGTGCCGACCACACCATCAATTACCGGCAACATCCCGACTGGGACAGTCAGGTTCACGAACTGACGGACAAGGCAGGGGTGACGCACGTACTGGAGGTGGGTGGCGCGGGCACGCTGCAGTCCTCCTTGCGTGCCGCGGGCGTTGGAGCGCAGGTCAGCGTCATTGGTGTACTTACCGGGCGCGAGCAGCCGTTGAACATCGGTCAAATTCTGTTTAAGTCGCTGCGATTGCAGGGCATCTATGTGGGTTCGCGCAGTATGCTCAGTGAAGCGCTGGACGCGTTCGCGGGTGCCGGCGTCCGTCCCGTGGTGGATCGGACCTTCTCGTTTGCCGATGCGCATGCTGCCTTCCGGTATCTCCAATCAGCCCAACACTTCGGCAAGGTCGTAATCACGTTGCCATAGGCTTGCGCTGGAAGCGCTAATGGCGTCATATCTGTCATGGAAAAGATTGCGGCATTTGTATTGGCAGGGGTATGCGCTCTCGGTTTGCTACCGGCGCAATCACAGCAGAGCCCGGCAACGCTGGCCTCCCTGCGTGACCATCAGCGTGTCTTGCTGGTGTTTGCCAATGGCGACAATCGCCAGGCAGTTGCGCAGCTGCGAAGCGCCGATGCGCATGCAGCAGGATTCAGGGAACGCGAACTGGTCCTGGTAGGTATCGAGGGGACCCACTCCGTCTTACCGACGGTAATGTTGTCCGCGAACGATGACGCGGAAGCCCGGAAGCGTTTTCATGTGCATCCGGGCGAATTTACGGTCTTGCTGGTTGGTAAGGACGGTGGCGAAAAGCTGCGGCAGCACACCGCTATTTCATGGAATGTACTGCAGCGGACCATTGACGCAATGCCGATGCGCCAAAACGAACAGCGTGCACGGTAGGTGCGGTACCGGCCACGGGGCCTTTACTCCTCGTTGTCGTTGGGTGTCGCTCAATGTACGGTGGCAGTCTGCAAGCAGGATGGGTAGCATAGCTCATAAAGGAGTGTCGACGATGAGTTCAGTAATGCCACTTGGCGTGTCCGACGAACTCGGTGTCTCCTCTGCGGCTCCGTTCGATGAGTCCACACCAGCACAGCACTCGTCCACTGCAGTGCTACTCGCGGCACTCGAGCGTGTCAAGGCGCTGGAGTCGCTTTCAGAAGGGGAACTGCTCTGGATGGCAGAGCACGGTATGGAGCGGCGCGCCCAAAACGGGGGAGTTCTTTTCGAGTACGGTCAGTTGGCCCACCACATGATCGTGCTGCTGGAGGGTGAGGTTCACGTTCGTCGCAGCAATGGCCCGGTGATGTATTTTGTTGGCCGCAGCGCGCACCTGACCGGCAAGCTGCCCTTCAGCCGCATGAAGACCTACGGCGGAGACGGCTATGCAGTCGGCAACGTGTGGACACTTCAGTTTGAAGAGAGTCAGTTTCCACAACTGCTGGCGGCGGTTCCGCAACTGGCCCAGATTTGCGTGTCGACACTATTGGACCGTGTTCGCGAAGTGACACGACTGGAACAGCAGGCCGAAAAGCTGAATGCTCTTGGCAAATTGGCAGCAAACTTGTCCCATGAATTGAATAATCCTGCATCGGCGGCCCGCTCTGCCGCGAATAACCTGTGGACAGAGTTGCGCCATTACGGCGACCAAAAATTCCAACTGGGTTCCCTGAATTTTTCCAGCGAGACCAAACAGAAGTACGGCGCATGGCTTGAGTCGCTGCGAAGCCTCACACAAGATAATGGACGGCCCCTGCGGGCTTCAGGCGGCGATGTGGCCGAACGGGAAGAGATGGTGTTGCGATGGCTGAACGCACACGGGGTGGCCGACAGCTGGCGCATCGCACCCGTCATAGCAGAAACGCAGATGACCACAGAGCACCTGGACCAACTTGCCACCATTGTGCAAGGTGACGCTCTTGGTATTTCGCTGGGTGCCTTTGCCAGCGCGCTGCATGCGGAGCGCATGACAGATGCCGTGATTGATTCCACGCGCCGCATCTTTGATCTCATCACGGCCATCAAGGACTACTCCTACATGGACCAGACGCCTATTCAGGAGATTAACCTGCGAGACGCGCTTGAGAACACGCTACTCATGCTGCAGTCGCGGCTCTCCTCGGTGGAGATACGGCGCGATTATGCAGACGATGTGCCGTGTATTTCAGCGTACGGTGGCGAACTGAACCAGGTGTGGACGGCATTGGTGGAAAATGCACTGGATGCGATGGACACTGACGGCAGCGTCGCGCCGCCGGTGCTAACCCTGCGTCTTCGCTGCTCCGGAGCGACTGTGCTGGTGGAGGTCTGCGACAACGGCTGCGGCATTTCGGAGGACATTCAGTCCCGCATCTTCGAACCGTTCTTCAGCACCAAAGCCGTGGGTGCGGGGCTTGGGCTGGGCCTAGACACGGCCAACCGCCTGGTGACAAAGCATAAAGGTCAACTGCAGGTCACCCGCAGCAAGCCCGGCGAAACGTGCATCCAGGTGCGGCTGCCCGTGGAGCAGACTGGCGCGTACTAGCCGCTACGTCTGAAGGCACAGGGTAAGATAAGGTGTTCAGTTCGTCCAGTCACACCCAAGGAGCAGTTTTGTCCAAGCGCGATCGTTTCCTGTTTACATCCGAGTCCGTCACCGAAGGCCATCCTGACAAAATTGCCGATCAGATTTCCGATGCCATTCTGGATGCTTGCCTGCAGCAAGATCCAATGAGTCGTGTGGCCTGCGAGACGCTGACGTGCACAGGACTGGTGGTTGTGGCGGGTGAAATCACTACCAAGGCGTATGTCGATTTTCAGAAGCTGGTGCGGAACACGGTTGCGCAGATTGGGTATACCCACTCGGAGTACGGCTTTGACTCGAACACCTGCGCGGTGATCTCGTCCATTAATTCCCAGTCGCCTGATATCGCCATGGGTGTGGACACAGGCGGCGCGGGTGACCAGGGCATGATGTTCGGATATGCCACCAATGAGACACCGGAGTTGATGCCAACGCCTATTTCGCTGGCGCACAAGCTGGCAGCACGCTTGACCGAGGTGCGGAAGAACGGCCAGCTCGGCTATTTGCGGCCGGATGGTAAGAGCCAGGTGACGGTGGAGTATGACGAGAATCACAAGCCCGTTCGCATTGACGCGGTGGTCATCAGCAGCCAGCATGACGATGCTGTGACGACAGACAAGCTGCGCGCCGACGTGCTGGAGCATGTGATTCAAGCCGTGCTGCCTGCGGAGTTGCTGGATGCGGATACCAAGTACCACATCAATCCAACAGGCCGTTTTGTGGTGGGTGGCCCCATGGGCGACAGCGGTCTTACCGGACGCAAGATCATTGTGGATACCTACGGCGGCATGGGCCGGCACGGTGGGGGCGCATTCTCTGGCAAAGATTCCACCAAGGTGGACCGGTCGGCAGCGTACATGGCGAGATACATCGCAAAGAACATCGTAGCGGCCGGCCTGGCAGACCGCTGCGAGGTGCAGCTTGCATATGCCATCGGCGTGGCAGAGCCGGTCAGCGTGTTAGTAGACACTTTCGGCACTGGCAAGCTGGACGCACAGGACCTGACCGACCTGGTGCGGAAGAACTTTGCGCTTACGCCCAAGGGCATCATCGAGGCGCTGGATCTGCGTAAGCCGCGCTTCCAGCAGACTGCGGCCTATGGCCACTTTGGCCGATCCGGTGAAGCGTTTACCTGGGAAAAAACAGACAAGGCTGACATGCTGAAGGCAGGCCTGAAGGAGATGGCGCAGGTCACCGCGTAGCGTGCCGTCCTGAGTGGTGTCCGGCTTCAGCTGGCGCTGCTGCGTTGCACAAACTGTCACCCTGTCTGCTATGAGCCGCTGACACCCGTCTAAGCCAATGTGGTTTCAGACGCTGAATCGGGTGGGCGGCACCGGCCAACCTTTTGGCACAAACCGGTACCGGCGCATACAATCGTTTAGAGCATTTCTACTTCCCGGCCTGATCGTCAGCGAGCGGCATTTTGTGTCACTGCTGACACGGGAATCGAAGGAAACACATGAAGTTGAGTGGAAGCGGCCGGTTGGTTCTGGCCTGTTCGGTGACTGCGGCGCTGGGTCTTGGCATGTCATCCTGCGGTGGCGGTACCATCGGATACCTTTGGGTGCTGGAAGGCAAAACCGCAGCCAATAGCTCGGGAAACACAATCACCGGGTACAAGATCGACAATAACTCAGGCAATCTAACAGAGATTGTTCACTCTCCGTTTACGTCCGGCGGCAGCAACCCGGTCATGGGTGTGGTCCGGCCCGGCGGGCGTTACGTCTACGTTCTGAACGCAGGAGACGCTTTCAATTCGGTCGCGGAGTTCAGCGTGGGCGGCGACGGTGTATTGACCTTCCAGCAGGCCTTTGCCAGCCAGGGTGGCACGCCGGTGTGGATGGACATCAGCACAGGCGGCGACTACTTGTATGTCCTGGATCAGGTTTCGCCGAACACCACCACAGCCTGCGGCTCGGCAACTGGGCTGTTGCCAAAGACGGCTTGCGGGTCGGTCACAGTCTTCGCGATTGATCCTGACACGGGTCGGCTCACGCTAGTGCAGAACCAATCCATCAAGGCGAATGGCACCTTCCTGACGTACACACCAACCGGTCCAGCGCCAACGCGGCTCAGGCTGACCACCGCAGGCTTTGTTATCGTCGTCAACGGTGACCAGACAGTGACGTCGCTCCAGGTGGCTACAGGCGGTCAATTGAACGTCAATGCAAACTCCACGCAGGTGATCGATCTGCCGCCGACAACAGACAACATCACGTCGATCACCACTGGCAGCAGCTACCTCTACCTGACAGACGCGGCGAATAACCGCATTCTGCAGTACACGGTGAGCAGTTCAGGCGTACTACAACCAGTTACGGGTGGACAGGTTGCAAATCTGGTCCCAAATGTAACGCCGGTGTGGACTTTGACTGACTCCTCCGGCACGAAGCTTTACGTGCTGAACCAGAGCAATGGCTCGACCACAACACCGAAGAGCAGCATTTCTGGCTATACCATTCAGACCAACGGCAATCTGACACCGCAGTCGAACAGCCTGAACCCCTATGCTGTAGGTTCAGGTCCTGTTTGCATGGTGGAGGACCCCTCCAAGCAGTGGGTTTACACGTCAAACCAGGACGGAACAGTGACCGGCTATCACATCAACCATGTGGAAGGCACGTTGAACCAACTGGCGCGCGGGTCCACCTTCCAGGCTC
>CALMOM010000221.1:14508-20883 GCA_937873305.1 uncultured Terriglobus sp.
ATCATCAGCGGCATCACGAGCTAGTTGGCTCGTGCGGCTGCTGCGTCCAGGCAGCTGCAATCTGTAGGTAAGGAAACGCATCGCATGAAGTTGAACAAGCTCTGCCGCACCGGCGCCTCTGCCCTGATCTCCCTGGCTGGCTGCCTGGGCCTGACGGCCTGCAGCCGCGACTATACCGTTGGCTTCCTCTATGTCACGTCGTCGCGCGGTACAACAGCCAATCCGGACGGCCTCTTGAATGAGTACGGGATCGATTACCAGACTGGATCGCTGCTGCGGCTGGCCAGTTCTGGGCAGGATTCGGGGGGACGCAACCCTGTTGCGTTGGCGATCACGTCGAACCAGAAGACCGTGTTTGTGGTCAACCGCGACGACAACAACATCGTCAACTTCTCCATCGGCACCGATGGCAAGCTGTACTCGCAGAAGACTGTGACAGTCGCGGGCAGTTACCCGGTGGCTCTGGGCATCTCCGGCGATTCGAAGTTTCTGTATGTCCTGTTCACCTACCAACCAGGCTTTACCACAGCCAACGTCGGGCCTGGTGGCATGGAGATCTTCCCGCTGACCACGGATTCGACGGGATTGGTTTCCCTGGGTACGCCGCTAAGCGTGAATGGCAATAACTACGTGCCCCTTGGCTTTGCGCCTGTGGGCGTTGCGGTGGGCGCAAACGTGTCCACCACTAACGTCACGGCAACCAACGGCAGCGATTGCACCAATGCCAGCTGCTCAAGCTTCGTCTACGTCATCGAACAAGATAACCGCACGACCAACAACCTGCTGGCGTTTAAGCGGGACCTGAGTACCGGCGGTGTCACAGCGATCGGCAGCACATCTGTTGCAAGTGGAACAGCAGCCTCGACTGGCTTTAATTCAGGCATCACGGCGAGTGCAATTGCGGTAGCTCCCCTCGGCAATTTCCTGTACGTCACGGATCGTGACGGCAACCAGGTAATTGCCTACAGCATGAGCGCCAACGGCATACCGACCGCAATCACAACCGGACCGTTTGCAACTCAATCACAGCCTAGCGGTATCACCATCGATCCGCGTGGCAAATTCCTGTACGTGACGAACTTTAACTCCAGCACCGTCAGCCCATACGCGATTGCGCAGGGTAGTGGAGCGCTCTCGCTCACCAGCACGGGCCCACAGGCGACCCGTACCGGTCCAACCTGCGTCACGGTGGAGAACGCGCTCGGTATTTACCTGTACACGTCAAACTTTCTGGACAACAGTGTGAGCGGCATGCAGCTGAACAGCAGCACGGGCAATCTGGTTCGGGTGCGTAACGACCCGTTTACGGCATCTCCGGGCCCCACCTGCGCAGCCGCCATTGCAAATGGGACGCATTCCTCGCAAATCATTCAGTAGTCGTTAAGCCTGTTCACCCGGAGCCCCGCACCTTGCGGGGCTCCGTGCTGTATAGCTCTACTGTGCCGAACTCGCTAGCATTGAGCCATGCACCGCGTTGCTTTGCTGACCACTGGCGGAACCATCGAAAAACGTTATGTCGAGCAGGACGGCTCCATGGAAAACACCGAGCCGCAGATAAGCAGGTGCCTGAGCCTGCTCCGTCTGCCGACCGCAGACATCGTTGTAGAACAGCTGATGAACAAGGATTCGCTCGTGATGACCGAGCAGGATCGCCTTACGATTGCACAACGCGTACTGGTCTACGTCGACCAAGGAGTGCCTGTCGTTGTCACACACGGGACAGATACCGTGGTGGACTCCGGCAAGTTCGTGGCGGCGGCGCTGGCTGCGGAACTGCCGCACATGCGGGTTCCAGTCCTTTTCACCGGGGCAATGACGCCATTTGGCATTGAAGGCTCTGACGCACTACAGAACCTGACAGAAGCGCTGCTGGCCAGCCGCCTGCTTCCGTCCGGCGTCTACCTGGCGTTCCACGGTGAGGTGTTCCCCATTGCAGGCGTTCAGAAGAATCGGCACACAAGCCAATTTGTACGCCTAAGCTAGGGGTTTGCCCTTCCGCGACACACACCAGCGGAAACATAGGTAGACTAAACAGGCGTGCGGAAGTGGCGAAATTGGCAGACGCACTAGACTTAGGATCTAGCGGAGCGATCCGTAGGGGTTCAAGTCCCCTCTTCCGCACCAAGATTCCCGCACCAGCAGAGAGAGTATGGCAGACAACACAAACATCGAGCCCACCCTTCGCGTGACCCAGTCCGACGACTACAACGACGTGTACGCCAACAGCGTGCAGATTCGGATGAGCGTGTGGGACTTCCAGCTCGTCTTCGGCACCATGCAGTCTTCGTCGCCGGACGAGGTCACATTCCTGACCAAGCAGGGCATCTTCCTGAGCCCGCAACAGGCCAAGGCACTGTTCAACATCCTGGGCCAGAACCTCGCGCAATATGAGGGTACCTTTGGTGAGCTCAAGCTGGAGCCTCAAGGCATGCAGCAGGGCGGCGGCCCCATCCCCGTCAACTAACCGTCGACAACAAAACCGGAGCAAATAGCAGTGCACGAAGCTGAAGCGAAGAGTCGCCCGCTTCTCTCCCCCGCATTGCTGTTTGCTCCAGTTTTTATTGCTGTGTACCTGACGCACTGGACGCTGTTGCGCCTGCCCTACTACTGGGATGAGGGGAGCTATTACATCCCCGCGGCATGGGACTTTTACCGGCTCGGGACCTTGATTCCGGTCACGACGATGCGCAATGCGCATCCGCCGCTACCGTCCATACTGCTGGCAGGCTGGTGGAAGCTCACGGGCTTTCACGTTTACAGTACGCGGCTGCTGATGTGCCTGGTGACGACCTTTGCCTTGCTGGCCGTCTTTCGCGTGGCCGAATTGTTGCTGGACGATGCTGCCGCGGCACTGACCACCATGCTGCTGACCGCTCTGTACCCTGTATGGTTTGCGCAAAGCACTCTGGCCCATGCAGATATGTTCGCTGCCGCATTTACCCTTTGGGGCCTTGTCTACTCCGCCGATCGCAACGCCTGGTCCCCAGCCTCTAAAGCGCCGCCAATATCTTGCGCCATACATGCTGCTCTGCTGTTTGCACTGGCAGCACTCGCCAAAGAAACAGCCATTGTAATTCCAGCAGGGCTGTTCCTGTTGGAAGTGTGGATGGCTCTCCGTCCTGACCGCTTCAGTGAGCCCCGGTGTCTGGCCACGCAAGACCGTATGCGGACCATGGCACGCTGTTCCTTCGTCAGGCTTGCCGCCATGGCATTTCCGGCTGTTCCGCTGGCACTCTGGTATGTTTACCACCGATGGGCCACGGGGTTTACCTTCGGTAATCCTGAGTTCCTTCGCTACAACGCGAGCGCCAACCTGTCACCCATGCGGGTTCTGCTGTCTCTATGGCATCGACTCACGCACATGACGATCCACATGAACCTGTTTGTGCCCGTGTTGCTGGCATGTGCGGTTGTCCTGGCGAGTCCACCCAAAGCAGGCTTCAAGCGTGCGCCGTTTCTGACGCACGGTGCTACTCAATTTCTGCTCGTGGTGCTCGGTGCCCAGTGGCTTGCGTTTTCAGTGCTGGGCGGTGCGCTGCTCACGCGTTACCTGCTGCCTGCTTACCCACTGCTGCTCATTCTCTGCGTCGCCGCATGGCGCAGCACTACAAGCTCCTGGCCTGCCTTCGCAGCGCTGACCGCGATCGCATTCGTGATTGGCTGCCAGGTGGCACCGCCCTACGCGTTTACACCCGAGGACAACCTGAGTTATCGCGACATGATTGTCGTGCATCAGCACGCCATTCGTCAGTTGCAGCAGCGCTTTCCAGGGGCGACAGTGCTTACGGCGTGGCCTGTCGCGGCGGACCTGCAACGGCCTGAACTTGGTTACGTTCAGCAGCCCATTCAGACTGTTTCCGTCGACAACTTCTCAGCAGAACAGGTGGCCAGGGCTGCCGCACTCGAGCGCAGCTACACCGTCGCCCTTGTATTCTCGACCAAGTACGACCCGCCCCCGGGTGGCCTTGACATGTCCGGCCGTTCTCGGAGAAGCGACAGCCTGTACTACGATTACCATCGCGATTTGCGCCCGCGCGAGATCGCGCAGGTGCTGGGAGGAACAGTGGTCTGGCAAGAAGAGCACAAGGGTGAGTGGGCAGCACTTCTGCGGGTACCCTCTCAACGGTAATGAAATGGAGCCGCTTAGTGCTTTCATGGCTGAGACCTATAATCGGGCCTATGCGCCAGAAACGCTTTCGACGTGTTCTCATCGTTGCCACGCTCGGTGCTGCTGCCATGGCGGCAGGTGCACAGGTGGAACAGACGGGCGGACGCGTGGTGCTGGTCCTGCCGTTTGATAACCGATCGGACCAGCCCAATGTAGACTGGATTGCCGAGTCGTTTGCCAACACGATAAGCCAGCGTATGCAGGCCGCTGGCTTCTTGACCATCTCACGCGATGACCGTCTCTACGCGCTCGACCACCTCGGTCTGCCGTCGGGTTTCCGGCCAACGCGAGCCACGACCCTGCGCATTGCGCAAACGCTGGACGCACAGTTTGTTCTCGTTGGCAGCTACACAGTCAAAGATGGGACTGTCATGGCGCAGGCACAGGTGCTCGCGGTGAACCGGCTCACCCTTTCCCAGCCTTTGCAGCAGCAAGCATCACTATCCCGCCTGCTTGAGGTGGAAAACAACCTTGCTTGGCTGTGTGCGCGCCAGATGGACCCTCACTTTGCGGTGGCGCAGAATACGTTTGTGGCCGCCTCGACCGGCCTTAAATTGAATGCCTACGAAAGCTATATCCGCGGCATCACGGCGACGACTGACGAAGAGCGCATTCAACGATTGAAGACTGCCGTTGATCTGGCACCTGAGAACAGCAACGCACTGCTCGCGCTGGGGAAGACGGAATACAGCGACCAGAACTATGACGACGCGGCAGCTGTGCTGGCGAAGATTCCTGCGAACGACCCGCTTGCGCTGGAGGGCGGCTTTTACCGGGGACTTGCCCGTTTCAACACTGCGCATTATGCCGACGCGGAAGGTGCATTTGCCGTGGTGGGTACCAAGCTGCCGCTGCCGGAGGTCATCAACAACCAGGGTGTGGCTATGGCGAGGCAGCACCGCGACGGTCTCGCCCTGCTGCAACGTGCGTCTGCTGCCGACCCGCAAGATGCGGACTATCACTTCAACGTAGCTCTATCGTTGCGCCGTCGCGGTGACAGCGTTCACGCCAAGGCAGAAGTCGATCAGGCCGTGAAACTCAGGCCGAACGATTCTGAGGCACGGGAGCTCCAATCCATCCTGGCCGGAATAAAGCCCGCGCCCGCCGGCTACGATCCACAGGAACGCATCCGCAGAACCTACTCTGAAGTTGCGTTTCGTCAGGCCGCGTTTCAACTAGACGAGATGCGGGCCGCACGCATCGCCTCATTACCGCCGGTGCGCCAGGCTGAAGAATACTCACAGGCAGGCCAGGACTACTTGACACAGGGCCTTGTGCTCCAAGCTGAGCGTGAGTTTCAGGCTGCCTTAGCTGCCGATTCGTCGTCTGCCGCCGGCCATCTTGGGCTGGCCCTGGTTCGAGAGCGGTCTGGCAACCCAGAGGACGCACACAAAGAAGCCCACCTCAGTTTGCAAAATAAACCAACAGCGGCAGCCTATCTCACGTTGGCACGACTTGATATCGCAAGTAATGACCTCACGGCAGCTGCCGCGGAAGTCAAAAACGCGGCTGCCGTGGAGCCCGCGAACACCGCTGTCGCATCCATGAAGGCCATGCTTGCCAGCAGGGGCGTTCCCCTTCCATGACAGGAGCGCCACACTCCGCGCACGGGCGCGCAAAGCGTGGGGTAGCAGCCATGCACACTGCCGTTCGTTGGCTCTGTTGCGCTCTGCTCTTTGCCACGGCAGCGTTATGTCAGGGTGCTGACGGCAACGGCAAAACCGCAAGTTCACCCCGCATCCTGCAAATCAACGTGCATGACACGCTGCAGCCAGAACGTGCCACCAAGTTTGTGCGGAGTGTCGAGGCAGCTAACCGGGAGGGATACACCGCAATCCTGGTGGATTTGAGCACCCCTGGTGGCCTGAGCGAGTCTGCAGACGACATGGTCGCAGCAATCCAGCGCTCTTCGATTCCGGTAGTGGTGTGGGTGGCCTCACCTCAAACCCGAGTGTCCGGGCAAGGTCTGCGACTGCTGGAGGCGGCAAATCTGTCGCTGATGCACTCCGGTGCTTTCCTTACGCCGCTCTGGACAGATCGCGTTCACGGGTTTACCCCAGCCATGCGCACTGCACTCAGCAACAAGTTGCAAGGCGAGTTGCGTAAGGGAGCGATCGCGCACGGCAGAGACACATCACAATTGGAAGAGCTGTCCTCCGGCACTCACTGGTTCACCGCGCCGGAAGCGGTGGAAACGGGTGTAGTCG
>CALMOM010000222.1 GCA_937873305.1 uncultured Terriglobus sp.
CGAATTCCGGCTCTGGTCCGGCATCCACGTCCGTGCGCGGCATGCCCGACCACACCGTACGCTTGGGTTCTGCCGCGGCGTCCGCACTCGCCCTGTCTGCCCGGATGCCCCGTCGCCAAAAGCCCCACTTGGCCATGAGACCACCCAGCAATGTTCCATCAGCACTGCGTTCGGCTGCCGCGGCTGCTGTCGCCTCCAGCACATTTTGACGGGCAGCTGCCCGCTCCCGCCGGGTTTCCAGGCGATTTGCCACCCGCGCCGCCTGCAGGTTGGCCCTGCCGCCACGCCACTGGATGTAGCGTTCGCGGGTACGATAGACCACGCCCAAACGCTGCCCAGCCCAGTCCTGCGCGGTGTTGAAGGTGAAGGAGGTGCTGAGGTAAATGCTCAGCAGCAGCAGCAGGCTGCTGACTACGCAGGCACCGGGATAGTTCAGCTGGACGACCGCGGCATCGGCCAGCAGCCGCCCCGCTACGCCCTCCACTGCCAGTGCACCACGCCAACGCAGATGCAGCGGCAGCAGACCCAGGAGTGTAGGCGCCGCAATCAGCCAAAGCAACAGACCGATGCCCTTTGCCGTGGGCGATCCCAGCCGCTGCGACCGCATCCATGACACGCCAAGCCGAAGGAGTAACAGCGGAAACAGGAATACCGCGATGCCCAGTACCTGCAACAGAAGGTCGCTGCTATACGCGCCTGTTTTGCCGATCCAGTTATGAACGGGACGCAGCACTGCCGCTCCGCTGTATCCCCCCACGGTGTTGAACGAAGGATCAGTCGGTGCATAGCTCACCAATGCCAGCAATAGCAGCACCGCCAGCGTGACAACAGCCAGACCCAGAATCTCGTTCAGCCGCCGGCTGCGGGTGGGCGTCATCTCCAGGCTAAGCGGCTTCATCCGTCGCAACTCCCTCCATCCCAGGACCGCGTCACTCCAAGACGCAGCGCAGGAAGCATGACCGATTCTTACCCGAACCGAGGCTGGTGAGCGAAGCAAACTTTAGAGGAATCCGCATGGGCAACCCGCTTGCGTCCCATTTGCTCCTATATGCGCAGTAACACCGCAGCCTGCGACGCAGTTTACCTGCCAAGCACTCTGCGCTTTGCCCACCGGACCAGTGCCGTGGGACCTTGGAACGAAGCGGCGGATGGTGGAGGTTTGTGCGCAGCCTGTGCGCAGGCCTCACTGTTGAGCGGGGTCGTAATGACTCGGCTACGACAGACATCATCCCTCGCACACACAGGATTCGGGCCAACCGCCCAACAGAACAAGCTGGCCGTTGGCCGCAAAGGATGCAAGATCATGGCAGAGACCCTGAAAGAAACCGAGAGCGTACTGCGCGACGTCATTAAGTCGCTCGTCGACGGACAAGAAGGCTTCAAGGACATTGGCGAGAAGCTGGAAGATGACACGCTCAAGCGCTACTTCCTGGCGGAGAGCCTGAAGCGCGCCCAGTTCAAAGGCGAGCTCGAGGATGTGCTGATCAAGGAGGGCGTCGCCGACGCTTACAAGGAAAGCGGTACTATGGCAGGTGCCCTGCACCGCACGTGGGGCGATCTGAAGGCAAAGCTTGGCGGCAGTGACCACACGTTGCTGGAGAGCGCGGAGCAGGGCGAGGACGTTGCCAAGAAGGCATACGCAGACGCGCTCAAGCATGAACTGCCGCTGCCCATCCACCAGCTGCTGAGCACGCAGGCGGCTCATGTTCAGACGTCGCATGACTACGTCAAAGCCGCTCGCGACAGCCGCAAGTCGTAGTTCTTCGTACAAGCACTGTAGGGGCCTCGCGCAAGCGAGGCCCTTTGTCGTTCGGGGAGGGTGAAGGCATGGTGAGTCGCACGCTGTGGCGTACCGCCGGGTTGGCTGCACAGTCAGTGCTGTATGTGGCCGGTGGCGTCAATCACTTCTGGCATAGCCGCTTCTACACAAACATCATGCCGCCGCACTACAGCCATCCGCTCGGATTGGTTCAGGTGAGCGGCGCGGCAGAGATTCTCGGTGGTGTGGGTCTGCTGCTGCCCGCAACGCGTCGCGTGTCCGCGTGGGGCATCATTGCCATGCTGCTGGTGTACTACGACGTCCACATCTACATGGTTCGCAACCCAGGGCGCTTTGCACCGGTGCCGGAGTGGGCGCTGTGGGTTCGCCTGCCGCTGCAGCTCGTTCTCATGTACTGGGCGTATGTGTATGCACAACCTAAGCCAGTGCAGAAGACGTTGCAAAGCTGAGGAAAGCTGCCGCTAGTGGCGACCGTGCAGCCACACCAGTAGCGCTGCGCCCAGCGCGATGCGGTAGATCGCAAACACTGTAAACCCACGCCGCCGCACCCACGCCAGGAACCAGGCCACAACGCCGTATGCCACCACAAACGAAACGGCCATGCCGATGATGAGCACGATCCAGCGCTGTGCATCCATCACGAGCGGCGTCAGCGCAGCCGCATCGCCCGCTGCGGCAATCTCTTTGGCACTCGGGTGTACTGCCTTGAGCAACGAATAGCCGGTTGCCGCGACCATGGTGGGTATGGAGAGCAGGAACGAAAACTCCAGTGCCGATGGACGATCCATGCCCACCAGCTGCCCGGCGGCAATCGTTGTCATGGAGCGTGATGTACCCGGAACCACGGCACTGAGCACCTGGCACAGGCCGATCCAGATCGCCTGCGGCGGGTTCATGTCTTCCACATGGGTCACCGTAGGTTCGCGGCGGCTGCTCCACGCGTCCACCACCCACATCACCATGACACCAAGCCCCACTGCCAGCGCGATCACCGTTAGGTTCTCGAGGTTTTGGCCGATTTTCTTGGTCAGGAGCTTGGCAGGGATGGCCGTGCAGACAAACGCCATCAGGGTGAGTGAGATGGGATGTGTCAACCAATTCTTCTCGCCGCGCTCACCCTGCGGAAACGTGCGCAGATAGTGAATGATCTTCAGCAAGAAGAAGAGCAGCAGTGCAAGGATGGCGCCCAGCTGGATAACGATGGTGTACATCTTCCAGAACGGGTCAGTAAGTGAGACGTGCAGAGCAGCCTCAGCCAGTCGCAGGTGTGCCGTGGAACTGACGGGTAGAAACTCAGTAAGTCCTTCCACAATGCCCAGGATCACAGAAAGAATGTAGTCGTTCAAAGGGAAACACCGGTCTTTCCGAAAGTGTCAGGCTTAGTCGCGGTCGCTGCCGTAAATCGCGATACCTTGCTCCACCCTGTATACCAGACTGACCGCGCGCATGGTGTAGTCACTGGCGGGGAAGCGGGTGACCAGTTGGTCTCGCAGAGCGTGTGCGCGCTGTGCGGCAACGTCAGCCTTCTTCTTATTTTCCTCGGTGGTGTACATGGTCACCAGCACGCCTTGCCGGTACGTGGCATTCCATAAGGCCTCGGCTGTCTTGGGCCCGTCTGGGAACTGCTCGGCATATTTTGTGTACTGGCTGCTCTCCATCTCAGGACATTTTGGCAGTCCCTGCCAGTCGCCGCACAGCTTTGCATCCAGCAGGTCGAAGGCGGCCAGCGCGGGATACTTGCCGCTGCCGGTCTTCACCACTTTCTGCAGAGCTTTGGTGTACATCTGCGGTCGCAGGTTTGGGTCAATGTCCTTTGCAGACGGCAGGGTGCGAGCGTCGAACTTCTCCTCTTGCCAGCGTATGTCCGCGGAGCGCCAGGCGCTCTCGCCCGCCAGCGGCGACGCAGGGAAGTATTCTGCTATGCGTCGATACAGCAGGTGAGCCTCACCCGCAGCCGCTTTGGGTGCATGCGGCTCACCGGCCGCCACCTCTCGGCTGGCAGCCTCACCAAAGATCAGCTTGTCGCCGTTGGGAGTCGCCGGGCCAACCACACCCTTGTCCCGGATCCATCCGGCGCGCGGCAGCACCGCAGCGTCGGTCGAGAACTCAGGCTCGTCCTCGGCCTTTTCCTCCTGGACATCCGTATTGGCAAACACTTTGACCCATGGCCCAGAGTGCTCCGTGATGACCACCTCATGCCCCGAGGTCACGACAGAAACTTTCTGCGAACCCGCGTCCGGGGCCACATACACGTCGGCCACTTTCAGCACCGTGGCACGCTGGGCATCAGGCGTGGCTTCGGCTCCGCGCTTCTGTGCGGGAAGTCCGGGAGCAAGCAGTGCGGCGAGCAGGATAAAGTGGCGCATACAACGCATTAGACGTGCTCCTCGCGCGGGCGTGCCACCAAGGCGTCGCGCAGCGCGGGGTCCAGGTTGCCACCGCTCACAATGACCACGATCTTCTCCGCAGGGGGCAACTCTTCTGCATGGAACAACGCCGCTGCCAGCGTCACAGCGCCACTCGGTTCTGGCACGATCTCAGTGCCGGTCAGCAGGAGTCGGGTCGCATCCAGGATTTCGTCCTCGCTCACCGTCATGATGCCGTCCACATAGCGCAGAATGTGTTCGAAGTTGCGCTTGCCCAGGCTCTGCGTGCGCAAGCCATCGGCGATGGTCCGCGTGGTGTGTGCGCCAGTCCATTCCACCAGTGTGCGCGTGCGGAAGCTCTCCGCGGCGTCCGCGGCCAGCTCCGGCTCGCAGCCCCACACCTGTGCCCGCGCGCCGGCCAGCTTTAATGCCGTGGCAACGCCGCTCAACAGTCCACCACCACTTACCGGCGACAGCACAAGGTCCGCATCCGGCATCTGCTCCGCGATCTCGAGCCCGCAGGTGGCCTGCCCGGCGATGATGTACTCGTCGTCATACGGTTCCACCATGATGTAGCCATGCTCCGCGACCAACTGCTCCGCGCGCAGTTTGCGCTCTGTGCTGGCCGGCCCCACCAGCACCACCTCCGCGCCCAGCGCAAGGGTCGCCTCACGCTTGATGCGCGGCGCGTTCTCCGGCATCACGATCACGGCTTTCGCGCCGAGTGCGCGTGCGGCATAAGCCACACCCTGCGCGTGATTACCGCTGGAATAGGTGATGACACCACGTTGCAGTTCGTCCGGCGAAAGCGAAGCGATCTTGTTGTACGCACCGCGTAATTTAAAGCTGCCGATGGGCTGTTCGCTTTCCGCCTTCAACCAGATTTCAGGCAGGCGAACCGGCAGGCGGAAACCCGCTGTACGCAGATGCTGTGGGTCCAGGCGATGGACGCCGGTGCGCGCCGCCGTGCCCGCAATGCGCTGCCGTGCGGCGTAAATCTCGTCAAGGGTCACCAGAGAAGGAAGCTCCATAGAGCTATTGTGGGCCATCTCAAGCACTTAATTTTTGCGGTGCATTTGCAATGGGCGTGTGCTAAGGTTCGCGTACAGCAAAATCACTGAACGACGGAGTCTGTCGATGCCCACTGTTGCTTCAACGCTTCGCGGAGTGCTGTGCCTGACCGCGGCCTTCGCTGTGTCTGCCTCACTGATGGCACAGCCGCACAAGCGCAGCTTGATTACCGGACCCATCAACGAGGCAAACCGGATTGTGTTGCAGGGTAACGTCCGGCCGGAGGCCACTGCGGCGAACGACCGGGGCAGCCGCAATGGGGCGACCGCGCTGACGGGGCTGCTGGTCCTGCATCGTTCGCAGGAAAGCGAGCTTGCCTTTCAGAGCTACCTTTCCCATCTGAATGATCCCGCATCTGCCAGTTATCACAAGTGGCTGAGCAACCGCGAAATCGGCGATACCTACGGTCCTCCCGCCGAGGACCTGGCGCACGTCGCAGGGTGGCTCTCTGAGCACGGACTCACAGCCCATGCACCATCGCCAGATGGCTCTGCGCTCGAGTTTGAGGGAACGGTAGCGCAGGTATCCGCTGCCTTTCACACTTCCATCCACAATCTCAGTGTCGAGGGTGAGGAGCACTTCGCCAACGTGTCGGACCCGGAGATTCCGGCTGCTCTGGCGTCGCTTGTTACTGGCGTAGCGTCGCTGAACGATTTCCAGCCCAAACCCATGTCGCACCTGGCACACATGCCTGCTGCAGATGGCATCCGGCCCACGGGCAGCAACTACCTGAGTGCGGCGGACCTGGCGACCATCTATAACTTCAAGCCGCTGTTTGCGAATGGTATCACCGGTCGTGGGCAGACCATCGTTCTCATTGAGAACACCGACCTGTACAGCGTGGGTGACTGGCAGGTGTTCCGCAAGAATTTCGGCCTGGCGCGTACTTACCCGTACGCCACACTTACGCAGGTCAATCCAACGGGCACCAACACCTGCACCGATCCCGGCGTGAACACGAATGACACGGAAGCTGCGATCGACGTGGAGTGGTCACTGGCCGCAGCACCCAACGCCAGCATTGTGAATGCTTCGTGCCGGGCAGCCAATGGCATCTTTGGCGGGTTTATCGCCCTGGCGAACCTGCTGCAGACTGCGAACCCGCCCAAGGTCGTCAGCATCAGCTACGGCTCGCCCGAGTCGTCTCTCGGCGCTACCTACAACGCCTATATCAGCAACCTGTACGCCACGGCTGCGATGCAGGGTGTCTCGGTCTTTGTGTCCTCGGGTGACTCCAGCGCCGATGCGTATGACCGGAGCGGGACCACGCTGGTCCCGGCTACCCATGGCATTTCGATCAGCGGCTTCATGTCCACGCCGTACAACGTCTCCGTGGGCGGCACGGACTTTGGCTATACACCGCTGGCGACGCCGGGCGTGTACTTCAACACCACCAACGGTCCGAACTTCCAGACCGCCAACACCTACATTCCTGAAGTTCCCTGGAACTACTCCTGCGCTGGCAGTCTGTATGCGGCGTATCTTGGCTTCCCGTCGGTCGGGCCCAACAGCCTGTGCAACAGCGGCTCCTACATCAACACGGTTCGTCCACGTTCGTTGCAGGTGGCAGGCGGAGGTGGTGGTCCAAGCGGTTGCGCCTTTGGCACCCGTGCCGTTGCCGGTGTGGTGGGTGGCACCTGCACCGGCT
Organism: uncultured Terriglobus sp.; assembly: GCA_937873305.1. Classification (GTDB taxonomy): domain Bacteria; phylum Acidobacteriota; class Terriglobia; order Terriglobales; family Acidobacteriaceae; genus Terriglobus. The sequence continues at coordinate 6,866 of CALMOM010000222.1, forward strand.
ACCCCAAGCCGGTGTGGCAGAACCTGCTGGGCGTGCCGAACGACGGCGTGCGCGACACCCCGGACGTCTCGCTGATGGCCTCGAATGGCTTCTGGGGAACGTCCTACGCGGTGTGCATCTCGGATGCGTCGCAGGGCTTTAGCCCATGCAGTGCCGATCCGGCGACCTGGGCAGGCTATGGCGGCACCTCCATCTCCAGCCCCATCTGGGCGGGCATCCAGGCCTTGGTCAATCAGGCCACCGGTGAAAGCTGGGGCAATCCGAACCCGGTGCTCTACACCCTGGCGCGCAGCCAGTACGGCACCTCAGGCAGTTCGGCCTGCAACTCGTCGCTGGGCAATGCCGTGGGGCCGGGCTGCGTGTTCTACGACGTGACCCAGGGTGACAACGTGGCTCTTTGCACCGGCACCATCAACTGCTTTAACTCCGGTGGCATGTATGGTTCGCTGTCTGTCAGCAGCACCTCTTTCCAGCCTGCCTACCCGGCCACTGTCGGGTGGGATTTCACCACGGGAATTGGCACCACGAACGCGACCAATATCGTGAATGCCTGGACCGCCTACGCGGGTACGAGCGTTAGTCAGTAACTCCTCGGGCAGGGCGGCATAGCTGCCCTGCCCGTTACACACGAGTACATCCAGGAGCCGATGCATGCCCCGACCACGTTCTCTCTTTTCCCTCTTTGCTGTGCTTTTGCTTCCCCTCGCAGCACATGCAGACACCTGCAACGGCTTCAGCAACAATCTCGTGTCCAACTGCGGCTTTGAGATGGGCAGCTTAGCAGCCTGGTCGGGCACCGCGACCACAGCCAATGTCAACCACGCCGGGGTGGACACGGGCGATCCATTCACGACGACTCCAACGCCGTATGCCGGTACCTACGAAGCCTACCTTGGCTCCATCGGCAGTACTCTTGCGTTGACACAGTCCATTGCGACCACGGCAGGCGTGAATTATCTCATCGAGTTCGCTCTGCTGAATGACACGAGTCCGTCCACCGGATATCCCAACTCGTTCGCCGCGCTCTTCGGTAGCACTTCCATCTTTTCGGAAGCCTCCGCGCCCGCGGGCAAATACATGCTGTACTCGTTTACCGCTGCGGCCACCAGCGCCAACACGGCTTTGTCCTTTGTCTCGCGCAATGATGGCGGTTACTTCGAACTCGACTCGATCAGCGTCGTCGCCGCGCCGGTCATAGCTGCCACGCCAGAGCCGTCTAGTTGGGTGCTCTTGGTTACGGGTATCGCAGGTAGCGTGGCCTTTGCAAGGCGTCGCTTCCACGGCATTGCCTAGCGCGGCTGTGTGGTCAACTACTTCGCTGTTGAGTAGAAAGCGCCGTAATGTTGTTAAGGCGCTTTCTATCTCCATGATGCCGTGTCAGATTTCCAGGATGACAGGCATGATCATGGGCCTGCGCTGCGTGTTCTTCTGGATCTTGCGCTTCAAATCCGCGCGTATTTTCTCCTTCATCAGCATCCAATCGCGCTTTTCTTCCGTGGAAGATTGCTCCAGCGTTTGTGCGATGACGCGTCGCGCTTCACTGGTGATACCTTGTTCGTTGACAGCAAAGCCGCGCGTCACGATCTCCGGCTGACCCTGCTGCTTGCCAGTCATTTTGTCGATGGTGATGATGGCCAGCACCAATCCGGCCTCGCTTAAGTGGCGACGGTCACGGATGATGATGTCTTCCACCACGTCCGACGTGGACCCGGAATCGATCAGTATGCGGCCACTTGTAACCTTGGTCGTCTTTTCGGCGCTGCTGGCGGTCAACTCAAGCACTTCACCATCTTCCAGCAACACGGTCTTTTCAGGAATGCCGGTGCCCACCGCGATCTCGATGTGCTGCGTCAAGTGACGGTAGTCGCCATGGACGGGCACAAAATACTTGGGCCGCAACAGGTTGATCATCATGCGCAACTCTTCCTGGCTGCCATGGCCGCTCACGTGAACCAAACCACTGCGGCCGTCGTCCTGGATCACCTTGGCCTTGCGGCGGTACAAGTGATCGACCACGTTCGCGATCGGCTTCTCGTTGCCGGGAATGACACGCGAGGAAAACAGGACTGTGTCACCTGCCTCGATGCGCGCAAACTTGTGGTTGTCCACGGCGGCCCGGCTCAGGGCGCTCATCGGCTCGCCCTGGGTGCCGCTGATCATCACGCACACCTTCTCAGGCGGCATGTCTTTCACCTGGCCGGCGTGGATGATGAGTCCGGGCGGCGGGTCGATGTAGCCCAGATCCTGCGCAATCTCGGTTGCGTTGTCCATGGAACGGCCCACCAGCGCGACCTTGCGGCCATGCTTGTGCGCCAGGTCCATCGCCAGCTTGATGCGGTGAATGGACGACGAGAAGCAGGTGAAGAACAGCCGCCGGTCGCAGCGCGCGAAGATCTCGTCCAACCGCGGCACGACTGCAAGTTCCCCTGGTGTCCAGCCAGGCCGGTCACAGTTGGTGGAGTCCTGCAGCAGCAGCAGCACACCCTCCTTGCCCAGCTGCGCAAACGCGTGCAGGTCAAAGGGCTTGCCGTCGGGCGAGGCCAGATCGATCTTGAAGTCGCCCGTGTGCACAATGACGCCCACCGGTGTGCGAACGGCCAGCGCAATGCAGTCCACCAAGGAGTGCGTCACGCGGATGGGCGAAATGCGGAACGGCCCCAGGTCAAAGCTCTCGCCGGGAATCATTTCGATTAGGTCGGCGTCGTCCAGCAGCTTGTGCTCGTCCAGCTTGTTTTCCACATAGGTCAGCGTGAATTCGGTGCCATACACCGGCACGTTCAGCTGCGACAGCATGTGCGGCAGGCCGCCAATGTGATCCTCATGGCCGTGCGTCAGCAGGATGCCGCGCACCTTGTCCCTGTTTTCCAGCAGGTACGTCAGGTCTGGAACGACGATGTCCACGCCAAGCAGGTCGTCTTCCGGAAACATGAGACCGGCATCGATGACGAGGATGTCATCCTTCCACCGGACCGCCATGCAGTTCATGCCAAACTCGCCCAGGCCGCCGAGCGGGATAATCTTCAATGCATCAGTATTCATTCACCCATCATGCTAGCAGTGTTAGACTGCCGCCTGCACGGGGCGGGGGACTGAAGTTTAACCAGCCGTTCCCATTCGTTTGCTGACGCGGCGACTGTAGCGTCCGGTAAGCGTCCTGAGCGGCGCAATCAGCATGAACACCAGCAGTGCCCAACTTGCGTGATGACGTGGAAGTACCGCCACTAGCAGGCATACAAGCAGACCGACGCAGCCGGTGCCCACCTCCTCCAGGCATGCAGCGCGGGTCACGAAGGTCTCGGCAGGGGTGAGTGCCAGCCGTACACGCTGCCGCAATGCGTTGGCATACAGGCCCCCTATGAGGAAATAGAGGGTGGCCTGGCCGCCAGCAAAGAGCAGCACAAGCTCCCGGTACTGCTGCCAGCTGTTCAGGGTAGCGGCACCACCGAAGGCCGTCAAGAATAGGAACTTCAACGGATAGACGTAGAAAAGAACCACGAACAGCAGCAGGCCATTCAGCCAGATCGTTCCTGCGTCATGCAGTCCGAAACGCCGAAAGAAGGTGAAGTGCTCATACCAGATCAGCATGAGCAGCAGAAACGTGACGGCAAATGGCAGAAACGCGGCCCACAGCCGGTGCAGTTCCTCGAAACTTTTCGGTACCTCCAGCGAGACAACAATCAACGTCAGGGCAAAACCGAAGACGACGTCGGAAAAGCCGTCTAGCCGCGAGAAGCCAAGACCGCGCAGGCGTATACCGTCGCTGTCAACTTCCTCGTGATTCTGGTGCAACGTAGCGCGCAGCATGTGGGTAGATACACTCAGAGTACCGGAGAAGGGCCATTGCACACGTCCTTTTGTGCCGAGGGCCAAGTAGGACATTCCTGCTCCAAATGCTGGTGCCGGATGCTGACGTGGCCATCCTGGTTCGCGCAACGCACGCATCTCGACCCAGGTTGGCAGTCCTGAAGACTAACTAGCGCAGCAGATCTTCCAACGCAAGCGACAGCTCGGTCTTCTCATCGCGGTATTTCACAATGATGGGCGTGTAGATGCTCAGGCCCTCCGCACCGGGCTTGCTGATGGCCCGTGAGCCGGGCACCACGACCGCACCGGATGGAATGATGAGTGGCAGGTCTGCCGTGGCACGCAGGGTCGTGCCGTTCACCACGTCATACACGGGCGTGCCGCGCGTCAGGATGGTGCCTGCCGCCAACACGGCTTTGCTGCGGACGATGGTGCCCTCGTACACGCCGGTGTTGCCGCCTACCAGCACGTCGTCTTCGATAATGACGGGCGAGGCGTTCACCGGCTCCAGCACGCCGCCAATCTGCGCGGCGGCGCTCAGGTGCACGCGCTTGCCGATCTGCGCGCAACTACCCACCAGCGCGTGCGAATCCACCATGGTGCCCTCATCCACATAGGCACCCACATTTACGTACATGGGCGGCATGCACACGACAGACTTCGCCAGAAACGCACCAGCACGCACGCTGGAACCGCCCGGCACAATGCGCACGCCCTCTTCCGGCGTCCAGGTGCGGGCAGGGAAGGTGTGCTTGTCCACGTAACTACCGCCGTCCATATCCACCAGCGTACCCAGGCGAAAGCCCAGCAGGATACCGCGCTTGACCCACGCATTCACCTTCCAGCCCAGCTCCGTTCCAGGGTCAGGTTCTGCCGAGCGCAGAGCACCACTCTCAAGCGCGCTGCGCAGCTCGTTAAAGGCGTCCACCGACGCACGCTCCGCAGCCGCGGCCGCACCCAGCGAAAACGCATGCTCGATGCGCTGTTCCAACTCCTGAAAAGCCATAGGTTTGAGTCTACCAACCGTGGCGCATCTGAATCGCTGTGTCTGCAGCTCTCGCACGCGTGAAGAATCGCCCACCGGCGACACCGGATGGACGTTACTTTGCCCTGCGCGGCAGGCTTTGGCGCTGCTCCAATCCCTTGCTGGCACCGGAAGAGCGGCAACGCCTGACGCGTGAACTGATGTTGGCACGCAATGCCAAGGGCAGGGCCATGCGCGCCGGTGACCAGGTGGCGCGCGAAGCGGCACGACGGCAGGTGGACGCGGCCAAACATGCCCTGGGCGAACGTGGGCCGGTGTGGTGGACCGATGGCGCGCCGGACTGGAACCGGCACATGGCCCGGAATACACCCTACGCGGCGTGGTTTGCTGCGCTCCCTGAACTAAGCTAGAGCAGGCCGAGGGGCTTTGCGGCATGTTGCAGCCGGGTACGCGTATTGTCGCTGATGGGCAGCATGGGCAGGCGAAGGGTGTCGGTTTCGATCTGGCCCATCATGGCGAGTAGGGCCTTTACCGGGGCCGGATTCGGCTCAGCAAACAGCGTGTGCATGAGTGTGTGCAACGCTCGCGCTCGCTCCTGTGCCGCAGGCATGTCGTGTGCCAGAGCTGCGCGGACCAGGTCTGCTACCTGACGGGGCGCGGCGTTCGATGCAACCGAGATCAAGCCTTTGCCGCCGCCCGCGATGATGGGCAGCGCAAGGTAGTCGTCGCCTGCAAAGACGGCGAAGGTGTCGGGAGCGTTGGCCAGCAGTTCGCCAATTTGCTGCAGGTTGCCGCTCGACTCTTTGATACCGATCATGTTGGGCAGTTCAGCCAGTCGCAGGACAGTGGCTGGTTCCAGGTTGGCGGCGGTGCGGCCCGGAATGTTGTACAGCAGCAGCGGTTTGCCCGTGGCCTCTGCAAGGGCTTTGAAGTGCAGGTACTGCCCCTGCTGGCCTGGCTTGTTGTAGTACGGATTGGCGCTCAGAATGCCGTAGAGGCCCGGTAAAGCTGCGATGCGCTCCGCCCGCCGCACCACCTCGCGTGTGCTGTTGTGTGTGCAGCCGGCGAGCACCGGCATGCGGCCAGCTGCGGCCTCAATGCACGTGAGGATGACTGCGTCGGTTTCGTCCTCGCTCAGCGTGCTGGCCTCGCCGGTGGAACCGCAAGCCACCAGGAAATCAACGCCGGCAGCGGCTTGTGCTTCCGCCAGTCGCCGCAGCGAGGCGTAGTCTACGGTCTCGTCTGGATGGAACGGGGTGATGACGGCGGTGCCGAGGCCCTGCAACAGGGATCGAGGGGGTTGAGGGGTAATCGCAGGTTCCATGCCGCGTTTGAGTGTATCGCGCACCGGCAGTTCTGCGATGCGCCATTCGCTGCGCGGTGCGGATGGGCTTACGTCCACTCGCCCTGCCGCATCAGCGGTTCTTCCGTGCCGTCCGCGTGCACACCGGCCACGTCCATCGCACCGGAGCCGATCATCCAGTCCACGTGGATGAGGCTGCTGTTGGCACCCTTGCCGGCAAGCGTGGCGTCGTCCATGTGTTCGCCATCGGCGATGCAGGTCGCGTAGGCCTGACCCAGCGCAATGTGGCTGGCCGCGTTCTCGTCGAAGAGCGTATTCCAAAACAGCAGCCCGCTCTGCGCGATTGGCGACGAGTGCGGCACCAGCGCCACCTCGCCCAGACGGCTTGCGCCTTCATCCACTGCGATCAGCTTCTTTAGCGAGTCTTCACCGGCCGTGGCGTGCGCCTCGACAATCCTGCCGTTCTCGAAGCGCACGGAGATGTTCTCGATGAGCGTGCCCTGGTGCGAGAGCGGCTTGCTAGCGGTCACGGAGCCGTTGACGCGGTCCTTGTGCGGCGTGGTAAAGCACTCTTC
>CALMOM010000223.1:0-490 GCA_937873305.1 uncultured Terriglobus sp.
GTCCCATGCTGTACAAGACCACCCGCGATTTTCTGCTGCGCTTTGGCCTGAAGGACGTGAATGAGTTGCCGTCCATGGACGAGTTTGAGCGCATGGCGAGTGAGTTGGTGGAACAGGATGACGTGTCTGCGGAACAGACGGCAGGCATCATTGAAGAAGCCAACGTGCGCGGCGATGCGGAGCACATCCGCGAAGTAACCGGCGTCCATAGCGAGAATGCGGAACTACTCGCGGATGCGGGTGAGACCGACGACACAGAGGAATCGGACGATGCGCTGGAGGTCGAAGCCATCGCGCTTGCGTCAGAACAAACAGCAACAGATCAAGCCACTGCGGAGACCGCAGCGGGAGGGAACAATGGCAGAACCGAATCAACCCAGGCAGCGCCGCTCCACACCACCCAAACCGGCGACGCAGTCCCAGAGTCCGACGCAGAGCAAGCCAGCTAGCCAGCAGTCACCGAGCCGCCCGGTGCTGGTTGCCAAGAAGC
>CALMOM010000223.1:500-4274 GCA_937873305.1 uncultured Terriglobus sp.
ATGGCACCGTGGTCACGGAGCTGGGTACGCGCGCCGACCTCCAGGTGGACCACGTCAAGGTCGATGGCCGCTTGCTGCAGGGCAAGCAGGAGCACCGCTACTTCATGGTCAACAAGCCGCGCGGCTACGTGACCACGATGGACGATCCCGAGGGCCGCAGCACTGTCGTGGACCTCCTGAAAGAGTCGGCGAGGCTGCAGGGCAAGCGGATGGATGTGCGGCTGTACCCGGTGGGCCGGCTGGACTACAACTCCGAAGGCCTGCTGCTGATGACCAACGACGGCACGCTCGCCAACAGCCTGTCAAAAGCGGCGAATTCCGTGCAAAAGACCTATCTGGTGAAGGTCGCAGGTCGGCCTGAGGAAAGCGCGCTTGACCAGATTCGTCGCGGCATCATGATCGACCGTGGTCGCCTGGCGGAAACCCGTGGTACCCGGCGCGACCGCGTCTTGACTGCCCCAGCCAAGGTCGAACTGGTGCGCGGCGGTGACAATCCCTGGTACGAGGTCACGCTGACCGAGGGCCGCAACCGCCAGCTGCGCAAGATGTTTGAGGAGATCGGCCACCACGTGGAAAAGATTCGCCGCATCGGCTATGGTGCGCTGACGCTCGATGTACCGACGGGAGAGTTTCGTGAACTCACATCGGGCGAGGTGCAGGCGCTGGGACGTGCCGCGGCAGGCAAGAAGGTGGAGCGCAAGCAACGGCTGCCCGAGGCGGCCAAGCTGAAACAGACTGGGCAGAAGACAGGGTCGCGGGGTTCACGACCCCGTTTCTAGCTTCCTTGCGGGCGCATTTTCTTTAGCGCGCGCGAAAGCGATAGAAGAGAATGCAAAAACCGCACCTGTAGCGGATTAAATGTGCAGTTGTAGCGTGCAAACAGAGCAGTTTTGCACGTCACGCGTGGCGAAGCTGCACCTTCAGACGGGTCTTTTGTTCACTGCAGAGGTTACTTGCGTTACTAGATCTGCGAACTCTGCAACGGACTCAGGTATAGGTTCGAAATGTTGCTGACAATCTCCGGATCAGTGTAGCCCGGCTTGTGTGAGAGCTCCTTCCAGGTCGGATCACCACCGAAGCTGGACCAGTGCGCGTTCAGCTCGGCCGTGTCCTGAAACGTAAGCATGTACGTCAGACTGGGCAGGCGCGTGCCGGTAAGATTGTGGGCGAAGAAGACCGGTGTCAGACCATTCTTCTGGAAGATGGCGATCTCGCCTGTCTCGAACATCTCCACCTTTTTCAGGTGGGCGGCAAAGCTGGGGCTCTCGTACGTCCGCAGTTGGAAAATCCGCTTGCCGGGTTTCGGCGCGGTCAACTTGGGAAAACCGTCGAAGGCGGCCATCATGGTGACCTCTTCCCGCTGAAAGGCAGGTGCGGTCGCGGGCGCGGCCCAGAAGTCGGCCGCAGCATTTTTAAACTCGGCGTCGGCGGCCAGCCTCATGTTCAGTGTCAGCAGCGTTTCGGGCGAGTTAGACGGAATCAGGACGTAGTACGTTGGTGTGTCTGGCCCGATACTCAGGCTAAAGGTGCCCACCTGCGGCATGCCCATACGATTGAGCGCCGGGATGAGCGCCTGCGAAAAATACGTTTGCGCCATCGCGGTCTGCGGCCCGTTTCGCAGCTCGTATTTGCGGAGTTGGTACAACTCGCGGGTGCCCGCCGGTGCCTGGCCTGCCATGCCGTGTTCACCCAGTGCCGTGCCAGAAAGCGCCGCTGCTGCCGCCATAAAGTTTCGCCTGTTCAACGCCCGTACCGCCCTTCGCAGTTCCACACTAGCACCACTTACATGCACGGCCCCGGCGTCACGAACATTTCACGCCGGGCACATGACAAATGCACGTCTCCGGTATCAGAATGCGTCTTGCCGTGGCGATTTGCGCATCGGTGAAGAGGGCAGGAGGCAGTAGCTGTGGCAATAGAAAAAGCGACGTTTGGGGCAGGGTGCTTCTGGGGAGTGGAAGCAAGGTTGAGCGAGTTGACGGGCGTGGTGGGCACCGCCACAGGCTATGAAGGAGGCACCTCTGAAAGCCCGACCTACAAGGATGTTTGTACCGACAGCACCGGGCATGCGGAGGTCGTGGAGGTCGTATTTAACCCGGCTCGCATCAGCTATGACAGCCTTTTAGACGCCTTTTTCGGCCTTCATGACCCGACCGAGGTCAACCGGCAAGGACCGGACCTGGGCACGCAGTATCGCTCTGTCATCTTCACGCATAGTGGCGACCAGCGGGCTGCGGCGGAAGAAAAGATTGCAGAGTTGAACGCTTCCGGCGTATTCCGTAGGCCGGTTGCGACCGCCGTGGAGCCGGCGCAAACCTTTTGGCGGGCGGAAGAGTATCACCAGCGCTACCTGGAAAAGCGCAACATGGTGGCATGCCACATCTAGGCAGCAGGCGGCCCGATGAGCGGCCTGGCCGGTACGTAGTGATTCGGGGAGTATGTGGTTTCGCTCTGCTTGCCGCAGCCAGGTGCCACGCGCCTAACGCGGTGGAGTGGGCGGCAGCAGGCCAAGCGCTGCGCGCAGGCTGAGCAGGGCAAAGTGCTTGTCCTGGACGCGCAGCAGCTGGGCAGCAGTCTGTTTGCCACGGCGTAGGTGATAGAAGACCCGGTCCGATGGAGAGCCATAGTCGCGGTAAAAATCCCGTTCCGCCTGCAACACGTTGCGGTAGCGCGCCACAGTCGCATCCATGCCCAGCCGCTCTGTGGAGAGGTGGTGTTCCAGGGCTGCCGCAAGCAGCCAAACCCGGCCACCGGCAGCCTGCAGCGTGTGAAAGATCGCGTGGTCTAAAAAGTCGAGCCAGTACCGCGTGGGAAAGCCGTCGACCGCGGACACACGCAGGGCCGCACCAGAGTTGTACGCGGTCACCTCTTCCGGCAGCAGGCCTGTGACGGCACTGCCAAGCGGACGGTGCGACAGCCGCGGCAGCTGCTGTGGCGAATGGGTCACGCCATCCTGCATCAGCCGCGGAATGATGGCGGAGACGTCATCCCGTACGGTACCCACGGCCAGCAGCAACTCTTGAAGGTAAGCAAAAGTCAATTCCGTGTCCTGGTCCAGCAGCAACAGCCACTGTGAGCCGTTGCGCCGCGCCTCCAAGAGCCCTGCGTTGTACGCCATGGCCAGCCCACCGTTGTTCGTGTCGGCATGGTAGACAGTGCCTTCTGGCATGCGTTCCAGCGCGGCAGAGTGCCCGTCCATGGCAGGCGCATTGTCATAGACCATCAACGCAATTGGCTGTCGCGCTGCCATGCGCTTCATGGCTTCCATGAAGGAGAGGTAGCAGGGGCTTTCTTCCAGCTGCATACGGTACAGCACCAGAACGGCAGTTACGGCGGGGGCCACGGTCAACGTCCTCTCAGCAGAGTTGTCACGAGTTGCCACACCATGGGCAGGCGCAGGTGCTTGAGTGAACCATAGGTATGCCGGAGCAGACGGATCCGGTAGCGCCATTTGTCCTGCCGGGTTCCGTACAGCCGGTAAAAGGTGGCTTCCGCCTGCAGCAGGTTGCGATGGCGCCGCAGGTACGTTCGATTCCACGCTTGCACGGTACTGTTGGTAAAAAGTTCATGCTGCAGCGTTACCGGCAGAACAACCACCTGTCCGCGCTGCTGCAGCAGGTGAAAGGTCGCATGATCCAGGAAGTCAAGCCAGAATTGCCGGGGAAAGCCGCCAATGCTCAGCAGCGCGGTGGTCCGCACTACAGCGCCCGAGTTGAAGACCCGCAAGGTGCCTTTGGTGCGTCCGCTGAACCCCGGGCTTTGCTCTTCCAGTAC